>NZ_FXUY01000001.1:3920892-4222500 GCF_900182985.1 Pseudomonas helmanticensis | reverse complement strand
TCGGGAGAAGGTGCGCCGGTGAGGGTGAAGGACTTGCTCCGTAAGCTCATGCCGGTCGAAGATACCAGGCCGCTGCGACTGTTTATTAAAAACACAGCACTCTGCAAACACGAAAGTGGACGTATAGGGTGTGACGCCTGCCCGGTGCCGGAAGGTTAATTGATGGGGTTAGCTAACGCGAAGCTCTTGATCGAAGCCCCGGTAAACGGCGGCCGTAACTATAACGGTCCTAAGGTAGCGAAATTCCTTGTCGGGTAAGTTCCGACCTGCACGAATGGCGTAACGATGGCGGCGCTGTCTCCACCCGAGACTCAGTGAAATTGAAATCGCTGTGAAGATGCAGTGTATCCGCGGCTAGACGGAAAGACCCCGTGAACCTTTACTATAGCTTTGCACTGGACTTTGAATTTGCTTGTGTAGGATAGGTGGGAGGCTTTGAAGCGTGGACGCCAGTTCGCGTGGAGCCAACCTTGAAATACCACCCTGGCAACTTTGAGGTTCTAACTCAGGTCCGTTATCCGGATCGAGGACAGTGTATGGTGGGTAGTTTGACTGGGGCGGTCTCCTCCTAAAGAGTAACGGAGGAGTACGAAGGTGCGCTCAGACCGGTCGGAAATCGGTCGTAGAGTATAAAGGCAAAAGCGCGCTTGACTGCGAGACAGACACGTCGAGCAGGTACGAAAGTAGGTCTTAGTGATCCGGTGGTTCTGTATGGAAGGGCCATCGCTCAACGGATAAAAGGTACTCCGGGGATAACAGGCTGATACCGCCCAAGAGTTCATATCGACGGCGGTGTTTGGCACCTCGATGTCGGCTCATCACATCCTGGGGCTGAAGCCGGTCCCAAGGGTATGGCTGTTCGCCATTTAAAGTGGTACGCGAGCTGGGTTTAGAACGTCGTGAGACAGTTCGGTCCCTATCTGCCGTGGACGTTTGAGATTTGAGAGGGGCTGCTCCTAGTACGAGAGGACCGGAGTGGACGAACCTCTGGTGTTCCGGTTGTCACGCCAGTGGCATTGCCGGGTAGCTATGTTCGGGAAAGATAACCGCTGAAAGCATCTAAGCGGGAAACTTGCCTCAAGATGAGATCTCACTGGAACCTTGAGTTCCCTGAAGGGCCGTCGAAGACTACGACGTTGATAGGTTGGGTGTGTAAGCGCTGTGAGGCGTTGAGCTAACCAATACTAATTGCCCGTGAGGCTTGACCATATAACACCCAAGCAATTTGCATGCTCCGAGCTGAAAAGCGAAAGAGACCAGATTGCGGTGTGTGAAGACGAAACGAACCGAAAGTTCGATGTTCACAAACACCGAAAGCTATCACATACCCAATTTGCTGAAGCGAGGCCATCTGGCCACGATTCGGTACCCGAATTTCTTGACGACCATAGAGCGTTGGAACCACCTGATCCCATCCCGAACTCAGCAGTGAAACGATGCATCGCCGATGGTAGTGTGGGGTTTCCCCATGTGAGAGTAGGTCATCGTCAAGATTAAATTCCGAAACCCCAATTGCGAAAGCAGTTGGGGTTTTGTTTTAGTAGAAGTAACCGTTTTTGCTGGCTTGTTACCGTGTTGACGAGTCAGATACAGAATTTCTTGACGACCATAGAGCGTTGGAACCACCTGATCCCATCCCGAACTCAGTAGTGAAACGATGCATCGCCGATGGTAGTGTGGGGTTTCCCCATGTGAGAGTAGGTCATCGTCAAGATTAAATTCCGAGACCCCTGTCTGCTAACGCAGACAGGGGTTTTGTCATTTCAGTGCCTGCAAAAACCAATCAGCAAACTGCTTTGCGTGCCTTGCTGATACGTCGAGCCTGCCATTTGCGCCACCAGATGTAGACGCCAGTCCCAGACAGCCCCGCAATCAAAATACCTAATACCGCGATCATCACTTGTCCGGTAACGCCAATGATTCGTCCACCGTGTATCGGTAACTGCAACCGATAGAACCGCTCTCCCAGCGTGCCTTGCCCTGCGATCTCCTGTCCCAATAATCGTCCGTCCGTGCCATGAAAGAACAACCAGGATTTGCCATGCGCTTCTGTGTCGTGTTGTCCAAACCCTGCGCCGTAGAAGTTGTACTCAAAGCTGTAATACAACTCCCCGATTGCCGCCGTCAGTCCTAATCGTTTTCCCTCCTGTAACGCCCTCTCGTATGCCTGTTGATAACTCAATTGCGTCACGCCCAACTCCGCAGGAGGCATTCGTCCCCGCGCCTCATAGACGCTCGGCTCAATCGGTGAAAGCAACGACACTACAGGCTTGAATACCTGACTCGGCAAATTCATCGCCACACTGCTGACTGCGATCGGCAGCAACAATAGCCACAACCACAATCCCCCCGCACGATGCAGGTCGAAGTTAATTCGATAGACATGGCCGCCCTTGACCTTCCACGCTGTCGACCATTTCTTCCAGAATGGCTTTCTACGCGGCAGCGTCAGCCATAACGCGACAAAACAATCGATCACCCAAGCGATGGCAACCAGGCCCATCAGCCACAGTCCCCAATTCCCCGGCAATGTCAGGTTGTAGTGGAACTCGAGAATGAACGGGACAAAATTCTCCCGTTGAAAACAACACTCGCCCCAGTACCGTCGACCTTTCTCTTCGGCACTCACCGGATCCAGATAGAACACCTGATTACGCTCATCGAACGGCTTGCCGGTCGCCGGATCATTGCGCGCGACAGCCGCCAGCAATGCGGTATGCCCCACCTCATGCGGATACTCCATGTACCAGACCTGCAGCTTCGGATGCGCAGCTTGCAGCGTATCAACCAGCTCGCCCGGTGGCAGTTGCGTCCCCTGTGCAGAGGCCGAATAAAACTGCGGATTCAACCATTCATCAAGCTCATGGTTAAACGCCAGAATGCTCCCGGTGACTCCGGCCAGGAGTAAAAATACCGCCGTGGCCAAACCTATATAGCGATGCAGCAAAACCAGAAATGCGCGCATGAAAATTTCCCTTCAGATACGACAAAGCCAGCCCCTGAGATTCAGGGGCTGGCTTTTTTATGCACAGGACAAAAACTTAGAACTGGTAACTGACCGTCGCCGCGACGTTGCGCTCTTCGCCCATGTAGCAGAAGTTCAGGCTGGCGCAGGAGGCCACGTAGGACTCGTTGGTCAGGTTGTTCGCATTCAAGCGTACGTCGACACCCTTCAAGCCCACCTTGCCCAAGTCATAGCCAATCGAAGCGTCGAACAATGTGTAGGACGGCACCTTCAAAGTATTTTCCGCATCCGCCCAGCTGTAGCCGACATAGCGCACACCGCCGCCCAGGCGCAGACCATCGAGTGCTGCGCTGTCGAATTTGTAGTCAGCCCACAGCGATGCCATATGGCGCGGAGCCTGGGTTGGAGAGTTGCCCTTGTTTTCGATGACGTCGGTTGGCGTGCTCAGCGTACTGACCATCGACTTCGAGTACTCGATATCGGTGAAGGTATAGCTGCCGAGCACTTTCAGGTTGTCGGTCAGCTGCATGTGCGCTTCAAGTTCCAGGCCTTGAGAGCGGACTGCACCTACCGCGCGATAGAAGTTTTCCTGTGGCAGTTTGGTTGCCAGGTTCTCCTGATCGATACGGAACAGCGACGCGGTGAACAGGTTGTCAGTACCCGGCGGTTGATACTTCAGGCCGACTTCCCACTGCGTGCCATCGGTAGGTGCCAGTGGATTACCGGCGCTGTCCGCATAGGAGTTCGGGTTAAACGACTCGGAGTAGCTGATGTACGGCGCCAGACCGTTATCGAACAGATACAGCGCACCGGCGCGGCCAGTGAGTTTGGTGCGACGGTCATTGATCTTGGTGCCTTCCGGGCGCCCCGCTTCGGCGATGCGGTTTTCGTCGGAGGTCTCGACCCAGTCCTGGCGCAGGCCCAGCGAGAAGCGCCATTTATCCATTTCGATCAGGTCTTGCAGATACACACCGGTCTGCTCCAGACGACGCAGATAGCTGGTATCGCCGTACATATCGATCGCCGAGTTGCCATACACCGGATTGAACGCGTTGATCGGCGCGAGGCCGCCGCTGGTCCAGTCGACCACGGTCTTGCGGCGCTGATAGTCCGCGCCCATGAGCACTGTGTGCTTGGTAGCGCCGGTGAAAAATTCAGCCTGAAGCATGTTGTCGACGATGAACGCATGCAGTCGCTCGTCACCACCGGTGTAATAGCGGTTCAGCTCGTTGCTGGTCGGTGTGGTCCAGCCATAGGCGTAGACCTGATCCATGTTCACTTTGGAGTCGAGGTAACGGAAGTTCTGCCGCGCAGTGAAGACATCGTTGAAGCGATGTTCGAACTGATAACCGAAGGATTGCTGATCACGCGAATAACCATCGATGCCCGGCTCGCCCTCGAAGAAATGCGGCGAAATGCGATTGCCATTACGCTGATGAATCGTGCCATCCGCCGGCACGCCACCGTGGTAGCCGCCATCCGGATCATGTTGCAGATAAGCCTGCAGGGTCAGCGAAGTATCTTCATTGAAATCGATGCTGACGGTCGGCGCCAGGGCGTAGCGCTTTTCTTTATTGTGGTCGAATTGGGTGTCGGACTGATCCGTTAAACCGATCAGACGATAGGCGATGCGCTTTTCGTCATCGACCGGGCCGCTGAAGTCGAAACCGACCCCGCGCTGCCCCTGCGTGCCAACCGTGGCCTGGACCTGATGGTAAGCCTCGTACAACGGCTTTTTGCTGGTCAGTGCCACCAACCCGCCCGGCGAACTGCGGCCGTACAGCACCGAGGATGGACCCTTGAGAATATCCACGCGCTCAAGGAAATACGGATCGACCTGCATGGTGCTGTAAGTGCCGCTGTCGCCCATCGACTTGAGGCCATCGAGGTAGATGTTATCCACCGAGCCGTCGTTGAAACCGCGCATCGCCACGTAGTCGTAGCGGTGAGTGGCGCCGTAGGGATTGGTCAGCACGCCGGGGGTGTAGCGCATCGCCTGCGAGACGGTTTGCGAGCCCTGGTCGTCCATTTGCTCGCGAGTGACCACGGACACGCTTTGCGACGTTTCCAGCAATGCGGTACTGGTTTTGGTGGCGATCTGGCTGTGTGTCGCGTTGTAGCCGTCCATGCTGCCCAGCGCGTTGCCGAGGGCGAAGCCTTTGATATCGGTGGTCGGTAAAGCCAGCGCTTCGGTCTCCGCGATCGGGCGCAGGATGTAGCTGCTGCCATCCTGGCTGACAGCTTCCAGACCCGAACCGCCGAGCAAATGGCTCAGCGCCTGATCGGTTGAATACTCGCCCTGCACACCCGGCGATTGGTGTCCTTGAGTCTGCTGTGGCGTCATCGACAGGGTGATGCCGGCCTGACGCGCGAACTGATTCAACGCTTCGCCCAACGGCCCGGCAGCAATGCTGAAGCGCTGGCCGACTTCACTGTTGGCCGTGCCGGCCGCCAGACTCACGCTAGGCAACACCGCCACACCCAGGGCGGTAGAAAACAGCGCCGCCCGAACGGCGTGGCGCAACAGGCTCGATTCGGCCGTGAAATTCAGAGGGTTTTTACTGGTGGCGCGGACAGTCATTGTAGGTTTCCGTAGGAAGTCGCAAACGCTTGGGTTGAAGTGCTTACTGACTAAGCCGGACTTGCTGCAAAAACCCGCCAAAATAATTTCAGGCCACTCGCTCCAGCGTCACCCACCAGCGCGTGCGATAGCGCAATTGCACTGGCAAGGTCTGTGGCAGCACCGCCAGCAGTTTGTCGGTGTTCTCCAGGCGGAACACGCCGGACAGGCGCAAGTCCGCGACTTCCGCTGCGCAGGTAAGAAAGCCTTGGCGATAACGCCCGACTTCAGCGAGGAAATCGCCCAGGCGCATATTGCGCGTGACGATCAAGCCGTCGACCCAAGCGCCGGCATCCATATTCAACTGCGGCGCTGGCCGCACCTGACGCCGGTCGATCAGATAACTTTGCCCGGCGCGCGCTTCAATCGAAGTGCCACCGGCGTGAATGGCGACGCGCCCGCTGGTTACGCTGAGCCGCGTGCAATCGTGCTCCTGACGCAGGATGAAGCGCGCATCGAGCGGCTCATAAGTGCCGTGACGGTTCTCTACACGCAGCGGTCGATCAACCGGTGCGCCTTGATCCGCGCCGCCACAACTGACGATGATTTCGCCACGGCTCAGTTTGATCAGTCGTTGTTGCGCCGTGTAATCGAGATCCACGGCACTGGCGGTATTGAGTTCGAGCCGCGTGCCATCGGGCAACTGAAAGCCGCGCCGCTCACCGGTCGCCGTGGCGTAATCGGCGCTCCATTGCTGCCACGCCGAGGTGTCCTTGGCCAGCCACGCGGCAGAGCCCATCAACAACGCGCCCGACAACAGCTTCAGCGCCTGTCGCCGTCCCAGGCCTTGCGCGCTATTTTCCAGGGTGTTCAACGCCACGTGCGCACCCGGTACGGCGCGCAGGTTGTTGCTCAACTCGGCTTGCAGCGATTGCACTCGTTGCCACGCAAGTTCGTGCTCATGGTGCTCGGCGCGCCACTGCTCGCACTGGCGGTTGAGGCGCGAATTGCCGTGGTTGTTGCGCAGGCGCAGCAACCAGTGAATGGCCTGCTTGACCGCTTTCTGCTGGGGCTCGGCGCGTCGGCCAAGTGACAGGTTATCCACCGGCATCAGCTTGCGTACCGCAATACATAGCAATGAAACAGCGCATCGGCGACGTAGCGTTCCACTGAGCGAAGCGACAGGCCCATTTCTTCGGCAATCTGCTTGTGAGTCAAACCTTCGCACTGCGCCAAGAGAAATGCCTGACGCACTTTCGGCTTCAATCCTTCCAGCATGCGCGCGATGCTTTCCAGCAGTTCGATCACCAGCGCTCGGGCTTCGGCACTCGGGGTTTCGGCTTCAGGCAAGTGGGCGATGGCTTCGAGGTAGGCGCGTTCGATTTCCTCACGACGCCAGTGGTCGATCACCAGCCCGCGAGCAATGGTGCGCAGAAAGGCGCGAGGTGCTTTGAGTTCGAGGCGTTCGGTACGTTGCAGCAGGCGGACGAAAGTGTCCTGCGCCAGATCCGCTGCATCTGCGGCGTTGCCCAGCCGTGCGCGCAGCCAAGCGTTGAGCCAGCCATGGTGACTACTGTAAAGCGCCTGTACGGCAAACTCAGGTGAGGACATGAACGCGACAGCCCGGACGTCACAAATGATAATTAGTCGCATTGTCAGCAAGGGTTGGATAATTTGCAACTGCCGCTCGAACATCAACCCTGAAAATTTCTGTCGCAGCCGCTCTGGCACGCCGTTCGGCGGGAATCCGGCACTAATTCCATCCATTTCCCGTTCGACCCTAAGATTTCTCCGACACGTGCCGACAGACTGGTGAGACATGCGTGCACCAAAGTAGAGCGGCCAGAAGAACGCTGCCTGCGCTGTACATGGAATGTTGCAACCGGAACGCATCCCCACTTTTGGCATAAGAAGTCCCATGAAATGAATCTCAAGTTCAGCCATAAAATTCTGTTGGCCGCCTCGGGCGTCGTGGTCCTGGCGTTCGCGCTGTTCACCCTCTACAACGACTATCTGCAGCGAAACACCATTCGCCAGAACCTTCAGTCCTCCGTACAGCAGGCCGGCGATCTGACCGCCAGCAGCGTGCAGAACTGGATGAGCGGACGGATTCTGGTGTTGGAAAACCTCGCGCAGAACGTCGCTCACCAGGGCAAGGACGCGGACTTCCCGGGTCTGGTCGACCAGCCGGCGTTCACCTCGAACTTCCAGTTCACCTACGTTGGCCAGGCCAACGGCGTGTTCACCCAGCGTCCTGACGCGAAGATGCCGGACGGTTACGACCCACGTCAGCGCCCTTGGTACAAGCAAGCGGTGGCCGCCGACAAAACCATGCTGACGCCGCCATACATGGCAGCTGTCGGCGGTTTGGTGGTGACCATCGCCATGCCGGTGAAAAAGAACGGCGAGCTGCTCGGCGTCGTCGGTGGTGACCTGAGCCTGGAAACCCTGGTGAAGATCATCAACTCGGTGGACTTCGGTGGCCTCGGCCACGCGTTCCTGGTCAGCGGCGACGGTCAAGTGATCGTCAGCCCGGACAAGGATCAGGTGATGAAGAACCTGAAAGACATCTACCCGAACTCCAGCGTGCGCATCGAGAAGGGCAACCAGAACGTGGTGCTCAACGGCCAGGAACGAATCCTCTCGTTTACTCCGGTCAGCGACCTGCCGAATGCGCAGTGGTACATCGGTCTGTCGATCGACAGAGACAAAGCCTACGCTGCACTCAGCCAATTCCGTACGTCGGCGTTGATCGCGATGTTTGTCGCCGTGGCGGCCATCGCGCTGCTGCTGAGCCTGTTGATCAACGTCTTGATGCGTCCGCTGACCACCATGGGCCGCGCAATGCAGGACATCGCACAGGGCGAAGGCGATCTGACCCGTCGCCTGGTGGTCGAGAGCAAAGACGAATTCGGCGAACTGGGCAGCGCATTCAACCAATTCGTAGAGCGGATTCACGCCTCGATTTCCGAAGTGTCCTCGGCGACCCGTCATGTGCATGACTTGTCGCAGCGGGTGATGGCTTCGTCCAACGCCTCGATCGTCGGCTCTGACGAGCAAAGCGCGCGCACCAACAGCGTCGCGGCAGCGATCAACGAACTGGGCGCTGCCACTCAGGAAATTGCGCGCAATGCTGCCGATGCTTCGCAGCATGCCAGCGGCGCGAGCGAGCAGGCTGATGACGGTCGTCAGGTGGTTGAGCAAACCATCCAGGCAATGACCGAGCTGTCGCAAAAGATCAGCCTGTCGTGCACCCAGATCGAAACCCTGAACGCGAGCACCGACAACATCGGTCACATCCTCGATGTGATCAAAGGTATCTCGCAGCAAACCAACCTGCTCGCGCTCAACGCCGCGATCGAAGCGGCGCGTGCTGGTGAAGCCGGGCGTGGGTTTGCGGTGGTGGCGGACGAGGTGCGTAACCTTGCCCATCGCACTCAGGAGTCGGCGGAAGAGATCCACAAGATGATCACCTCGCTGCAGATCGGTTCGCGCGAAGCGGTGACCACCATGAACGCCAGTCAGGCCTCCAGCGAGCAGAGCGTGGAAGTAGCCAATCAGGCCGGTTTGCGTCTGGTCAGCGTGACTCAGCGCATCGGCGAAATCGACGGCATGAACCAGTCGGTGGCAGCGGCCACTGAAGAGCAGACCGCCGTGGTGGAAACCCTCAACGTCGACGTTAACCAGATCAACCTGCTGAACCAGCAGAGCGTGGCCAACCTCAATGAAACGTTGAAGGATTGTGATGCGTTGTCACAGCAGGCCAACCGCCTGAAGCAACTGGTCGACAGCTTCAAGATCTGACCGCGTTATCGTTCTTCGCGAGCAGGCTCGCTCCCACATTTGGAATGTATTTCCCTGTGGGAGCGAGCCTGCTCGCGAAAGCGGTCTGACAATCACCGCAAAGCCGAAGCCTTAAACAAACAGCTTCAATACATTCCCCATCGCATCATCCGCAAACCCCTGCACAAACTCCTTGAACCCCGGCAGCGCTTCTTCGCCGCCCGAGGCCGGCTCGGCAATGATCGTCCACGTCGCCCGGGATTTCCCTTCGCCCAACGCTTCCACATTCATCGCCGCCCACAGATTCGCCACCCCCAATGTGTTGTAAATCGTCGTCCAGGTCATGCTGCGTGCCTGCTCATCGCGGGAGTTCAGTTGCTCGACTACGACGTTGCCGTCCTTGAAGCATTTCTTGCGCAGCGAAGACACGCCTTCGCCAATCAATTCGATGTGCGACAGCGCCGGAATAAAGCGATCGAAACCGCCGAAGTTGCCGACCACCGCCCAGACTTGCGCCGCGTCTGTCGGCACTTCCACCGACGATACAACGTGGCAGCCGTGCGGGTTTTTGATCAGGGTGTCGGGTTGCAGAGTGCTCATGGTGTTGCTCCTTTTTGATGAACTAGATGAAGTTGATTTCTTTCAGGTAGTCGCAGCCGCGACGCAGCAGCGCCGGGGATTTCTGCGGGTAGTGCGCGCCCATCTGCTGCACGCCGGCCTCGGCGTTGGCGTGGCCGATCAGCGAGATGTCGCCGATGTCTTCTTCAAAACCGTTGAGGTAGAAGCCGAGTACGCCGAACAGCGCGTTGTCGGCATCGACGCGGCCCAGTTGCTGCTGCCAGTCGGCGACGCTGACCAGCGCGAACTCGCTGCCGGTTTCGCGGAACGAAGCGACGTAGGCGTCCCAGCTCAGCGGCTCGGGGTTGTGCAGGTTGAACACCGCACGTTCGGCCGAATAACGGCTGGCGTGGAAGGCAATGAAGCGGGCGAGAAAGTCCACCGGCATCAGGTCGAAATTCAGCGCGAACGCCGGCACCTGGCCGAGCTGAATCGAACCCTTGAGCATCAGCATCAAACGGTTTTTGTGCGGTTGGCAGACGCCGCTCAGACTGTTGAAACTGATGTTGCCGGGACGATACAGATTGACCCGCACACCACGCTCCCGCGCCCGTTCGAGGATGCGTTCGCCAACCCATTTCGACAGGTTGTAGCCGTTGCGAATGTAGATCGGCGGGGTGGGCGCGGCCGGCAATTCCAACACCCGCCCCGCGTCATCGACCGTGCTTGACGCCGACAGCGTCGAGACAAAATTGAAGACCTTTTTGCTTTGCCCTTCACACAGCCGCAGCAAAGCGAAAATCGGCTCGACGTTGTCTGCCGCCAGCGACTCGTAATCGAGTACGTGATTGACGTTCGCGGCGTTGTGCACCAGTGCGCCGAACTCGCGATCGAGGCGTTGGTAATCTTCGTCATTCAGGCCCAGTTGCGGACGGGTAATGTCTGCCGCGTAAACCCGCACCCGACTCAGGTCCAGATGCTCCAGACGATTTTCCCGCAGTGACTGAGCAAACCGTTGCGCCGCCGTTTGCCCCCCGCCATCACGCACCAGACACGCCACTTCGCTGGCGCCCCAACCGAGCAGCGCCTCGACGATGTGGACGCCGACAAAACTGTTGGCACCGGTGACGATCACCCTGTGCACATCGCCCATGCAATTGATCGGCAGCGGCTCGATATCCAGCGTGCGCTCGGCGTCGGCCATGGCCTGGGCGCTGAGCACGGCGCTGTCGTCAGTGCCGCGAACCAGAGTCGCGAGCTTGATGATGGTCGGCAGCTCGATGAAGCGATTGATCGAGATGCTGCGGCCGAACTCCTCTCGCAAACGCAGCAACATCCGCGATAACAGAATCGAATGGCCGCCGAGATTGAAGAAGCTTTCGTCGGTAGAAATGTCGCTGCCCGGCAGCTCCAGCAACTCGGCCCAGATCTCCAGCAGCAGTGCTTCGTCGGCATTGGCCGGCAGGCACTTCGGGCCGTTGTCCTGCACGCTCACTGGCAGTTCCAGCAAGGCTTTGCGGTCGACTTTACCGTTGCTGGCGAAGGGCATGCCGGCCAGCTCGGTCCACGCCACCGGTTGCATGTAGTCCGGTAGAAATTGCTGGGCGTGAGCTTTCAGTGCATCGCGGGCAGTGCCTGCTTGCGGTTGGGCGAGGAACGCCAGAATCCGCCGCTGACTGTCGATCACCACCGCCACTTGCCGGTACTGCTGGCTCTCGCGCAGGCAGCGTTCGATCTCTTCCGGCTCGACCCGGAAACCGCGAATCTTCACCTGATTGTCGCGCCGCCCGCACAGCTCAATGCCATGCTCGCCCCATTTGGCCATGTCACCGCTGCGGTAGGCGCGCAGCGTTTGGCCATCCGGCAGTTGCAGGGTCAGATAACGTTCGGCGGTCTGCTGCGGGTTGTTCAGATAGCCGAGGCAGACACCGGGGCCGACGATGAACAACTCGCCGACGGTTTGCTCCGCCACTGGCTGCAAATCGTCATCGAGAATCAGCACCTGGCTGTTGGCGATGGGCGCGCCGAGGCTGCGGTTGCTGTCACCCGGTTGCAGTTGCCGCGCGGTGATCAGCACCGTGGCTTCGGTCGGGCCGTAGAGATTGTGCAGGGTGCCCTGGCGGGTCAGTTGCTCGATGACAAACGGCTCGCAGACATCGCCGCCAGTCATCACTTGGACGCCTTGCAGTTGCTCCAGCGGCAGGATGCTCAACAGCGCCGGCGGCAGGAAGGCGTGGCTCAATTGTCGCCGGCGGATCAGCGCCACCAGATGCAGCGGATCGCGTCGTTGCGTGTCATCGGGCACCACCAGTTCGGCACCTGCGAGCAGGCTCGGAAAGATGTCGATCAGCGACGAGTCGAAACTCAGCGAGGAGAATTGCAGCACCCGGCTCTCGGCGCGCAGCTGCACGTAGTCGGCGTACCACGCGGTGAAATGGGCAAGGTTGGCCTGACTGAGCAAGACGCCTTTGGGATGCCCGGTGGTGCCTGAGGTATAGAGCGCCATGCACGGCGCATCGAGCTCTGGGCGTTGGCGCAGCAACGGCTGGTTGAGATCTGCCGCAGCGCTGTCGATGCCACTGACGTCCAGCCCCGCCATCGTTGTGCTGAGCGGATGCACGCCATCGTGCAGCAACAGTAGCGCGCCAGCGTTCTGCAGGATGTATTGCTGGCGCTGCAATGGATGGCTGGGTTCCAGCGGCAGGTACACCGCACCGCTGCCGAGAATCGCCACAATCGCAGCAAACAACTCAGGGCTTTTCGGCAGGCAGATGCCGACCACCCACGGCTGCGGATATTGCTCCAGCAACGGCAGCAATCGCTGTTGGATGGCGCGGCTGTGGGTGTGCAGTTGGCGGTAGCTGATCGACTGCTCGGCGAGGTGCAGCGCCGAGCGTTCGGCATGCTGAATGAAGCTCTGCTGCAGACGCTCGATCAGCGGGATTTGCGCCTGTTCCAACAGCCGCTCATTCGCTGTGTCATTGCAACGGTGGACGTAAGCCAGACTGTCGAGAAACAGCAGGTTTTCCATGCGTTCGAAATCCGGCACCCGCATCGACGCGGCCTGCTGAAAATATTCCGCGTCGCGGGAAAAGCGGCTGACCAGCAACGCCACTTCGTCCACCACCTGCGTCAGTACCCGCTGGCGCAACGCCTGGCCGTTGCCGGACGGCTCATCGCCAATCGGTACGCGACTGATCAGTGACGAGCCGAGAAAGCACAGCAGGTCGAGCGAGGGCAAACCCGCAAGGCTCGGTGCACCGACACCCAGACGCAGATGCAGGTGGGGGATGGCGCAGAAATCACCGGCGCCGATGAAGCCGTCGTCGATGATCAGATTCACCGTCGATTGCGCCGCGCCACTGCGCGTCAATGTATGCCCGTGTTGTTCCAGTTCCTGCGCCAGGTCGGTCATGGCCCGGCTGGTGCCAATCAGCAAAATGTCGAGACGTTTCATGTCGGCCTCCTCATCAAACCAGGTAGTCGCGCAGGGCGTGCTGCACGCACGGTGTGTCGAGCAGCGAGCTGTTGTGAAAGAACTTCACGATGTTGCCCACCAGCGGGTGATGGCGATTGATCGGAAAGGCCAGCCCGGTCATTTCGTCCTGCAGCGCGCGACGCGTCGCGGCGCTGACCGGCAAGGCGTCGATCAGGCGCAGATCGAAGGTTTTCTGGATGTCGTTGGTCAGGTAATGGCCGATGAACACCGGCAGGATCTGCGCAATGGTCGCGCGATCCGCGTCGCTGGCCGTGTGCCAATAGATGCGCACCATCCGCGCCCAGAAACTGGAGTGGCGACCTTCGTCGAGCAGGTGGTCGGCCATCAGGCCTTTGATCGACGGTTTGACCGTGTCATCGCGGGCGAACGCCGCGACATCGCCGGTCACGGTGTTCTCGGCGATGGCCACGCAAATCAATTCCACGGCACTGCGCAAGTGCTCCGGTGCCAGCGCCACGGCGGCGGGGATTGCCCGGCTCAGTTCGATTTCGTCGGGCAAGCGGATCGGCTCGATGCCGGTCATCGCGACCGTCTGCTGCATGAAATCCATGGCCACCAGCGCGTGGTAATCCTCGTCGACCACCACGGTCATGGCGTCGTAGCGACAGGCGAACGGGAAGGCCACGGCGAAGCGATTCTTGGCGATGCTGCGAGCGGTCTTGTCGACGATTTCCGTTTCGAAAATCACCACATCGTTGATGAACTTGTACAGCGTCTGCACCAGGGCGAAATCACGTTGTTGCGGGCATTCGCGCAGAAAGGTTTCGCTGAGCACCAGCGGTTGGCGACTGAGTGGATAGATCAGGCGCTCGTCGTCCTCCAGCACACGTCGAGGACGGGTGCGAATGGTTGCGCGACTCTCCCAGACATCCGCGAAAGATTGATAGTCGGCGGCGTTCATTGGGCCACCTCGGCCAACGGTTCGCGCATGCTCAGGCGCAGGCCGTCCCACAAGGCAATGCGGCTTTCGACGGCAGCGATGGCGCTGGCGTAGACCTCGGCCTCGCGTTGCGGGTCGCCGTCGACCAGACGCTCCAGCAGTTGCTCCGCCGCCGGGCCGTGATCCTCGGAATCGACTTCTATGTGCCGTTCCAGGTAATAGCGAAAGGTCGGCGCCTGCTCGATGCCGATGCCCCAATCGTCGAGGATGCGCTGGAACATGGTCGGGATCACGCTCTCGCGACCGTGCAGAAATGCGGCGGCCACGCTGTGTCCCGGCGCATGCAGGGCGATGCGCAAGGTGTCGCGGACGAACTGTGCAGCCGCCGGATCAACGTCGACACTTTGCAACGCCACGTCATAACTCACGCCTTCCTGCTGCAGGGCGACAAAGCGCTCCGCCGCGGTGGTGCTGGCGCCAATTTCGCGCATGGCATCCAGGTACAACTCGAAGTGGCTGTAGTGACCCTCTGCCAAGCGATCGTCGGACTCCTCACCCAAGACGATTTCGTTGATCAGCCGGGCGGCATGCGGATCGCGCGGCGGTAGCCAGGGCAAGCGGGTGCAGGTCAGTTCCTGCTGCAGACGCTTGGTCAGCGACATGAAGTCCCATACCGCAAATACGTGGGTCTCCATGAACCGACGTAATACCGATAACGAAGTGATCTCGGAAAAGATCGGGTGAACACTCAGTTCAGCTTTTTTCAGGGCGAGTTGGTTCTTAATGGGCATCATGATGTCCTTTATCATTGATATGAAATGGAACTGCTCTTTCAACTACGCAATCAATGCTGCAGTGACTTGTTCATGTCGAGACTGCAACTGGTTAACGTCCTGCGCTAATGGCTGAAAGTTGCTAGTGCCAGTCTGCAACGCTCTGGGTTGGCGGCCGTAAAGCCGCAGTCACTGCGGGTGAAGCGTTGGGCATGTGCCGGAATGAATGGCGAAGTTCAAACTCGGCGAGGAAAAGCTAATACAAGCGGAAAGTGTTTAACAAGTATATTTTTAATTATTTTAAGTTGGCAGTTTTTTGAATATGAAGAGGGTCGATAAAACTTTTAGTTTGAGTTTTATTTGGGCGTAGTTGCTCCTTTCGGCTAATGGCGGCCAAAATTGATCGACAAGAGTGAATGCCTCACTCGAAGCAACTTTCTACTGAAGAGAATTAAGAGTTTTAAAGGGGCGAAAGTTGGCCGTGACCGGCGCCTGTACTTCCTTTTCCCGTGACAAGGCTCCTTCCGTAGGTTCCTGGTGCGGGGACTGCGCCGACGAGGCGGTGCGTCGCCCGTTCTTTATTGGGTTGGCGGATCAAGAGTGCGGGTAAATTGCCGCCACGGCTATTACCGATTGGTGATCGCGGAGGGCGAAATCGGACTGAGCGGCGCAGGAAGGTTAGAGCGGGCGCGCCAATCCGCCACTGGCTTTCGTGGTGGATCGGTCGAGGGATTTGTAAGCGGGTGATTCGTCGGTAGCGACGGGCTCAGCGTGAGGTTTTGCGGCTTTGGCTGGCGGGGCTGGCAAGGAAGCGTGTAATGACATCGACACCGCGATTAAGGTGATTCACCAGCAGCTTCACCGAGCCTTCGATATCACCGGCGATTGCCGCTTGCAGCATCGCCCGGTGGTCGTCCTGAGACAGCTTGCCCAGGCCCATGGCTTCGAGATTGAAACGCAGGAAGCGTTCTTCTTCGTTAAGCCCGTCTTCGACCAGCCTTAACAGGCGCCGGTTAGGCGCCTTGCTGTAAAGGGCCATGTGAAACAGGCGGTTGAGCCGGCCGATTTCACTGTAGTCGTGCTGGCGCTCCAGCTCTTCGATATAAGCAGCGGCGCGTTCGTGGTCGGCACTGGTCAGCAACGGTATCGACTGCCGCAGAGCTTCGGTCTCGAGCAGAATTCGCAGTTCATAGGTTTCGGTCGCATCGCCCTGAATCAAAGGTGCAACCACTGCGCCCTTGTGCGCGGTAACGCTGAGCAGCTCTTGCGCTTCGAGCTGGCGCAAGGCTTCGCGCACCGGCATGCGGCTGACCCCGAACAGATCGGCCAGATCCTGCTGGCGCAGGGCCGTACCGCAAGGCAAGCGCCCATCAAGGATGGCGGCGCGCAGGGTTTCCTCAATGACCGAACGGGCGAGATGCGCAGGGATCGGCCCATCGACTTTGATGCTGTGCAGCGGTTTGGGCTTCTGTGTCACGACTACGCACCCTGTTGTCGGCTGAATTTGGATCCAAATGACACTAGTGATTGCTCTACAGGTTGTCAAACCGTGTAGAAGAACTCCGTTACATTTGCAGTTTAGCGCGGTCGCGATGATCTCATGGTGCCATTGTTTTTTAGCCGGCTAAGCTTCACCATCAAACGCTTTCTATCCTGCCTCCTGGAAACCTGCTGTGGCGGTACGTTTCGCGATCCCCCGGACTCTGCGCTGGCTCGGCTGCGCACTGCTGCTGGCCGGCGTCATGCTGGGCGGTCTGCATGCCGATTGGGATTTTTCCGCGATCAGCCGCAAAGCCACCGCACTCTACGGACCGCTGGGCGCCGGGCAGCAACGCATCGATGCCTGGCAGAATCTGCTGGCCACCCAGCAGCAGGCCAGCGAGATGGAAAAGCTCAAAGTGGTGAACCTGTTTTTCAACAAGCAGGTGCGCTACGTCGAGGACATCGATCTGTGGCACGAGGTCGATTATTGGGAAACGCCGATCGAAGCACTGTGGAAGGGCGCCGGCGACTGCGAAGACTACGCGATCGCCAAGTATTTCAGCCTGCGCCATCTCGGGGTGTCCAGTGACAAGCTGCGCATCACCTACGTCAAGGCACTGCGCCAGAACCGCGCGCACATGGTGCTGACTTACTATGCCACCCCCGATGCGATGCCGCTGGTGCTCGACAGCCTGATCGACCCGATCCAGCCGGCGTCGCAGCGAACCGATTTGCTGCCGGTCTACTCTTTCAATGCTGAAGGACTGTATCTGCCCGGGGCCAAGGGCAATAAAAAGGTCGGTGACACCAAACGCCTGTCGCGCTGGCAGGATGTGTTGAAGAAAATGCAGGCCGAAGGTTTTCCGGTCGAGACGACTAACTAGGAGCATGCGCTCAGATGTCTTTGTTCAAACAGCTGTTGATCGCTATCTGCCTGTTCCTCGTGGTTGCCTTCACTGGCAGCTTCATGGTCAGCCTGGAAAGCTCGCGCACCCAGTACGTCAACCAGTTGCGCTCCCACGCCCAGGACGCCGCGACGGCGCTGGCGTTGTCGTTGACGCCGAATATCGATGACCCGGCAATGGTCGAGTTGCTGGTCAGTTCGATTTTCGACAGCGGTTACTACGCGAGCATCCGCGTGGTCGATCTGAAGACCGACCAGACCATCGTCGAACGCAGCGGCAGTCCGGTGGTGAGCAACGTGCCGCAGTGGTTCGTCAACCTGATCGGCCTGGAACCGGCCGGTGGCGATGCGCTGGTCAGCCGTGGCTGGGAGCAGGCTGCAAGGGTCGAGGTGGTCAGCCACCCGATGTTCGCCGTGGCAAAGTTGTGGCAAAGCGCACTGGGCAGTCTCGGCTGGCTGCTGATCTGCGGCGCGGTGAGTGCGGTGCTCGGGGCGCTGCTGCTGCGCCGGCAGTTGAAGCCGCTGGACTACATGGTCCAGCAATCCCACGCGATTGCCCGCCGCGAGTTTCTCAGCTTGCCTGAACTGCCGCGCACGCCTGAATTGCGTCGCGTCGTACAGGCGATGAATCAGATGGTCGAGAAGCTCAAGGCGCTGTTTCAGGAGCAGGCCGAGCGCAGTGAAAAACTGCGCGCCGAGTCGTATCAGGACAACCTGACGGGGTTGGCTAACCGGCGCTATTTCGAGATGCAACTGAACAACCGGGTGAGTAACCCGGAGCAGGCCAGCTCCGGTTATCTGTTGCTGTTGCGGGTGAAGGATCTGGCCGGGCTCAACCAGCGCCTCGGTGGGCAGCGCACCGATGAACTGTTGAAAGCGGTCGGTGAGCAACTGTCTCGCGAATGCGCCAAGTACCCGGAAACGCAGAACCTCGTCACGCGTATTCGTGGCGGTGAATTCGCCGTGTTGGCGCCGGGACTGGTACGTGAGGAGGCGCTGCAACTGGCGCAGAATCTCGACAACGCCCTGAGCAGCCTGCACGCCACGGGGGCTACCGATGTGCCGGCGGTGGCGTCGATCGGTCTCGCGCCGTTCGCTCACGGCGACTCGCCGCAAGCGGTGCTCAGCCTTGGCGATCAGGCGCTGGCGCAGGCTGAGGGGCAGGGTGAGCAGAGCTGGGCGTGCATCGATCAGAGCCTGAATGCCGATGTCGGTGACGATCACCATGCTTGGCATCGCTTGCTTGACCAGGCCTTGAGTCAGCAGCGTTTCGAGTTGTATTTCCAACCGGTGGTAGCGGCGCAGGACACGCAACTGGTGCTGCACTACAAAGTGCTCTCGCGCTTGCTCGACGAACAGGGCCAGACCATTCCGGCCGGGCGCTTCCTGCCGTGGCTGGAGCGCTTCGGCTGGACCGCGCGGCTCGATCGGCTGATGCTCGAACGTGTGCTGGAGCAGATGAAAGGGCATGAAGAGTCGCTGGCGCTGAACCTGTCTTCGGCGACCCTGGGCGATCCGCAGGCGTTGAACAAAGTCTTCGAAATTCTCCGGGCGCATTCCAACCTCGGCGCGCGACTGACCCTTGAGATCGGCGAGGAGCAATTGCCCGAGCAAGCGGTGCTGGAGCAGTTGACCCGACGTCTGCGCGAACTCGGCTTCTCCCTCAGCCTGCAACGTTTTGGCGGCCGCTTCAGCATGATCGGCAATCTGGCACGGCTGGGGCTGGCGTACTTGAAGATCGATGGCAGCTACATTCGTGCGATCGATCAGGAGAGCGACAAACGCCTGTTCATCGAAGCGATCCAGCGTGCGGCGCACAGCATTGATCTGCCGCTGATTGCCGAGCGGGTCGAGACGCAGGGGGAGTTGTCGGTGATTCGCGAGATGGGCTTGTATGGGGTTCAGGGACAGTTGTTGGGTGAGCCCAAGCCCTGGCGGTGAGTCATCGCAAAAGCAACCCTCACCCTAGCCCTCTCCCAGAGGGAGAGGGGACTGATTGGGGGATATTCGGGAAGTACGCCGACGTGAGCGATTTGTCTTGAATCCATAATCGACCCGGTTTTTCAGGTCGATGTATAGCGCCACACAACTTGATCGGCTCCCTCTCCCTCCGGGAGAGGGCTGGGGTGAGGGGCTTTTGATTCTGAGCGGATCAGATCAACCCGCTTTCATCTTCATCGATCAACTGGCTCAAGCCGCCCAACGCTTCACGCGCCTGGGTCCGGTCCATCAGTTTGGCCTGCGCCGCCGGCGGCAGGTCGGTGACGCGAATCACGCCTTTCTGGGTCAACACCTGAATCAGGTCGTCGAGTACCCGAATCATCTCAAAGTCGCTCTGCTTGAGCTGTTTGAGGCTGTTTTCCACGGCTTCGTTGGCGTACCACGCCTGGATTTCGTGGTGGTCGGCGGGCAGCGTTTCCGTGGCCTCGGCGTAGGCCGCGGCTTCCACGCGAATCAACTGGCCTTGCGCATCGCGTTGCACGTAAAACATTGAGCATCCCTCAGAAATGAACCAGCGTCATGCTGTCAGCAGCATAGCCAACTGCGCGCGAGTATGCGGTGCGGCGACGCAATCGTCACCGGTCCGGACAGCACAAACGTGACGGCCGCCCCATGAGGGCGGCCGTTTTGTTCACGCATCAGCTGTTGTTGTGGTCGACCTTGATGGTCGGGTCGCTACCGGCAATCAGGTTGTGAATGTTGGCACTCGACCAGTTGTTGCCTTCCAGTTTGATCGTCACGTCCGGGGTGGCCGCAGCGGCGTCGGCCGAGTTGAACTTGCCCGCCGAGCTGACTTGCAGCGACGACGTGCCATCGACCGTGGTGATCTTCAGGAAGTTGTCGATGGTGCTGCCGGTCTCGCCCTGCAACAGATCGCGCAGATCGATGCGGTCACCTTCGCTGGCCTTGAAGTCCTTGATCACGTCGTTGCCGGTGTCGCCCGCCTTCCAGACGAAGGTGTCGGCGCCGGAACCACCGATCAGGATGTCGTTGCCCTGACCGCCGATCAGCGTGTCGTTACCGGTACCGCCGAGCAGGATGTCATTGCCTTTGCCGCCGTCGAGCAGATCGTTGCCGCCCGAGCCGAAGAGGATGTCATTGCCCGCGCCGCCGAGCAGCGTGTCATTACCGTCATGCGCGCCGGACACATCGAACGCCTGATAGTGCTCGGTAATGTACTGGTGCACGTTGCTGGTGGTGACTTTGCTGACGTCGACACCGGTCTGCTGCGCAACGAACGCCTGCATCGCCTGATAACCCTCGCCGGCGATGCCGTTGAAGCTGACCAGATCGCCGAACAGGATGTCGTTGCCGTCGCCACCGCTGACGGTGTCGTTACCCGGCAGCGTCGCTTCGGTGTGACCGATGATCGAGTTGGCCAGATCCTTCGGATCGATGTTGGTCTGCGGGGTTTTGTCCGAATCGTACGGTTTCAGATCGTTGAGGCTGACACCACTGTTGAGACCGATGGCTTCGACGTTCGACAGACCGCTGAGCAACGTGAAGCTGCTGGTCGAGTTGTCGGTGGTGGTCGAGGTGGTGCTGCTACCGCTGCCTGCCAGGCTCGACAGCTCGTAAGTGCCGTCGCCCTGAGCGTGTACGGTACCCAGACTGCTCCAGTTCCAGCTGCCGTTTTTATACGTCTGCAGAACAGCAGCACCGGCGGCACTGATGGTCAGGTAGTGCGTGTTGTCGATGTAAGTGGCGAACGTATCGCCCAGCTTGTAATTGCTGGTCGTCACCACGCTGTCGAACTTCACGCTGCCGTACAGCGTCGGGTTGGTCTGCTCGCCGCTCTGGTAGTAGGTCGGCTGGCCGTCGGTGATGAAGTACGTGAGGTTCTTCGCCCCAGTGTTCGCCACAGCGTCGGCGCTCTGGAACCAGTTGGCCGTGGTCTTGAACACGTCCTCGTAGTTGGTGCCGCCACCGGAACTCATCGAGTCGAGGACGGATTTGAGCAGGGTCAGCGCGTTCGGGTCGTTGAGATTCACCGACACCGACTTGTTGACCTGGGTATCGAAGTCCACCAGGAAGATGTTCACCGTGCCCGAGTTGCTGCCGCCCAAGCTCTGCTTGAGGGTGTTGAACACCGCTGTCAGCGAGTCCTTGGCCGAGTTGATCGAGGAACTGCTCATACTGCCGGAGCTGTCGACCATGAAGGCGATGTTGTAGTTGGTGCCCGGGACCACCGTCAGACCACCGATGTCGGCGACGATGATGTCGTTGCCATCGGTGCCAGTGACGGTGTCGTCAGCCGAGGTTGCCACGATCGCGTTGTAAACCGCCGGCACCACGCTGACCGGAATGGTCGCGGTGCTGCTCGCCGAACCGCCGACCTGCTCGGTGGAGGTCGAGGTCACAGTCAGGTTGAACTGGCCGTTGTAGTACGGCGGAGGCGTCACGGTCAGGCTGCCGAGGTTCCAGCCGGTGACGTTGGCATCGCCGCTGGTGGCGGTGACGGTGAAGCTATGGCCGGCGCCATCGCTGAGCACCGAACCGACCGGCGCGCCGCTGATCTTCACGCTCAGGGTTTCCGAACCGTCGGTGTCGGTCAGTGCGGTAGTGATCGCCGACAGCTTGACGGTGGTGCCTTCGGCGCCGGTGTTGAGTTTGTAGCCGTCGTAATAGCCTTCGCCATTGGTGCCGTGCAGATCGGAAACGGTCACGCCGGAGTTCACCAGATCCTGCACGCCGGTGTAGATCGGCACGCCAGTGCTGCTCAGGTCGATCGGCGTGCTGCCGTTGACCGACAGGTTGACGTCGTAGCTGCCCGGGCCGCTCTGGTTGTGGTGGTAGATGTCCAGGGTGTAGTAGCCGCTGGTGGTCGGGGTGAACGAACCGTTGAGGTTGCCGCCCGCGCCCCACGTGGTCGAGGCCACGCTCTTGCCGCCAATGGTCACCAGCAGGCTGTCATCGCCGACACCACTGAAAGTGTAGGTCTTGCCGGCTTCCAGATAGATCAGGCCGGAAGTCTTCGACGCGGTGCCGGCGGTCACGCTGCCGTCGGACTGCACGTTGTTGACGTTGGTGCTGGTGTTCGGTGTGCCCGCACCGTCGATGACGTTTTTCAGGGTGGTCGAATTCGCACCGCTGCCGTCGGTGCCAAGGCCCGACAGACCGGTCCAGACTTCCTTGATCAGCCCGGTGGACTTCACGCTGTTGTCGGCGACGCTGACGGTTGGCGCATCCGCGACTGGCGTGATGTCGATTTTCACCGTGCCGGTGTTGCCCAGCAGTTGGCCGTCGGTTGGCTGGAACTTGATCTGCGCGTAGTCCGCCTGATTGTTGCCCAGACCAGTGCCGCCGTAACCGTTCACACCCGATTCGTTGGTATCCGGCAGGAAGCGCAGCTTGCCAGCGTCGATATCGGCTTTGCTGAAGGTCTGGTTGTTGGCGACGTCTTTCCAGGTCGAACCGTCCAGATACTGCAGTTTGCCTTCGCCCGGCAGCTGGGTGATTTTCACCCCGAGGCTGCTCGCCGGGCTGTCGACATCCGTCACACCGAAGGTCGACCAGCCGAGGATCAGCGGCGTGTCTTCAGTGCCGGTGACGTTGACCGGTGCGGCGATCGGCGCATCGTTGATCGCCACCACGTTGACCGTGGTGGTCGCGGTGTTGGAGTAGTTGCCGCCATCGGTCACGGTGACGGTAATGATGCGCGGCACGGTGCTCGGGTCTTCACTGCTGTTGGTGAAGCTGATGTTCTTGATCGCCTGCATGTAGTCGGCCAGCGTCGCGTTGCCCGACAAGGTCAGGGTCACGGTGCCGTTGGTGCTGTTGGCATTGATGGTGATGCCGTTGACGCTGTTGCCCAGGTTCAGCGCATCGCCGTCCTGACGGTTGGTCAGCACTACAGTGGCGCCGGTCAGCATGGTGCTGTCCGGGTCGGTGATCTTGATATCGGTGTCGGCAATCGACACGCCCGCGCCCGGAGTGTTTTCGGTGAAAGTCACCTTGTAGTCGGCACCGGTGGCGCCGCTGGAGTTGTTGGCGTCGAGGTCGATGACCGGCGGTGCGTCGTTGTCGATGATCGAGGTGCTGACGCTGCCGTTGGTGGCGCTGACCGCGAGATTCTCAAAGTTGCCGCCGGTGGCCGAATCGATCTTGACCACGAAGTTCTCGGTGCCTTCGGTGATCTTGTCATCGATGGTGGCGACGTTGAACTGCGCACTGCTCGCACCTGCCGGGATCTTCACGGTGTACACACCGGTGAAGTCCGAACCGTCGGCGGCGGTGCCGCTGTAGACGATTTTCAGGGTCACTTCGGTTTGCGCCGGGTGGTTCAGGCTGACGGTGTAGCTGGCGGTCTGGCCTTCGGTCACCGAGGTGCTGCCGGTGATGCTGACAGTCGTGGTGTCGATGGTGTCGGTGACGTTGGTCACGGCTGGTGTGTTGCTGGTCACCAGGTTTTCGAAGCTGCCGCCCGTTGCGTTGCTGATCGTGGCTTGAACGGTGCCGGCGTCTTTGTAGACGTCGTCAGCCGGTGCCGCAACCGTGACGGTGCCGGTGGTTTTGCCGGCGTCGATGGTGATCACCGAGCCGTTGCTCAGGGTCACGGTCACTGGCGAGCCAGCGGCGTTGGTCAGGGTTGCGGTGTAGGTGATCTGGCCACCTTCGGCCACGGTGCCGGTCGCGGACAGCGTCAGGTTGGTGGTGTCGACGGTGTCGGTCACGGTAGTGCTGACCGGGGTTTTGTCGGCGACCAGGTTTTCGTAGTTACCGCCGCTGACATTGGTGATCGCGTTGGTCAGTGGTGCGTGGCCAGTCAGCGCATCGTTCGGTGCGATGCTAGTCACGGTGCCAGTGGTTTTGCCGATGTCGATGGTGATGGTTTGACCGTTCGACAGGGTCACGACAACCGGCGCGCCGGTCACAGCTGCACCGACTGTGGCGGTGTAGACGACGTTACCGCCTTCAGCTGCGGTGCCGGTTGCGGTCAGTTTCACCGTGGTGGTGTCGATCGTGTCGGTGACGCTGGTCACGGCAGGCGTTGTGCTGGTCACCAGGTTTTCGAAACTGCCACCGGTGGCGGTTTTAATCGTGGCTTGCACATTGCCGGCGTCTTTGTAGACGTCGTCGGCCGGAGCTGCAACGGTCACGGTGCCAGTGGTTTTGCCGGCGTCGATGGTGATTACCGCACCATTGCTCAACGTCACGGTCACTGGCGAGCCGGCGGCGTTGGTCAGGGTCGCGGTGTAGGTGATCTGGCCACCTTCGGCCACGGTGCCGGTCGCAGAGAGCGACAGGTTGGTAGTGTCGATGGTGTCGGTCACCGTGGTGCTGACCGGGGTCTTGTCGGCCACGAGGTTTTCGTAGTTGCCGCCCGTTACGTTGGTGATCGAGTTGGTCAGTGGTGCATGACCGGTCAATGCGTCATTTGGCGCGGTGGTGGTCACGGTGCCGGTGGTCTGGCCAACACCAATGGTGATGGTCTGACCGTTCGACAGTGTCACGACGACCGGCGAGCCAGTAACAGGCGCACCAACGGTGGCGGTGTAGACGACGTTACCGCCCTCTGCCGCTGTAGCCGTTGCCGTCAACTTCACGCTGGTGGTGTCGATGGTGTCGGTGACGCTGGTGATGGCCGGCGTCGTGCTCGGCACCAGGTTTTCGAAGTTGCCACCGGTGGCGGTGCTGATCGTTGCCTGCACAGGGCCGGCATCTTTGTAGACGTCGTCGGCTGGCGCTGCAACAGTCACGGTGCCGGTGGTTTTGCCGGCCTCGATGGTGATCACTGCGCCGTTCGACAAGGTCACGGTGACTGGCGAGCCAGCGGCGTTGGTCAATGTCGCGGTGTAGACGATCGAACCGCCCTCGGCCACGGTGCCTGTCGCGCTGAGAGTCAGATTAGTGGTGTCGATGGTATCGGTGACGGTGGTGCTGACCGGCGTCTTGTCGGCGACGAGATTCTCGTAGTTGCCGCCGCTGACGTTGGTGATGGCATTGGTCAACGGAGCGTGGCCAGTCAATGCGTCGTTTGGCGCCGTGGTGGTTGCGGTGCCGGTGGTCTGGCCAACACCGATGGTGATGGTCTGACCGTTCGACAGTGTCACGACAACCGGCGAGCCGGTCACCGGGGCACCGACAGTCGCTGTGTAGACGACGTTGCCGCCTTCAGCCGCCGTGCCTGTCGCGGTCAGTTTCACCGTCGTGGTATCGATGGTGTCGGTGACGCTGGTGATGGCTGGCGCAGTGCTGGTCACCAGGCTTTCGAAGCTGCCGCCGGTGGCGGTCTTGATTGTTGCTTGAACGTTGCCGGCGTCTTTGTAAACGTCGTCGGCTGGCGCTGCAACGGTCACGGTGCCGGTAGTTTTGCCCGCGTCGATGGTGATGACGGCACCGTTCGACAGGGTCACGGTGACTGGCGAGCCAGCAGCATTGGTCAGGGTCGCGGTGTAAACGATCGAACCGCCCTCGGCCACGGAACCGGTCGCGGTCAGCGACAGGTTGGTGGTGTCGACCGTGTCGGTCACATTGGTGCTGACCGGCGTTTTATCGGCAACCAGATTTTCGTAGTTGCCACCGGTCACGCCAGTGATCGAGTTGGTCAGCGGAGCATGACCCGTCAACACGTCGTTTGGCGCGGTGGTAGTGACCGTGCCGGTGGTTTTACCCACTTCGATGGTGATGTTCTGACCGTTCGACAGTGTCACGACGACCGGCGAACCGGTCACTGGCGCACCAACAGTCGCGGTGTAAGTGACGGTGCCACCCTCGGCTGCGGTGGTGGTCGCAGTGAGTTTGACAGTGGTGGTGTCGATGGTATCGGTGACGCTGGTCACGGCCGGAGTCGTGCTTGGCACCAGGTTCTCGAAGTTGCCGCCGGTGGCGGTCTTGATCGTTGCTTGAACGTTGCCCGCGTCTTTGTAGACGTCGTCAGCCGGGGCCGAGACGGTCACAGTGCCTGTGGTTTTGCCCGCGTCGATGGTGATGACGGCACCGTTCGACAGGGTCACGGTGACTGGCGAGCCAGCAGCATTGGTCAGGGTCGCGGTGTAAACGATCGAACCGCCCTCGGCCACGGAACCGGTCGCGGTCAGCGACAGGTTGGTGGTGTCGACCGTGTCGGTCACATTGGTGCTGACCGGAGTTTTGTCAGCCACGAGATTTTCGTAATTGCCGCCAGTGACACCCGTAATCGCGTTGCTGATCGGTGCATGACCGGTCAATGCATCGTTCGGCGCGATGGTGGTCACGGTGCCGGTTGTTTTGCCGACTTCGATGGTGATGTTCTGACCGTTGGCCAGGGTCACGACGACCGGCGAACCGGTCACCGGAGCGCCGACAGTCGCGGTGTAGGTGACGGTGCCACCTTCCGCTGCCGATTCAGTCGCTGTCAGTTTGACGGTGGTGGTGTCGATGGTGTCAGTGACTTGAGTGACAGCCGGAACAGTGCTCGGCACCAGGTTCTCGAAGTTGCCGCCAGTAGCAGTCGAAATGGTCGCTTCGACTTTGCCGGCGTCTTTGTAAACGTCATCGGCCGGAGCGGCGACGGTTACGGTGCCCGTGGTTTTACCGGCCTCGATGGTGATTACGGCGCCATTCGACAGGGTCACGGTGACTGGCGAGCCAGCGGCATTGGTCAGTGTCGCGGTGTAGGTGATCTGGCCACCTTCGGCCACGGAACCGGTCGCGGTCAGCGACAGGTTGGTGGTGTCGACGGTGTCGGTCACATTGGTGCTGACCGGGGTTTTGTCAGCCACGAGATTTTCGTAGTTGCCACCAGTGACACCAGTGATCGCGTTGCTGATCGGTGCATGACCGGTCAATGCGTCGTTCGGTGCGATGGTGGTCACGGTGCCGGTGGTTTTGCCGACTTCGATGGTGATGTTCTGACCGTTGGCCAGGGTCACCACAACTGGCGAACCGGTCACTGGTGCGCCAACAGTCGCGGTGTAGGTGACGGTGCCACCTTCCGCTGCCGATTCAGTCGCTGTCAGTTTGACGGTGGTGGTGTCGATGGTGTCAGTGACTTGAGTGACAGCCGGAACAGTGCTCGGCACCAGGCTCTCGAAGTTGCCGCCAGTAGCAGTCGAAATGGTCGCTTCGACTTTGCCCGCGTCTTTGTAAACGTCATCGGCCGGAGCGGCGACGGTTACGGTGCCCGTGGTTTTACCGGCCTCGATGGTGATTACGGCGCCATTCGACAGGGTCACGGTGACTGGCGAGCCAGCGGCGTTTGTCAGTGTCGCGGTGTAGATGATCGAACCGCCCTCGGCCACGGTACCGGTCGCGGTCAGCGACAGATTGGTGGTGTCGACGGTGTCGGTCACGTTGGTGCTGACCGGGGTTTTATCGGCGACGAGGTTTTCGTAGTTGCCACCAGTGACGCCAGTGATCGCGTTGCTGATCGGTGCATGACCGGTCAGTGCATCGTTCGGTGCGATAGTGGTCACGGTGCCGGTTGTTTTGCCGACTTCGATGGTGATGTGCTGACCGTTGGCCAAAGTCACGGTGACCGGCGAACCGGTGACTGGCGCGCCAACAGTCGCGGTGTAGGTGACCGTGCCGCCTTCAGCCACCGAAGTGTCGGCGGTCAGTTTGACCGTCGAGGTGTCGATGGTATCGGTAACGTCGGTGACCGCAGGCGTGGTGCTCGGAACGAGGTTCTCGAAGTTGCCGCCCGTGGCGTTCTTGATCGTCACTTCGACTTTGCCGGCGTCTTTGTAGACGTCGTCGGCAGGGGCTGCAACGGTCACGGTGCCGGTGGTTTTGCCAGCTTCGATGGTGATCACCGAGCCATTGCTCAGGGTCACAGTGACTGGCGAGCCAGCGGCGTTGGTCAGGGTCGCGGTGTAGGTGATCTGGCCACCTTCGGCGACGGTGCCAGTTGCCGACAGCGTCAGGTTGGTGGTGTCGACGGTATCAGTGACGCTGGTCGAAACCGGTGTCTTGTCGGCCACGAGGTTTTCGTAGTTGCCGCCAGTGACGCCGGTGATCGAGTTGGTCACAGGCGCGTGACCGGTCAACGCATCGTTTGGTGCGGTGAAGGTTACGGTGCCGGTGGTTTTGCCGACTTCGATGGTGATGTTCTGACCGTTGGCCAGGGTCACAGTGACCGGCGAACCGGTGACTGGAGCGCCAACAGTCGCGGTGTAGGTGACCGTGCCACCTTCAGCCACCGAAGTGTCGGCGGTCAGTTTGACCGTCGAAGTGTCGATGGTATCGGTGACCTGCGTGACCGCAGGAACTGTGCTCGGCACCAGGCTTTCGAAGTTGCCGCCGGTCGCGGTCGAAATCGTTGCCTGGACTTTACCCGCGTCCTTGTAGACGTCATCGGCTGGCGCTGGAACAGACACGGTGCCCGTGGTCTTGCCGGCTTCGATGGTGATCACCGCGCCGTTGCTCAACGTCACGGTGACTGGCGAGCCAGCGGCATTGGTCAGGGTCGCGGTGTAGATGATCGAGCCACCTTCGGCCACGGAACCGGTCGCGGTCAGCGACAGATTGGTGGTGTCGACGGTGTCGGTCACGTTGGTGCTGACCGGGGTTTTATCGGCCACGAGGTTTTCGTAGTTGCCGCCGCTGACGTCAGTGATGGCGTTGGTCAGTGGCGCATGCCCGGTCAACGCATCGTTCGGTGCAATGGTGGTCACGGTGCCGGTGGTTTTGCCGACTTCGATGGTGATGTTCTGGCCGTTGGCCAAAGTCACCACAACTGGCGAACCGGTCACCGGCGCGCCGACAGTTGCGGTGTAAGTGACGGTGCCGCCTTCAGCGGCAGACTCGGTGGCGGTCAGTTTGACCGTCGAGGTATCGATGGTGTCAGTGACGTCAGTGACCGCAGGTGTGGTGCTCGGAACGAGGTTCTCGAAATTGCCGCCCGTGGCGTCCTTGATGGTCACTTCGACTTTGCCGGCGTCCTTGTAGACGTCATCGGCTGGCGCCGCAACGGTCACGGTGCCGGTGGTCTTGCCCGCTTCGATAGTGATCACCGAGCCATTGCTCAGGGTCACGGTCACCGGCGTGCCGGCCGGGTTGGTCAGTGTTGCGGTGTAAACGATCGAGCCACCTTCGGCCACGGAACCGGTCGCGGTCAGCGACAGATTGGTGGTATCGACGGTGTCGGTGACGTTGGTCGAAACCGGGGTCTTGTCCGCTACCAGGTTCTCGTAATTGCCGCCGCTGACGCCGGTAATCGCATTGCTGATCGGCGCATGGCCGGTCAACGCGTCGTTCGGAGCAGTGGTGGTCACGGTGCCGGTGGTTTTGCCGACTTCGATGGTGATGTTCTGGCCGTTGGCCAAGGTCACCACAACTGGCGAACCGGTCACTGGCGCGCCCACCGTCGCGGTGTAAGTAACGGTGCCGCCCTCAGCCGCCGACTCGGTCGCGGTGAGTTTGACGGTGGTGGTGTCGATGGTGTCGGTGACGTTGGTCACGGCTGGAACGGTGCTCGGCACCAGGTTCTCGAAATTGCCACCGGTAGCGGTTGCAATGGTCGCTTCGACTTTGCCGGCGTCCTTGTAGACGTCATCGGCTGGCGCCGCAACGGTCACGGTGCCGGTGGTCTTGCCGGCCTCGATGGTGATCACCGCGCCGTTCGACAGGGTCACGGTCACCGGCGTGCCGGCTGGGTTGGTCAGGGTCGCGGTGTAAACGATCGAACCGCCTTCAGCCACCGACTCGGTCGCGGTCAGGTTCAGGTTGGTAGTGTCAGTGGTGTCGGAAACCGCAGTGTCGGCGGACTTGCCGTCGACCGCGAGTTTTTCGTAGTTGCCGCCAGTGGCGCCATCGATGGTCACGCTCAGCGAACTGCCGCCCGCCAATGGGCTGTTCGGCGCAACGTAGTTCACCGTGCCGGTGGTTTCACCGACGGCGATGGTGATGGTCTGGCCGTTGGACAGGGTCACGACAACCGGCGCGCCGGTCACTGGCGCAGTGACGGTCGCGGTGTAGACCACGGTTTCGCCTTCGGCGACGTTGGCGGTGGCGGTCAGCGACACGGTGGAGGTGTCGATGGTGTCATTGACGGTAGTGACGGCCGGCGCTGTGTTGGTGACGAGGCTTTCGAAATCGCCACCGGTCGCGCCCTTGATGGTCGCTTCAACGGTGCCGGCGTCTTTGTAGACGTCGTCTTTCGGTGCGTCGATGGTCACGGTGCCGGTGGTTTTGCCCGCTTCGATGGTGATCACCGCGCCGTTGCTCAGGGTCACAGTGACTGGCGAGCCAGCAGCGTTGGTCAGCGTCGCGGTGTAGGTGATCTGGCCGCCTTCGTTCACCGAGCCGGTCGCGCTCAGCGACAGATTGGTGGTGTCGACGATATCGGTCACGGTGGTGCTGACCGGGGTTTTATCGGCGACGAGGTTCTCGTAGTTGCCACCGGTTACAGCAGTGATCGAGTTGGTCAGCGGTGCATGCCCGGTCAACGCATCGTTTGGCGCGCTGGTGGTCACGGTGCCGGTGGTTTTACCCACTTCGATGGTGATGTTCTGACCGTTGGCCAGGGTCACGACGACCGGCGAACCGGTGACTGGCGCGCCGACAGTCGCGGTGTAGGTGACGGTGCCACCTTCAGCGGCAGATTCGGTGGCGGTCAGTTTGACCGTCGAGGTGTCGATGGTGTCAGTGACGTCAGTGACCGCAGGCGTGGTGCTCGGAACGAGGTTCTCGAAGTTGCCGCCAGTCGTGTCCTTGATGGTCACTTCGACTTTACCGGCGTCCTTGTAGACGTCATCGGCTGGCGCCGCAACGGTCACGGTGCCGGTGGTCTTGCCGGCCTCGATGGTGATCACCGCGCCGTTCGACAGGGTCACGGTCACCGGCGTGCCAGCCGGGTTGGTCAGCGTTGCGGTGTAAACGATCGAACCGCCCTCGGCCACAGTGCCAGTCGCGGTCAGCGACAGGTTGGTGGTGTCGACGGTATCGGTGACGGTGGTCGAAACCGGCGTCTTGTCGGCCACGAGGTTTTCGTAGTTGCCACCGCTGACGCCGGTGATCGCATTGCTGATCGGCACATGGCCGGTCAACGCGTCGTTCGGTGCAGTGGTAGTCACGGTGCCGGTGGTTTTGCCGACTTCGATGGTGATGTTCTGGCCGTTGGCCAAAGTCACGACGACCGGCGCACCAGTGACCGGCGCGCCGACAGTGGCGGTATAGGTGACGGTGCCACCTTCGGCAGCCGACTCGGTAGCGGTCAACTTCACGGTGGTGGTGTCGATGGTGTCAGTGACTTCCGTTACGGCTGGAACGGTGCTTGGCACCAGGCTCTCGAAGTTACCGCCGGTAGCGTCCTTGATGGTCACTTCGACTTTACCGGCGTCCTTGTAGACGTCATCGGCTGGCGCCGCAACGGTCACGGTGCCGGTGGTCTTGCCCGCTTCAATGGTGATCACCGCGCCGTTCGACAGGGTCACGGTCACCGGCGTGCCGGCCGGATTGGTCAGGGTCGCGGTGTAGATGATCGAACCGCCCTCGGCGACCGAGTTGGTGGCGCTGAGGGACAGGTTGGTGGTGTCGACGGTATCGGTGACGCCGGTCGAAACCGGTGTCTTGTCGGCCACGAGGTTCTCGTAGTTGCCGCCGCTGACGCCAGTGATCGAGTTGCTCAGTGATGCCTGACCGTTCAGCGCGTCGTTGGGCGCGGTGGTGGTCACGGTGCCGGTGGTCTTGCCGACTTCGATGGTGATGCTCTGACCATTGGCCAAGGTCACGACGACTGGCGAGCCGGTGACCGGCGCGCCGACTGTAGCGGTGTAAGTAACGGTGCCGCCTTCAGCCACAGTAGTGTCGGCCGTCAGTTTGACGGTCGAGGTATCGATGGTGTCGGTAACGTTGGTGACCGCTGGCGTGGTGCTCGGAACGAGGTTCTCGAAATTGCCACCAGTGGCGTCTTTGATCGTGACTTCGACTTTGCCAGCGTCCTTGTAGACGTCATCGGCAGGCGCCGCAACGGTCACGGTGCCCGTGGTCTTGCCCGCTTCGATAGTGATGACCGAACCGTTGCTCAATGTCACGGTCACTGGCGTGCCAGCCGGGTTGGTCAGGGTTGCGGTGTAAACAATCGAACCGCCTTCAGCCACGGTGCCGGTCGCGGTCAGCGACAGGTTGGTGGTGTCGATGGTGTCGCTCACCGACGTCACGGCCGGGGTCTTGTCGGCCACGAGATTTTCGTAGTTGCCGCCGCTGGCGCCGTCGATTTTCACGCTCAGCGTGTTGCCGCCGGCCAATGCATCGTTTGGTGCGGTGAAGTTGACGCTGCCGCTGCTGGCGCCGACCGGGATGGTGATGGTCTGGCCGTTGGACAGGGTCACCACAACTGGCGCGCCGGTGACCGGCGCGGTCACGGACGCGGTGTAAACCACCACGCCGCCTTCAGTGGTGCTGGCGGTGGCCGTCAGCGAAACGGTGCTGTTGTCGATGGTGTCGGTAACGTCGGTAACGGCCGGGGTCTTGTCGACCACCAGGTTCTCGAAGTTGCCGCCCGTGGTCTTGGTGATGCTCGCATCGACCTTGCCGGCGTCCTTGTAGACGTCATCGGCCGGTGCTGCGACGGTCGCGGTGCCGGTGGTCGCGCCCTTGGCGATGTTGATTACTGCGCCATTGCTCAGGGTCACGCTCATGGCCGTGCCGGCCGGGTTGGTCAGCGTTGCGGTGTAGACGATCGAGCCGCCCTCGGCGACCGAACCGGTGGCGCTCAGGCTGATATTGGTGGTGTCGACCGTGTCGGTAACGGTGGTGACCACCGCCGAGCGGTTGGCATCGACCAGCTCGAAATTGCCGCCGCTGTGGCTGGCAATCGCAGTCTGTACCTTGCCGCCGTCGATGTACGGAGTATTCGCAGGCGCGGCGAAATTCACCGAGCCGCTGGTCGCACCGGCAGCGATGTTGATCACCGCGCCGTTGGCCAAGGTCACGGTCATGGCGGTGCCGGCCGGGTTGCTCAGGGTCGCGGTGTAGGTGATCTGGCCACCTTCGCTGACGGTGTCGCTGGCGCTGAGGGTCAGCGTGGTTTTGTCGACGGTGTCATTGACGGTGGTGCTGACCGGGGTCTTGCTGACATCAAGCTTCTCGAAGTTGCCGCCAGTGGCGTCGGTCATGGTCACGGTGAGCTTGCTGACATCTTTGTAAACGTCATCGCTCGGCGCGGCGATAGTCACCGAACCGCTGGTTTTGCCAGCCTCGATGGTGATGGTCTGGCCGTTGCTCAGGTTGACGGTCACCGGCGTTTGCGCGGCGTTGGTCAGGGTCGCGGTGTAAGTGATCGAGGTGCCTTCGAGCACATAGCTTTCAGCGCTGAGGGTCAGGTGCGTGGTGTTGATCGTGTCGGCGACGTTGGTCACCGCTGGTGTCGGATTGGCCACCAGATTTTCGAAATTGCCGCCGTCGGTGCCCTTGATGGTCACTTCGACTTTGCCGGCATCTTTGTAGACGTCATCGGCCGGTGCTGCGACGGTCACGGTGCCCGTGGTTTTACCGGCTTCGATGGTGATGACCGAGCCATTGCTCAGGGTCACGGTTACCGGAGTGCCGGCCGGGTTGGTCAGCGTCGCGGTGTAGACGATCGAACCGCCTTCGTTGACGTTGCCGGTGGCGGTCAGCGAAACGGTGGTGGTGTCGACGGTGTCGGTCACTGTGGTGCTGACCGGGGTTTTGTCGGCAACCAGATTTTCGTAGTTGCCGCCGCTGACGTTGGTGATCGAGTTGGTCAGCGGTGCATGGCCCGCGAGCACGTCGTTCGGTGCAGTGGTAGTGACGGTGCCGGTGGTTTTGCCGACTTCGATGGTGATGTTCTGGCCGTTGGCCAGGGTCACCACGACAGGCGAACCGGTGACTGGTGCGCCGACGGTCGCGGTGTAGGTGACGGTGCCGCCTTCAGCAGCGGTCTCGGTGGCGGTGAGTTTCACCGTCGAGGTGTCGATGGTGTCAGTGACGTCGGTCACCGCTGGAACGGTGCTTGGTACCAGGTTCTCGAAGTTGCCGCCGGTAGCGTCCTTGATGGTCACTTCGACTTTGCCGGCGTCTTTGTAGACGTCATCGGCAGGTGCTGCAACGGTGACGGTGCCGGCGGTTTTACCGGCTTCGATGGTGATCACTGCACCGTTCGAAAGGGTTACGGTCACTGGCGTGCCGGCCGGGTTGGTCAGGGTCGCGGTGTAAACGATCGAACCGCCTTCGGCCACGGAACCGGTGGCGCTCAGCGTCAGGTTGGTGGTGTCGGTTACGTCAGTCACGGTAGTGCTGACTGGCGTCTTTTCGGCGACGAGATTCTCGTAATTGCCGCCGGTCACGCCGGTGATCGAGTTGGTCAGCGGCGTATGGCCGTTCAGCGCATCGTTTGGCGCGGTAGTGGTCACGGTGCCGGTGGTTTTACCCACTTCGATGGTGATGTTCTGGCCATTAGCCAAAGTCACGACAACTGGCGAACCGGTGACCGGCGCACCCACGGTAGCGGTGTATGTAACGGTGCCACCTTCAGCGGCAGTCTCGGAGGCGGTCAGTTTGACCGTCGAGGTGTCGATGGTGTCAGTGACGTCGGTGACGGCTGGAACGGTGCTTGGCACCAGATTCTCGAAGTTACCGCCAGTGGCATCTTTAATGGTCACTTCGACTTTGCCGGCGTCTTTGTAGACGTCATCGGCCGGTGCAGCGACGGTCACGGTGCCGGTGGTTTTACCGGCCTCGATGGTGATCACCGAACCGTTCGACAGGGTCACCGTGACTGGCGAGCCAGCAGCGTTGGTCAGGGTCGCGGTGTAAGTGATCTGGCCACCTTCAGCCACGGTCCCTGTCGCGCTCAGCGTCAGATCGGTGGTGTCAGTGGTGTCGGTGACAGTGGTGCTGACCGGGGTTTTATCGGCAACGAGGTCTTCGTAGTTGCCGCCGCTCACGCCAGTGATCGCGTTGGTGATCGGCGCGTGGCCGGTCAACGCATCATTCGGTGCAGTGGTGGTCACAGTGCCGGTGGTTTTACCCACTTCGATGGTGATGTTCTGACCATTGGCCAAGGTCACGACGACAGGCGAACCGGTCACGGGAGCGCCAACTGTGGCGGTGTAGGTGACGGTGCCGCCTTCAGCTGCAGACTCAGTGGCGGTCAGTTTGACGGTGGTGGTGTCGACGGTATCGGTCACATCGGTGACGGCTGGAACGGTGCTCGGAACGAGATTCTCGAAGTTACCGCCAGTGGCGTCTTTGATGGTCACTTCGACTTTGCCGGCGTCCTTATAGACGTCATCGGCAGGTGCCGCAACGGTCACGGTGCCGGTGGTTTTGCCGGCTTCGATGGTGATCACCGAACCGTTCGACAGGGTTACGGTGACAGGCGAACCTGCGGCGTTGGTCAGGGTCGCGGTGTAAGTGATCTGACCGCCTTCAGCCACAGAACCGGTCGCGCTCAGCGACAGGTTAGTGTTGTCGGTGACGTCAGTCACGGTAGTCGATACCGGGGTTTTGTCGGCAACCAGATCTTCGTAATTACCGCCGGTAACGCCAGTGATCGAGTTGGTCAGCGGTGCATTGCCGGTCAGCGCGTCATTCGGCGCGGTGCTGGTGACGGTGCCGGTGGTTTTGCCGACTTCGATGGTGATGCTCTGGCCGTTGGCCAATGTCACCACAACAGGCGAACCGGTCACCGGCGCGCCCACTGTGGCGGTGTAAGTGACCGTGCCGCCTTCAGCAACCGAGGAGTCAGCCGTCAGCTTCACGGTCGAGGTGTCGATGGTATCGGTGACTTCGGTCACGGCTGGAACGGTGCTCGGTACCAGATTCTCGAAGTTGCCGCCCGTTGCATCCTTAATGGTGACTTCAACTTTGCCGGCGTCTTTGTAGACGTCATCGGCAGGCGCCGCAACGGTCACGCTGCCGGTGGTCTTGCCCGCATCGATGGTGATCACCGAGCCGTTGCTCAGGGTCACGGTTACCGGTGTGCCGGCAGGATTGGTCAGGGTTGCCGTGTAAACGATCGAACCACCTTCGGCCACGGCCCCGGTCGCTGTCAGCGACAGGTTGGTATCGTCGATCGAGTCGGTAATGGTCGTGGTCGCCGGCGTGGTGTTCGGCACCAGGTTTTCGAAGTTGCCGCCGCTGGTACCGGTAATCGTCGTGCTGACGGTGCTGCCATTGTTGTAGACGTCATTGGCCGCAGTCGGCACGTTGACCGAGCCCGTGGTTTTGCCGGCTTCAATGGTGATGGTCGAACCGTTCGACAGGGTGATCGTCACCGGCGTTTGCGCCGGGTTGGTCAGGGTCGCGGTGTACGTGATCTGGCCACCTTCGACGACCGTGCCGGTAGCGGTGAGGCTCACGCTGGTGGTGTCGATCGAATCGGTAACAGTGGTGGTCGCTGGCGTCGTGTTCGGTACCAGGTTCTCGAAGTTGCCACCGCTGGCGCCGGTAATCGTGGTGCTGACGGTTCCACCATTGTTGTAGACGTCGTTCGCTACGGTCGGCACGTTGACGCTGCCGCTGGTCTTGCCGGCTTCAATGGTGATGGTCGAACCGTTCGACAGGGTCACGGTCACCGGGGTTTGCGCCGGGTTGGTCAGCGTCGCGGTGTAAGTGATCTGGCCACCCTCGACCACTGTGCCGGTGGCGGTCAGGGTCAGGTTGGTGGTGTCGATCGAGTCGGTGATGGTGGTCACCGCTGGCGTCGGGTTCGGCACCAGGTTTTCGAAGTTGCCGCCGCTGGTACCAGTGATGGTGGTGGTGACGGTGCTGCCGTTGTTATAGACGTCGTTGGCCGGGGTTGGCACGTTGACGGTGCCGGTGGTCTGGCCGGCGCCGATGGTAATGGTCGAGCCATTCGACAGGGTGACGGTCACCGGCGTCTGCGCCGGGTTGGTCAAGGTCGCGGTGTAAGTGATCTGCCCGCCTTCAGTGACACTCGGCCCTGCCGTCAAAGTGACAGTGGTGGTGTCGATGGTGTCGGTGACCTGCGTCGTCGCCGGAACAGTCGGCGGGGTCACGGTGATGCCGTTGCCGCCCGTGGTGCCGGTGACGGTCACGTTGATCTGGGTCGGGTCGTTATAAACAGTGTCGTTGGGTGCCAGCGGCACATTGACGGTGCCGGTGGTGGAACCGGCCGGAATCACGATCACCGCGCCGTTGGACAGGGTGATTGTCAGGTCGGTCAGCGGCGCCTGGGTCAGGGTCGCGGTATACACCAGCACGCCGCCGGCTTCGGTGATGGTCGGCGTGGCGCTGAGGCTCAGGGTCGACTCACGCAGGGCGTTGGTGGTGGTATCGGTGGTCTGCCCGCCGGTGATGTTTTGCGCGGCCTGACCGGCAGAGTTGATGCCTGCGGTCGGGAAGCCAATGGTCGGGTCGACGCGGCCAGCGATGGCGTCGAGCATCACGAAGCTGTGGCCGCCACCGGCCGCGCCGCCAGTACCTGCGGCACTCGGGCCGGCAGCCGTGGCGTCAAGCGCGGTAGTCGGGTCGACACCGGCGGCGATGGCTTGCTGCAGTTCTGCTACAGACGGCGCAGCCTGCGCGGTGGCTTCAGCGAGGTCAGTGCTGGAGTCGGGCGCGTTGGCGCTCCACTGGGTTTCGCGGCCCAGATCGAGGGTGCGGCCATCGGCCAATTCAAGCGATACGGCGCCGGAGAGGCCGGTGTCGATCTGGTCGCCGACAAACAGGCGATCGCCTTCAACGAGTACGCGGCGTACGCCCTCTGGGGACACCACGAATACCTGACCAACAATGCTTTTGACGATGGCAACAACACTGCTCATTGAAGACTCTCCGGGGTGTCACGTTCAGTTGACTTCCATGGACCTGAGGGCATGGGCGCCGATTCAGTCTGGACGTACTTTAAAAATTTGCGAAACAAGTTTGACGCATCTATTCGTCAATAATTTGGCTATATTCTTTCGCTATTAACTTTATGCCAAACTATTGACCTTATGGGTGCCATCCTAAACAATCGCCCCACTAATGTCACATTGATATTTCCGCGGCGACCCGTCCTTCAGCGTGTGATCCAGTTCCTGTTTTGAACTTTCCGACATACGGTCAATCTGGTTGCCATCATCCGACGCAGCGCCACGTTTTGCTGTGATTCAAGACAAGTAGTTCCGGGAAATTCCTATCATGCGTTCGCCCCTGTTTCTGGCTGTACCCTTCGCTCTCGCCGCCTCTTTTGTACAAGCACAATCCTTACCAGAAGCCATGCAACAGGCAATGGATGTCCATCCGGAAATCCAGGCAGGGGTCAATAGTCGATTGGCCGCGGATTATCAGTTAAGAGCGGCGAAAGGTGGATACCTGCCGAAGGTCGATCTGCTCGGCGGTTATGGCCGTGAAGGCACCGACAGCGTCACCACCCGCGCGAATCCCGGTGGCAATCACTACGAAACCCTGAACCGCGGCGAGTCAAGTTTACGTCTCTCGCAAATGGTCTTCGACGGTTTTGCGACGTCGAGCGAAGTCGGGCGTCAACAAGCCACCGTCAACTCCCGCGCTTATTCGTTGCTCGGCACTTCCGAGCGCACCGCGCTGACTGTCGCCCAGGTGTATCTGGACGTGCTGACCCGCCGCGAATTCGTGCGTCTGGCCGAGGAAAACCTCAAGAGCCACCAGCGCATTTATGACCAGATCCAGTTGCGCACCCAGCGCGGCGTCGGCAGCGGTGCCGACCTTGATCAGGCCGAAGCGCGTATGGCTCAGGCCCGCAACAACCTGATCACCGAGCAGACCAACCTCGCGGACTCGGAAACCAACTTCCTCAGCGCCGTCGGCCAGATGCCCGATCAACTGGAGCGTCCGGCGCCGTTCATGGCGATGATGCCGGCCAACCTCAATGAAGCGCGTACGCAGATGCTGGAAAACAGCCCGATCCTGCGTTCGGCCGAGTCGGATATCGCCGCTGCCGAGAAGCAGTACGAAACCGCCAAATCGACCTTCTACCCACGTTTCGACGCCGAGCTGGGTCGCACTGCCGACAACGATCTTGACGGTCAGAATGGCCACAACAACGAGTGGCAAGCCATGCTGCGCATGCGCTTCAACCTCTATTCCGGTGGCAGCAACAAGGCCGATCTGGAATCCAAGTCGTACCTGTCGAACCAGGCGCTGGACATCCGCAACAACGCTTTGCGCCAGTTGAATGAAGAGCTGGGCCTGGCCTGGAACGCCTTGAACAATGCGAACGCGCAGGTGCCGATCGCTCAGCAATACGTTGATCACAGCACAGCGGTACGCACGGCTTACCAGCGTCAGTTCAGCCTCGGCGAACGTACCCTGCTCGATTTGCTCGACAGCGAAAACGAGTTGTTCACCGCTTCGCGGCGTCTGGCTGAAATCAAAAACATTCAGTTATTTACTCAGTACCGAATCAAGGCGACCATGGGCGAGCTGCTCAGAAGCCAGGGAGTGGTCGCACCGTTGGCATCCGTTGTGCAGAACGACGTGAAGCCCAAGGTCCAGCTGCCTGGGATGAATTGAGTTGTCCCTTTTCAACTGTTAAGAGTGTCGAGCGTGGAATCAGAAGTCAGTCGAGTTCATCTCAGTCATGATCCACGCGCGTTGCACGACGATCCGTTACTGGATGGTCTGCTCGCCCTTTGCATGCTGCACCAGAAACCCGCCAGCGCGGCGATGCTGACCACCGGCCTGCCGCTGCCCAAACAGCGTTTGAGTGTCGAGTTGCTGCCCCGCGCGGCGGCTCGCGCCGGCCTGCAAGGGCGGGTGCTGCAGCGCAAACTGGAAGAAATTCCGGCGATCGCCATGCCCGCGCTGCTGCTGCTCAAGGATGGCCGCAGCGCCGTCCTGCTCGGCTGGCAAGGTGAAAACGAGGCGCGGGTGTTGCTCAGCGAAAGCGATGGCGGCGAGTCGATTGTCAGCCGCGAACTGCTCGCCGACGATTACACCGGCAAAGTCTTCTTCGCCCAGCCGCAACACAAATTCGACGTCAACCACGGCACGCTGATTCCGCGTGCGCGCTCGTGGTTCCGTGACACCCTCAAGCGTTCGCGCTGGCTCTACGCCGATGCGATCGCCGCGAGTTTCCTGATCAACATCATCGCCATGGCCGCGCCGCTGTTCGTGATGAACGTCTACGACCGCGTCGTGCCGAACCAGGCCGAAGCGACCCTGTGGGTCTTGGCCCTCGGGATTACCGGCGCCTACCTCTTCGACCTGATCCTCAAGAGCCTGCGCAGCCTGTGCCTGGATCTGGCCGGGAAGAAAACCGACCTGATCATCTCGGCGACGCTGTTCGAACGCATCGTCGGCATGTCGATGAAATACCGCCCGGCGCGGGTCGGCAGCTTTGCGCAGAACATCCATGAGTTCCAGAGCCTGCGCGACTTCCTCGCCTCGCTGACCCTGACCAGCCTGATCGATCTGCCGTTCACCATCCTGATCTTCATTGTCATCGCCATTCTCGGCGGGCATCTGGTGTGGATTCCGGTGCTGGCGTTCCCGATTGCCCTGCTGATCGGCTATGCGTTGCAGAAGCCGCTGGTGGCAACCATGGAACGCACCATGGCCCTCGGTGCCGAGCGCCAGTCGAGCCTGATCGAAACCCTCGCCGGCCTCGATGCGGTCAAGGTCAACAACGCTGAAAGCGAACGTCAGTACCAGTGGGAGCAGACCATCGGCACCCTCAGCCGCCTCGAACTGCGGGTGAAAATGCTTTCCGGCCTGGCGATGAACATCACCCTGCTGATCCAGCAGCTGGCCGGGGTGATCATGATCGTTTTCGGCGTGTACCAGATCATCGCTGGCAACCTGAGCATGGGCGGTCTGATTGCCTGCTACATGCTCAGCGGTCGCGCGCTCAGCCCGCTGGCGTCGCTGTCCGGTCTGTTGACCCGTTATCAGCAAGCCCGCGTGACCATGACGTCGGTCGACCAGATGATGGAGCTGCCGCAAGAGCGCAATTTCGAAGAGCGCCCGCTGAGCCGCAAGGTTCTGCAGGGCGCCATCGAGTGCCGCCAGCTCAACTTCACTTATCCGGAACAACAGAACCCGGCGCTGAAGAACATCAATCTGGTAATCCGTCCCGGCGAGAAGATCGGCATCATCGGCCGCAGCGGCTCGGGTAAAAGCTCCCTCGCCAAATTGCTGGTCGGCCTCTATCAGCCGGACGACGGCGCCTTGCTGGTCGACGGCGTGGACATCCGCCAGATCGACGTCAGCGAATTGCGCTACAACATTGGCTACGTGCCGCAAGACATCCAACTGCTGGCCGGTACCCTGCGTGACAACCTGGTTTCCGGCGCGCGTTATGTCGAAGACGAACTTGTCCTGCAAGCCGCTGAACTGGCTGGCGTCCACGAATTCGCCCGTCTGCACCCGCAAGGTTATGAGCTGCAAGTCGGCGAGCGCGGACAAAACCTCTCCGGCGGCCAACGGCAGAACGTCGCACTGGCCCGGGCGCTGTTGCTCAATCCGCCCATCCTTTTGATGGATGAACCGACCAGCGCCATGGACAACACCGGTGAAGAACGCCTCAAGCAACGCCTCGCCGCCGTGATCGAAAACAAGACCGTGGTGCTGGTCACGCACCGGGCTTCACTGTTGTCGCTGGTCGATCGTTTGCTGGTGATCGACCGTGGACAGATTCTCGCCGATGGCCCGAAAGCCGCCGTGATGGAAGCGTTGAAGAAGGGGCAGATCAGTGTTGCTTAAGTCGGGCTTCAAGGATTCGATCCGTCGCTACTTCAAAGGCACTGCTTCGCTGCAGGGCCAGCCGCTGCCGGAGGTCAACAAGGCGCTGATCGAGGACGCCCCGCGCGTCGTGCGCCTGACCATCTGGGCGATCATCGGCTTCTTCGTCTTCCTCATGCTCTGGGCCAACTTCGCCGTGATCGACGAAGTGACCAAGGGCGACGGCAAGGCGATTCCGTCGTCGAAGATTCAGAAAATCCAGAACCTTGAGGGCGGGATCGTCTCTGAACTGTTCGTCAAGGAAGGCCAGATCGTCGAGGCCGGCGCACCGCTGATTCGCCTCGACGACACACGATTTGCTTCCAACGTCGGCGAAACCGAGGCCGATCGTCTGTCGATGCTGCTGCGGGTCGAGCGCCTCAGCGCCGAAGTCGATGACCGTCCGCTGAATTTTCCCGAGGACGTGCTCAAAGCCGTGCCGGGTCAGGCGAAAAGTGAAGAATCGCTGTACATCAGCCGCCGTCAGCAACTGCACGACGAGATCGGTGGTTTGCAGGAGCAACTGATTCAGCGTCAGCAAGAGCTGCGCGAATTCGGCTCCAAGCAAGCGCAGTATCGTCAGCAACTCGGCTTGCAGCGTCAGGAAATCAACATGTCCGAGCCACTCGTGGCGCAGGGCGCGGTGTCCCCGGTGGAAGTCTTGCGTCTGAAGCGCGCCGAGGTGGAAACCCGTGGTCAGCTGGACGCCACGACGCTGGCGATTCCGCGTGCCGAATCGGCGATCAAGGAAGTGCAGCGCAAGATCGACGAAACGCGCGGCAAATTCCGCAGTGAAGCGCTGACCCAGCTCAACGAAGCGCGCACCGACCTAAACAAGGCCAGCGCCACCGGCAAAGCTCTGGAAGACCGCGTCAGCCGTACGCTGGTGACATCGCCGGTGCGCGGCATCGTCAACAAGTTGCTGGTCAACACCATCGGCGGTGTGATCCAGCCGGGCAGCGACCTGGTGGAAATCGTGCCGCTGGACGACACCTTGCTGGTCGAAGCGAAGATCCGTCCACAGGACATCGCGTTCCTGCACCCGGGGCAGGAAGCGACGGTGAAATTCACCGCGTACGACTACACCATTTACGGTGGGCTGAAAGCCAAGCTTGAGCAGATCGGTGCCGACACCATCACCGATGAAGACAAGAAAACCACCTACTACATCATCAAGGTGCGCACTGAGCGCAGCCACCTCGGCACGGACGAGAAGCCCTTGCTGATCATCCCGGGGATGGTCGCGTCGGTGGATATCATCACCGGCAAGAAGTCGGTGTTGAGCTATTTGCTCAAGCCGATCATCCGCGCACGGGCCGAGGCGTTGCACGAACGCTAATGCCCTAATAACCCTGTAGGAGCTGTCGAGTGAAACGAGGCTGCGATCTTTTGATTTATGACAGCAGAATCAAAAGATCGCAGCGTGCCGCAGCTCCTACAAGGGAATGCGCGAAGGGTGAATAAGTGACAAAAACCGTCACTCACCATCCAGTCCATTCCTCACCATTCGCCATATCGTTATTCATTAACGGTATTTAATTTACGATTCTTATAGCTATAAAGTCATTCCCCTGCGTACCTGCCGACCAATCGGCGCGCCGCACGACCTGAACCGACACGCAATCCAGCGTGAGTGTCTGATCGACGAGCGCGTCCGTGAGCGCGCCGTGCGTGGGAGATTGAAAGATGTCCGCAGCTACTGCTACCCCAAGCGCCGCGATCGCAGCGCCGCAAACCTTCGAAATTCGTCCGTTCAGCGGTGCCGTTGGCGCCGAGATCATTGGCCTCGACCTCACACGGCCGATCAATGATCAGGACTTCGCGCGCATCCACCGCGCGCACCTCGATCACCACGTGGTGGTGTTCCGTGATCAGCCAATCACCCCGCAACAGCAAATCGACTTCAGCCGTCGCTTCGGCGTGTTGCAGATCCATGTGCTCAAGCAGTTCCTGCTGGCCAATCACCCGGAAATCCTCATCGTTTCCAACATCGTCGAAAACGGCCAGAACATCGGCCTCGGCGATGCCGGTAAATTCTGGCACTCCGACCTTTCCTATAAAGAGCTGCCAAGTCTCGGCTCGATGCTGCACGCGCAAGAGCTGCCTTCCGAGGGCGGTGACACCTTGTTCGCCGACATGCACAAAGCCTGGGACAGCCTGCCCGCAGAGCTGCGCAAAGCGGTCGAAGGCCGCAGCGCCGCGCACTCCTACACGGCGCGTTACAGCGAAACCAAATTCGAAGGCAACTGGCGCCCGACCCTGACGCCCGAGCAACTCGCGCAGGTCGCCGAAGTGGTGCACCCGGTAGTGCGCACGCACCCGGAAAACGGCCGCAAGGCGCTGTTTGTCAGCGAAGGTTTCACCACGCGCATCGTCGGCCTGCCGGAAGACGAAAGCCAACAACTGCTGAGCGAGCTCTACGCCCACAGCGTGTTGGCGCAAAACATCTACCGCCATCAGTGGCAGCCCCACGACCTGGTGTTCTGGGACAACCGCTCGCTGATCCACCTTGCCGCCGGCTGCCCCGCGCACCTGCGCCGCAAGCTGTATCGCACGACCATTCAGGGCGACGCGCCTTTCTGATTTGCCGGAGATTCGATCATGTCCAAACGTCTTCCATTTGCACCGCTGGCCGCCGCCATCGGCCTGGGTTTCAGCCTGGTCGCCGGCAGCCTGGTCGCGCCGACCGTGGCCCACGCCGAAGGTGAAATCCGCATCGCCGAGCAGTTCGGCATCGTTTATTTATTGCTCAATGTGGTGCGCGATCAGGGCCTGATCGAGAAGTACGGCAAGCAGGAAGGCATCGACATCAAGGTCGACTGGACGCAGCTCTCGGGAGGCGCGGCAGTCAATGATGCGCTGCTCTCCGGTTCCATCGACATCGCCGGTGCCGGTGTCGGCCCGCTGCTGACCATCTGGGATCGCACCCACGGCAAACAGAATGTCAAAGCCGTCGCCTCGCTGGGCAACTTTCCCTACTACCTGGTGAGCAACAATCCCAAGGTGAAAACCATTGCCGACTTCACCGAGAAAGATCGCATCGCGGTGCCGGCGGTGGGCGTTTCGGTGCAGTCGCGCTTCCTGCAATACGCGGCGGCCAAGCAGTGGGGCGACAAGGAATTCAATCGCCTCGACAAGTACACCATCGCCGTCCCGCACCCGGACGCCACGGCGGCACTGATCGCTGGCGGCACCGAGCTGACCGGGCATTTTTCCAACCCGCCGTTCCAGGATCAGGCGCTGGAAAATCCTAATGTGCACGTGGTGCTCAACTCCTATGACGTGCTCGGTCCGAACTCGCCAACGGTGTTGTTCGCCACGGAAAAATTCCGCGATGAAAACCCGAAAACCTACAAAGCCTTCGTCGAAGCGCTGACCGAAGCGGCGCAATTCGCGCAGAACGACAAGGGCGCAGCGGCCGATACTTACATCCGCGTGACCAAGGCGAAAATCGACCGCGCAGCGCTGCTGAAAATCATCGATAACCCGCAATTCGAATTCAGCGTCACGCCAAAGAACACCTATCCACTGGCGGAATTCCTCTATCGCGTCGGCGCGATCAAGAACAAACCTGAATCGTGGAAGGATTACTTCTTCCAGGACGCCAAACCGCTGCAAGGGAGCTGACCGAAATGAACGCCCCTTTGCCAGGCCACGCGGCCAGCAAGCCGATTGTCAGCGCCGAAGCGCTGCTGGCCGTCGACCATGTCAGCCTTGAATACCGCACCCCGCAACGCGTGGTGCGGGCCACCCATCAAGTCAGTTTTGAAGTCGACCGACAGGATCGTTTTGTGCTGCTCGGCCCGTCCGGCTGCGGTAAGTCCACCTTGTTAAAAGCTGTCGCGGGATTTATCGCGCCGTGCGAAGGCGAGATCCGTCTGCAAGGCCAGCGCGTCGATGCGCCGGGGCCGGACCGGATCGTGGTGTTTCAGGAATTCGATCAACTGCCGCCGTGGAAAACCGTCAAACAGAACGTGATGTTTCCGCTGCTGGCGTCGCGAACGCTGAAGAAAAAAGAAGCCGAAGAACGTGCGCTGCACTATCTGGAAAAGGTCGGGCTGGCGGCGTTCGCCGATGCTTATCCGCACACCTTGTCAGGTGGTATGAAAGCGCGGGTGGCGATTGCCCGGGCGTTGGCGATGCAGCCGAAAATCCTCTTGATGGACGAGCCGTTTGCCGCGCTGGACGCGCTGACCCGACGCAAGATGCAGGAAGAATTGCTGCTGCTCTGGGAGGAGGTGCGCTTCACCCTGCTGTTCGTCACGCACTCGATCGAAGAGGCGCTGGTGGTCGGTAATCGCATCCTGTTGCTGTCGCCACATCCAGGGCGGGTGAGGGCGGAAGTACACAGTCATCAATACGATCTGCAGAGTCTTGGCGGCGTGGCGTTTCAGGAGTCGGCACGGCGTATTCATCGTTTGCTGTTCGATGAGGGCCAGTCGCCGGAAACCGAGCAAGTGCACGACTTTAACGACATTCGCATCGCCTATTGAGCGGCTAGGAGGAAAACCCGATGAGCCATTCATCATCTGTGCGTGAAGAGTTCGAAACGGTCTTGCAGCCGTTGACTGAAGTGCCGGTCGAGCGCGAACTGTCGCTCGGTACGCGGCTGTGGCAGCAGGGTTGGCTGCGGAAAAGCCTGATTCTGATATTGCTCGCGGTGCTCTGGGAAATCGTCGCCCGGGTGCAAAACAACGACCTGCTGCTGCCAAGTTTTCTGCAGACCAGTCACGCGCTGTACGACGGCCTGCTCAGCGGCGAGTTGCTCGGCAAGGTGTGGATATCGCTGGTGGTGCTGCTCAAGGGCTATCTGATCGGCATCGTTCTGGCGTTTGCGCTGACCACGCTGGCGGTCTCGACGCAGTTTGGTCGAGACCTGTTGAGCACACTGACGTCGATGTTCAACCCGCTGCCGGCGATTGCCCTGCTACCCTTGGCCTTGTTGTGGTTTGGCCTGGGGCAGAACAGCCTGATTTTTGTACTGGTGCATTCGGTGCTCTGGGCGCTGGCGCTGAACACCTATGCCGGTTTTCTCGGCGTGTCTGAAACCCTGCGCATGGCCGGGCGCAACTATGGCTTGAAGGGCATGCGCTTTGTCTTGTTCATCCTGATTCCGGCGGCGCTGCCATCGATTCTCGCCGGGCTGAAGATTGGCTGGGCGTTTGCCTGGCGTACGCTGATCGCGGCGGAATTGGTGTTTGGCGCCACCAGCGGCAAGGGCGGATTGGGCTGGTACATCTTCCAGAACCGCAACGAACTGTACACCGACAAGGTGTTTGCCGGGTTGGCGGTGGTGATCCTGATCGGTTTGCTGGTGGAGAACCTGGTGTTCGACACGCTGGAGCGGGTGACCGTAAAACGCTGGGGCATGCAGCGCTGAGCCTGAAAAGATCGCAGCCTTCGGCAGCTCCTACATTGGAATGCATTGCCCTGCAGGAGCTGCCGAAGGCTGCGATCTTTTGATCTGCTAGCATTGCGTGCAGATCAATCCTGGTCAGCCACGAGTGCTCAGCATGCAACTCCCGGACATGAATCTTCTGGTCGCCCTCGACGCCTTGCTCGACGAGGGCAGCGTGGTCGGCGCCGCGCGGCGGATGAACCTCAGTCCGGCCGCGATGAGCCGCACACTGACGCGAATCCGCGAAGCCATCGGCGATCCGATCCTCGTGCGTGCTGGTCGTGGACTGGTGCCAACCCCCAAAGCGCTGGAATTGCGCGACCAGGTACGCGATGTGGTCGAGCAGGCCGCGCTGCTGTTCCGTTCGGCGGACGCCGTGGACCTCGGCACTTTGCGCCGGCGTTTCAGCATCCGCGCCAATGACTTTTTCGTCGGCGTTTATGGCGGCAAACTATTCGATACGCTTGACCAGATGGCGCCGCACTGCGAGCTGCGCTTCGTCCCGGAAGGTGATGGCGATGATGAAGCGCTGCGCGAAGGGCGCATCGACCTGAGCGTCAGCAATACGCGCCCACTGAGCCCGGAAGTGAAGGTGCAGAATCTGTTTTCCACACACTTCGTTGGCCTGGTGCGCGAAGACCATCCGCTGCTCGATGGCGAAATCACCGCTGAGCGCTATGCCGGGTTTTCCCACATCAGCATGTCGCGCCGTGGCATTGCTCGCGGCCCCATCGACGCAGCGCTGAATGCCTTGGGCCTGGAGCGGCGGGTGGCGGTGATTGCGCCGAGCTTTCATGCGGCAATGTTTGCGTTGCCGGATTCTGATCTGATCCTGCCCGTACCCAAAGAGGCGCTGCTCAGTGTGCGCCGATTGGGCTTGAAACTGCGCTCGTTCGACCTGCCGATCCCGCTGCCGACGCTGATGCTGACTCAAGCCTGGCATCCGCGTTTCGATAAAGACCCGGCGCACCGCTGGCTGCGTGAAACCCTGAAAACCTGCTGCGACGAAACCTGGCTGGCTGCCCAGCCCTGATCCGAAATTCAACAAAAATCCCCTGTAGGAGTGAGCCTGCTCGCGATGACGGTGTGTCAATCAACGCATAGGTCGACTGATACGGCGCCATCGCGAGCAGGCTCACTCCTACAGGTTTAATAGTTGTGTCTGGCGCACTTATAACCTGCCAATAAGTCAATTTTCGTAAGCTGTAAGCCCTACTAAGATGCCCCGGTATTTTTCCCTCCGGAGTAAGTATTCATGACATCCCTGACGGTCCCGGCGCCTGTCGCTGCGGCCAGCCCGGCGCAGGCGATCACGCCACCGGTGTTCGGGGCGCGGATCATCATCGGTCTGGTCGGCGTATTGCTGGCAGTGCTGGTGTCGGGCCTCAACGAGATGGTGACCAAGGTTGCCCTCGCCGATATTCGGGGCGCACTGGGCATTGGCTACGATGAGGGCACCTGGTTGGTGGCCTGTTACGCGGCAACTTCGGTCGCCGCCATGGCCTTCGCGCCGTGGTGCTCGGTGACCTTCTCGCTGCGGCGTTTCACGCTCTGCGCAATCAGCCTGTTCACTTTGCTCGGCGTGCTCTGCCCGTTTGCGCCGAACTACGAAAGCCTGCTGTTGATGCGCACCTTGCAAGGCTTGGCCGGTGGGGCCTTACCGCCGATGCTGATGACCGTTGCCCTGCGCTTCCTGCCGCCGAATTTCAAACTATATGGCCTGGCCGGGTACGCGCTGACCGCCACCTTCGGCCCAGGGTTGGGTACGCCGCTCGCGGGCATGTGGGGCGAATACGTCGGCTGGCAATGGACCTTCTGGCAAATCGTGGTGCCGTGCCTGATCGCCATGGCGATGGTGGCTTACGGCATTCCGCAGGATCCGCTGCGGCTGGAACGCCTCAAATCATTCAACTGGAAAGGACTGCTGCTGGGCTTTCCGGCGATCTGCATGCTGGTCATCGGTCTGTTGCAGGGCAATCGCCTCGACTGGTTCGAGTCGAGCCTGATCTGCGGCCTGCTCGGCGCCGGCACGCTGCTGCTGGTGGCTTTCATGATCAACGAGTGGTCGCAGCCGATCCCGTTCTTCAAGTTGCAGATGCTCGGTATTCGCAATCTGTCATTTGCGTTGCTGACCCTCGCCGGGGTGCTGGTGGTGTTGCAGGCGGTGGTGTTGATTCCGTCGAGTTATCTGGCGCAAGTGCAGGGCTATCGGCCGGTTCAGACCGCGCCAATCATGTTGATCGCAGCGTTGCCGCAGTTGCTCGCGCTGCCGCTGGTGGCCGCGCTGTGCAATTTGCGTTGGGTCGATTGCCGCTGGGTTCTCGGGATTGGCTTGAGCATGTTGGCGCTGTCCTGTCTGGGCGGTTCGCTGCTGACCGCAGAATGGAACCGCGAAAATTTCTACGCGCTGCAATGGCTGCAGATTTTCGGTCAGCCGATGGCGGTGTTGCCGCTGCTGATGCTCTCGACCGGCAGCATTACTCCGATGGACGGGCCGTTCGCCTCGGCATGGTTCAACACCGTCAAAGGCCTGGCTGCGGTGGTTGCCACCGGGGTGCTTGAAGCGCTGACCACAGCGCGGGTGCATTTTCACTCGACCATGCTGATCGACAACCTCGGCAACTCACCACTGGCCGAGCGCAGCGATCCCGGTCTTGCCCATCGCTTGCACGAGCAGGCCGTGGTGCTGACTTCTTCCGATCTCTATGTGTGCATGGCCGGCGTCGCAGTGGCGCTGATCCTGCTGATTTTCTGGCTGCCGACGCGGATTTTTCCACCGCGCGCACCGACCTGATTGCTGCACTGAACAGAAGGTTTTTATGACGACTCAAGCAAAGCAAAAACTCGCGGTGGCCGTAGCGACCGCGCTGGCTGTCGGAGTGCTGGTGTATCTGGCCATGCCCGGCCTGTTTGGCAAACGTACGCAACAAGGCACCAACGATGCCTACGTTTCTGCCGACTACACCTTGGTGGTGCCGCGCGTGGCCGGTTTCATCAAGGAAGTGCTGGTGGAGGACAACCAGCAAGTGAAGGCCGGGCAGTTGCTGGCGCTGATCGATGATCGCGATTTGCGTGCATCCGCCGAAGCAGCCGATGCGCAAACGCTGGTCGCGCGGGCACAATTGCACAACGCCAGGGCGACACTGGAGCGCCAGACATCGGTGATCGCCCAGGCGCAGGCATCAGTGGTATCGGCCAAGGCAGAAATGGCCTTCGCCCAGCAGGAATTGAATCGCTACAACCATTTGGCCGGCGTCGGTGCCGGCACCGTGCAGAACGCGCAGCAGGCACGTACGCGTATCGATCAGGCCACTGCGCACCTCGACACGGCGAGCGCAAAACTGGCGGCGGAGCGCAAACAGGTCGACATCCTTACGGCCCAGCGGGATGCCGCAGAGGGCAGTTTGAAACACGCACAGGCTGCGCTGGAAATCGCCAGTTTCGAGCTTTCCTACACGCGCATCACTGCGCCGCAGGACGGCATGATCGGTGAGCGCGCCGTGCGCGTCGGCGCTTATGTCACACCGGGCAGCAAGCTGCTGGCGGTGGTGCCGCTGAAGCAGGCGTACGTCGTAGCCAATTTTCAGGAGACGCAACTGACTGATGTAAAGCCGGGGCAGCAAGTGCAAGTGCGTGTCGACAGCCTCGGTGGCGAGGCTTTGAACGGCCGGGTGGAAAGCATCGCCCCGGCTACTGGCGTGACGTTCGCGGCAGTAAAACCGGATAACGCCACGGGCAACTTCACCAAGGTGGTGCAGCGCATTCCGGTGAAGATCATGCTCGAACCGGGTCAGCCGTTGGCTGAGCGGTTGCGGGTGGGCATGTCGGTGGAGGCGCGGATTGATACCGCCAGCTCGGCGAAGTCTGTGCGTGAGGTGACTCAGCGATGAGCCGTGTTGATCGAACCGACGCCTTCGCGAGCAGGCTCGCTCCCACAGGGAAAACGCTATCCAAAATGTGGGAGCGAGCCTGCTCGCGAAGAGGCCAGTTGCAGCAACTCACTTTAAGTGCGTTGCTTATGGCCAGTCTCACCGCCTGCACCGTCGGCCCAGACTTCCAAAAACCCCAGCCAACACAAATCGCCGACTGGGCCAAACCCGCCAAGTCCGCCCCGAGCCAAGCCGTCAGCGAACCCCTCAACGAACGCTGGTGGGAAGTCTTCCACGACCCGCAACTCTCGGCGCTGACCCAGCGCGCGGTACGCAGCAACCTTGACCTGCAACTGGCCAGCAGCCGCTTGCAACAAAGCCGCGCCTCACGCCAGGTCATCAGCGCCGATCGCTATCCGAAAACCGCCGCGACCGGCAGCTATGGCCGCGAACGCAACAGTGGCAAGGGCCTGAGCGATCCATCCGGATTTGACGGTGATTCCGCCTTCAATCTCTGGGACGCCGGTTTCTCCGCTTCCTGGGAGCTGGATTTCTGGGGCCGTGTGCGCCGCGAAACCGAGGCCGCCGACGCCAATCTCGAGGTTGCCGAAAACGACCGTCGGGGTGTGCTGCTGGCTGTGCTCGCCGACACCGCGCAAAACTACATTCAATTGCGCGGGGTGCAGAACACCCGCGCCGTCACCGAGCAGAACCTCGACGTGGCGCGGCATAGCCTGAAACTTTCGCAACTGCGTCTGGCCGACGGTGTGGCGACCGATCTGGACGTCGCCGAAGCCGCCGCGCAAGTTGCCGCCATCGAGTCGCGCCTGCCGGCGCTGGAACAACGCCAATCGCAACTGATCAATGCGATCAGTCTGTTGATGGGGGAACCGCCACAGGCTTTGGCCAAAGAGTTATCCACAGACGCTGCGGTGCCGCAGTCGCCACTGCAGGTCGCCATCGGCTTGCCGTCGCAACTGGCCGAGCGGCGTCCGGACATTCGCCAGGCCGAATCTCGTCTGCATGCGGCGACCGCCAACATTGGCGTGGCCAAGGGCGATTTCTATCCGCGCATCACCCTGTCCGGCAACCTCGGTTCGCAAGCCATGCAGCTCAGCGATTTCGGCTCGTGGGGCTCGCGTGCTTTCGGTATCGGCCCGCAATTCAGCCTGCCATTGTTCGACGGCGGCCGCCTGCGCGGCGTGCTGCAATTGCGCGAAGCCCAGCAACAGGAAGCGGCCATCGCCTACCAGCAAACCGTGCTGCGCGCCTGGCACGAAATCGACGATCAATTGACTGCCTACAACGCCAGTCAACGCCGCCGCGACAGCCTCGCCGAAGCCGTGCGCCAGAACCAGATCGCCCTGCGTACCGCGCAACAGCAATACGTCGAAGGCGTAGTCGATTTCGTTAACGTGCTGACGGTGCAAGGCGCACTGCTGGCGACGCAGGAGCAGTGGGTGGAAAGCTCGACCGGCGTATCGCTGGCGATGGTCGGGTTGTACAAGGCGTTGGGTGGGGGATGGGAGTCGGTGTATCCGCTGGCGAAAGCTCCTACCAGTAATCCGGTTTGATCGCTGGTTTCTTGTGAGTGGCAACTCGGCTTGGGAGCTGATGAAGTCGCAGTTCTTCAGCAGAAATAAATCGTCTCAACCAATGTGAGTTGTCTTTCAAAGAACCTGGGAGGGGCCGGACAGATCCGGACCTGTGTGGGAGGATCACGCCGATGATCAGGCCGGGAAAATCTGTTCGAAGCGCCTTCAAGGCAGGGGTCATATCGGTGTCACTGGATACCAGAATGATCTGCTCAAGGCGCTCGGCCCCCTCATACATCAGTTGCCGGCTTGCAGCGCGATACATGCTGATTGCTATGTGAACATCGGTTTCCTTTTCTTCCAGCTTCCAGATATCGACTTTGTCCTGACGTGACGCCTGGGTGTGTTTATCGACAAACCTTGGCGCTTTTGCCGGCTCCAATTGATGACGACCGAAATGCACGGTGACGTTGCTGGCGCGCACAGCCCGCACGTATGCATCCTGCGCTTCTTTGGAAACGCGGCCGCGAGTTGCCAGTTGGGGTTTGATCGGCGAGGTGAAGTAATCAATCGAGACGACTGAACTCTGAGGATTTTCGACAAAAGCTATGTGCGTTAACAGGCTGCGTAAATTCAGCCATTTATAGGGAGTGCCAGCGAGTAATCCGTAAAACAGGTTATAGCCATCGACGAAAAAAGCGGTGCGCACAAAAAAAATAATCAGAAACGAAAAAACCGGCCTAAGCCGGTTTTTTCATCCCCAACTGCCAGCGAACTGAATCGCTACGTACGGGGTTGAGTAAGGCAATCCTAGATTGAGTGCGTCATGCAGGTCAACCACCCCATGATTACAGACTCACTCGTCTGGTTTCTCTCCAGCACCGGCGAGTCAGTTTTTGTTGCTCATACCCTTCAGGGTCAAGTTGTTTACTTGCCTCTGTATGAGCGTTTGTTGCGAGGAACGGTCAATTTCAGCGCATTTACTGACACTGACGCCCTGTCTATCGCCGCTTTCAGTTTGAGCCTGCGGCAGGTTCTCTAAGTCGTGTAGGAAGAGGGAGCGTGCCTACAGCTTTTAAACAGATAGAAGCCTGCGAGCTGTTTTGAAACATTACATTTCCAAGGAGTAATGGCCTTTCGCTTGACGCTAACCCCCGCTGTCGTAGACTCCGCACATCCGTCAGGGAGTAGCGGTCATGCAGCGTTTTCGTGGTTGGGTTATTGGATTGACCTTGGTTACGTGTGCAGTTCAGGCGCAAACGCCCGGGCCAGACGATCCGCTGCTGGATCAAGGCGCGGCGGGTGCGCAGGCTTCGAGCAGTGAAGCGCGGGGCGTGCTTCGCGCTCGCGATCAGGCCGTTCTGGCTAGCGAGCTGTCCGGGCGGATTGTCGAGTTGCCGTTCAGCGAGGGCGAGTCGTTCAAGAAGGGCGATACGCTGGCAAAATTCGACTGCTCGGCCTATCAGGCGCAACTCAACGCCGCGCAGGCCGCCAGCCGTGGTGCCGGCGAAGAGTTGTCGCACAACAAGCAACTCGCCGCACTGAATTCCGTCGGGCGTTTTGAAGTGGCGCGGGCCGAGGCCAAGGTCAGCGAAACCCAGGCGCAATCCCAGGTTTATCAGGTGCAGGTCAAACGTTGCAGCGTGATCGCGCCGTTCGACGGGCAAGTGGTCGAGCGCAAGGTGCAACGTTTCGAAAGCGTGCCGGCCGGCGCGCCACTGCTCGATGTGGTGGATAACCGCACCCTGGAAATTCATTTGCTGGTGCCCTCGCGCTGGATGGCCAGGCTCAAACCCGGCCAGACGTTCAGCTTCGTTCCCGATGAAACAGGCCAGCCGCTTGACGCCACGGTCAAGCGCCTTGGTGCGCGTATCGATGAGGGCAGTCAGACCTTGTTGCTGGTCGCGACGATGCCGGAATCCAAAGGCTTGCTCGCCGGCATGAGCGGTACGGCGCGCTTTCCGGAGCTCAAGTGAACGCCCCGGTGAGTGGCGGCGCCGAGCAGGTGTTCGCCAGGTTTCTTGATCTTGAACGGCAGACCCGCGCCGCCCGCGATACTGCACAACTGGCCTACAGCCTGGTCAATGACGGTCAGGCGCTGTTTGGTTTTCGCCATGCGGCGTTGCTGATCGCCGGTAAGGTGCAAGCCGTGACCGGGATCAGCGCGGTGGAGCCGAACGCGCCGTTCGTGGCCTTCGTCGAACAGGCCGTGGCGCAGTTGTTCAAGCAGGATCTGCTGAAGCAGGCACGGGTGATTGCGCCGCAATGGGTCAGCGAATCGATTCAGGCGGACTGGCGCGATTTGTCCGCCGCGCAGGTGTTCTGGCTGCCATTGATAGATCGCGACGCTCAAGTTTTTGGCGGTTTGTGGCTGGCGCGCGACGTACCGTGGAACCCCTCCGAACAGGTTCTGTTGTCGCAACTGGGCGACACCTACAGCCACGCCTGGCTGGCGCTGCAACCGCGCAAACCGTGGCGGCTGCGCTGGACGCGCAAACGTCAGGTGGCGCTGGTGGCGCTGTTGCTGCTCGGCTTGTTCATCCCGGTGCGCCAATCGGTACTGGCGCCGGCGGAAGTGGTGCCGCTGGGCGGGCGCGTGGTGGCGGCGCCGCTGGACGGGGTGATCACCGAGTTTCTGGTCAAACCCAATCAGACGGTGAAAACCGGCGATGTCCTGGTGCGTTTCGAAAGCACCACGCTGAAGGCGCAGGCCGATGTCGCCGAGCGTGCGCTGGGTGTGGCCGAAGCCGAACTGAAATCCAATTCCCAGCGTTCGTTTGCCGATGCCGAATCCAGCTCGCGTGTCGACTTGCTGGCCGCGCGTGCCGAGCAAAAACGTGCCGAGCGCGACTATGCCCGTGAGCTGCTCAACCGCAGCGAAGTTCGCGCCGAACGCGACGGCATTGCGGTGTTCGCCGACGCCGAGCGCTTGACCGGCAAACCGGTGCAGACCGGCGAACGGTTGATGGAAATCGCCGATCCGAATCAGGCCGAACTGCGCATCGAACTGGCGGTGGGCGATGCGATTGCTCTGGAGTCCGGCGCGGAAATCGCCCTGTTTCTCGACAGCGATCCCTTGCAGCGCCATCGCGCGACGCTGGAACGCTCGGCCTACGAAGCGCAACCCACGGCGGGCGGGCAACTGGCCTACCGCCTCGACGCCAATTTCGCCGATGCACCGCCGCGGATCGGCCTGCGCGGCACGGCGAAAATTTTCGGCGACCGCGCGCCACTGGCGCTGTACCTGCTGCGCCGGCCATTGGCCGGTCTGCGCCAGAGCGTGGGCCTGTAGATGAATCTGCCGAGCCTGCGTGCCGACCTGCAATTATCACCCGCGGCACCGGCATTGGATGGTTCGCCGCGCTGGACCCTGGCCGATCCGGTGCGCGGGCGCTATTTCAAACTCGGTACGGCGGCAATGCGCCTGTTGCGTCATTGGTCGTTGGGCGATGCCGAACAAGTCTTGCGTGCCGCCAACCGCGAACCGGGCCTGCCGCTGGACGGCAGCGAGCTTGAGCAGTTGCTGGAGTTTCTGCGCGGTCACGATTTGATCAGTGCACTCGACGATCAGCAGCGGGCGAGCTATCGACTCAAGGCCCTGGCGCAAAAGCAAAGCCTGTGGCAGATCCTCCTGCATCAGTATCTGTTCTTCCGCATTCCGCTGTGGCGCCCGGACGCGTTTCTCAATCGTGCCTGGCCATGGCTTGAACGTTATGGCCCGCGTTTGCTGCGCTACGGTTTGCCGGCAACGTTGGCCCTGGGTGTGTTTCTGGTATCGCGGGACTGGCAGCGGTTCATCGGCACCTTTCCGCACCTGTTCAGCCTCGGCGGTGCGCTGGCGTTCGGTGTGGCGCTGTTCTTCGCCAAGCTTTGCCACGAATTCGGTCATGCGTTCATGGCCAAGCGTGCCGGCTGTCGCGTGCAGAGCATGGGGGTGGCGTTCATGGTCTTGCTACCGATGTTCTATACCGATGTCAGCGATGCCTGGCGGGTCAATGATCGTCGCGCACGATTGTTGATCGGTGCCGGTGGCGTACTCGCCGAATTATTGCTGGCCTGTCTCGCGCTGCTGGCGTGGTCGCTGTTGCCCGACGGGCCGGGACGCACGGCGGCGTTCATGCTCGCCAGTGCCACGTGGATCACCACGCTGGTGATCAATCTCAATCCGTTCATGCGCTTTGATGGCTATTTTCTGATCAGTGACTTCTGGGAAGTCGACAATCTGCAGGGCCGCGCGTTTGCCTTGTGTCGCTGGCGCTTGCGTGAGTTTTTGTTCGGCTATGGCGCACCCGCGCCGGAGCCTTGGTCGCCGAAGATGCAACGGCGTTTGCTGATCTGGGGGTATGGCTCGTGGTTATGGCGTGCGGCGTTGTTTTTCGGGATCGCGCTGGCGGTCTATCACCTGTTCTTCAAGGTGTTGGGGATCTTCCTGATGCTGGTGGAACTGGTGTGGTTCATCTTTCTGCCGATCATGCGTGAGTGGCGCCAGTGGTGGAGTCGCCGTGAGCAGGCGCACGCCCCGCGCGTGTTGCTCAGTGCGCTGGCACTGCTCGGATTGTTGCTGGTGGTGAGTGTGCCGTGGCGCAGTTCGGTGGAGTTGCCGACCATGCTTGAAGCCGGGCGCGCCAGTGCCCTGCACGCACCGACGGCGGCGCGGGTCAAAGCGGTGAAAGTTACGGATGGACAGAAAGTCGCGCAGGGCGATGTGCTGATCGAACTGGAGTCACCGGATCTTGAATCGCGGCTGGCGATCGTGCGCCGGGAAATCCAGATCCAGCAATTGCTCATGCGGCGTCAGGCCGGGCGCAGTGAAACCGCCGCCGACGCCGGCATCGTTGAGCAACGACTGGCCGAAGCGGTCGCCGAATACCGTGGGCTGAGCGCCCAGCGCGAACGCTTGCTGCTGCGCGCACCGCATGCCGGCAGCGTGCGTGATCTGCTGCCGAACATGAGCGTCGGGCGCTGGTTGTCGAGCCACGATGCGTTGGCGCGGGTAGTCGAAGACGGCGCGCGACTGCGCGGTTATCTGGCCGAAGCCGAACTGTGGCGGATCCAGCCGGGGGCCAATGGCCGGTTCATTGCCGACGATCCGATGCACCCGGCGCTTGCCGTGCAATTGAATGAAATCGACACCAACGGCGTGGCCTATGTTGATCAGGAGGCGTTGACCTCCGATCACCATGGGCCGATTGCCGTGCGCCGCGATCAACAACAGCGCGCGGAGCCGGTGCAGGCGCAATACGGCGTTCGGCTCAGTGCGCTGGATGATGCCTCGACGCCGCCGCAACCGTTGCGCGGCGTGGTGGTGTTGCAGGGTAGCGGCGAGTCGTTGCTCGGAGTGGCGTGGCGCCGGTTGGCGGCGCTGGGGGTCAGGGAAAGCGGTTTCTGAGGGCGTGCACGATGACGGATAACGCAGCAGTGGCAGCAGAGGGATTGGTGGTGCGGCCAGCGCGGGCAACCGACGGGCCGTTTTTGCAGAGCCTGTATCAGGCGGCGCGGCCGGATCTGCAATGGATCGATGGCGAGCAGGAGCAGGTGCAGCAAGTCATCGCCCAGCAATTTCAGGTGCAGGAACAGGGCATGGGCGAGAACTACCCCAACGCCATGCACTACGTGGTGGAAAAACTCGGCAGCCACATCGGCGCATTGAGCACGGATTTCGGTGCCAACGAAATTCGCGTGTTGTACCTGGCGTTCATCCCGCAGGCACGCGGCCAAGGCTATGGCCGCGCTGTGCTGCAAGGCGTACAGAAAGCCGCGCAACAGATTCGCTGCCCGGTGGCGACGGTGGTCTGGACCCGCAATCCGCATGCACGACGGCATTACCTGGCATTGGGATTTGCTGTCGAAGAAAGCAATCCCGCCGCCGAACGCCTGGTCTGGTATCCGCAATAACCCCGTGCAGGAGCTGCCGCAGCCTGCGGCAGCTCCTGCACGGGTTCGTGTCAGTTGAAGGTGATGTGGAAGTAAGCCAGCGCCGGGTCGCGGCCCATGGGTGGTACCCGGGATACGAAGATGTTGTCGACCCGTCCCAGCTCCGGCAACTCCAGCGCACACAGGCCATCGACAAATTCGGTTGGCTCCAGACTGTTCAGCTCGACGCTGAACGGCATGCGCTCGCTGTAGCGCATTTTCGCCAGGGGTTTTTCTTCAAGCTCGCCGATATGGATTTGCATCGCGCTGCCGTCCGGCAGGTGCAAGGTGCCGACTCGTCCCCGCAGCGCCTGGAAATGTTGGCTTTGAACCGATTGCAGCATGGTTTCGCTCCCGCAAGGATGGAAGCCGGGGGAATCGCCTCCCCCGGCGGTCGGTCAGTTGCGCGAAGGAAAGATACCGTTCAACGCGATGCTGAAGTTGAGCACCAGATACGGGTTCATGATCGGCATTGGCAAACCATTGCCGGTGGGTGTGATCGTCCCGCTGATGGTGGTCGCGGCACCTTTGAGGGGCACCGGCGATGCGCCCTGGGCATCGGAGTAGATATTCGCCAGCCCCGGGCCGGTGCCTGATGCGCCGATGTAGGCGTTGGTCGCCGTGGGCGTGCCCACAACGTTGCTGGCCGGGTTGGCCAGTTGCACGGTGGTGGTGGCGGTGAGGCCAGCCAGGGTGTGGGTGTGGTTTGGCAGGTTGTTGAGGGTGGCGGTGACTTGCTCGGCGCCGGAGACTTCGCCCATCACTCGCGGTGTGAGGCCCGGGCCGCTGCCTTGGCAGACTGGCAGGCGACTCTGCAGATTGGGTAACCCGAACGTCTGCTGGCCGTTGCCTCCATACACCGTACCCAGCAACGCGAACAGCGCGTTGTACTGGGAAATGCTCATGATCTGACCATTGCACAAGGCCCAGTTGGAGGGCGCAAAGTTAAAGGCAAACGTCATCACAGTGCCCATGTAAACGTCCATAAGATCCTCATCCTTCTGATTGGTTGTCGGCGGGCCGCTAGTGGGTTCAGGCTGCTGTTGCCTTGGCACTCCGTGGCCAGGTCACGCCACGCCAGAGCGTAGACCCGGAATGCCAACGTTGCCGGATGTCGTGAAAGCGCAAATCGGCATCGACGGTTCGGCGCTGGCTGACCTAGAGTGACTGCCAGGTTCTGGCTGATACAGGCGTGGTCTCGTGGCACGGCAAGAGGAAGCAATGGCGGTCAACAGAGTTACGCCGGTGGGCGACACACAGGACCCGCACGCAACGCCGGGGTCGTGGTTTGGCAACTTGCGGCTGATTCGCTGGGCCAGAGAGCACTGGCTGCTGCCGGTGATATTGCTGGCCGCCGCCGTGCGTTTTTACGATCTGACGGCCGCTGCCGTCTGGGGCGATGAAGGCTCCAGCCTGCTGCTGGCGCGCTATTCGCTGGGCGGGATCTGGCATCACGCGGCCTTCGATGTGCATCCGCCGCTGTACTTCATGCTCCTGCATGGCTGGATTGAACTGTTCGGCGACGGGATTTTTGCGATCCGCTGCCTCAGCGCATTGGCGGGCGTTGCTGCCGTTGGACTGGGTATCTGGCTGGTGGACCGCCTCGCCACGCGCCGCGCGGCGATGATCGCCGGGGTGTTGCTGGCGCTGTTGCCGACAGCGGTGCGCTACAGCCAGGAAGTGCGCATGTATTCGTTGCTCGGCTTGCTGCTGATCGCCGCGACGCTGGCGCTGGTCTACTGGATCCGGCGCCCGCAGCGTCACCGCTACCTGGTGTTTTATGCGCTGCTGATGAGCGCCGCGTTCTACACCCACTACTTCGCCGTGCTGGCGGCGCTGTGTCACTGGATCTACCTCGGCGTGATCCGCGTGCAACGTGGTTATCGATTCCGGCACATTCAGCGCCCGGGCTGGTGGCTGGCGAATCTGGCCATCTTCGTCTTGTACCTGCCCTGGTTGCCTAATCTGTTTGACCTGATGCAGCACATGGAACAGCTCAAGGTTGGTGGCGATGTCGGCTGGGAACCGCCGGTGACACTGAGCTCGCTGCCGTCGATGCTCTGGTCGTGGCTGATTCAGGACGATGGCGAAAATCTGCCATGGCCGGTTTTCGCTGCGCTGCCCATGACATTGCTGATGCTCGCCGCGGTGGCGGTGATGCGCGATCGCAGCGTCTCGCGCGGCAGTGTGCTGCTGGCCTTGTACACCGGGTTGCCGCTGCTGCTGGTGTTTGCCGTGTCGTTCATCACACCGGTGTTTATCGAACGCTACCTGACGGCCTATGCCTTGGGCCTGCCGCTGTTGGCCGCATTGGCCATCGACCGTTTGTACAGCCGCGTGCGGCCGTTGGCGCTGGCGGTGCTGGTGTCGCTGGTCGGGGTGCAACTGGTGGGCGTAAACAACAACGCCACGGTCGACAGCAATGATCAGCTCGACCGCGTGGTGAATTACGTCAACCAACATTTCCGGCCCGGTGACCGCATCGTCACCAGCGACATGCTTTGGTACCTGAGTTACGTCTACTACGACCGCAGCGGCGCGCACGTGCGCTTGTTTACACCGCCTGCTGCGGATGGCCGCGCGACTCGTCCGAACGAATACGGATTCGGCACGCTGGTCACCCCTGACGTGTACCTCGACAGCCTCAGCGAGTTGGCCGGCAATGAACGGGTATGGCTGATTGGCGCCCTCGATGAACCGGCGGAATTCCTGCCCTTGCCAGCGACGTGGAAGGTCGGCGCAGAAATCCATGCGGGGGGTGTGCTGGCGCGATTATTCGTGCCGCAGCCTGCCGGCAATCAGGCTTCATCGGGACTAAAACGTTTCACCTTTACATTCGCGATTAAAAGCTAACCAGTTAGTCCTTTTTGCTCTGAGTGATATCAAAACACTACTAGGCGCAGGGGTTGTCGTTGAACTACGCTCTGACGGACAAAAGGACTTCCGATCATGGTGAAGGGATTGCAGCAGTTCCACTTTATCTCCGGCTTGCCGCGTTCAGGCTCGACCCTGCTTTCTGCCATTCTTTTGCAGAACCCGCGCTTTCACGCCGGCATGACCAGCCCGGTCGGTTCGCTGTTTTCCAGTGTCCTCGAGCAATGCAGTGCCGGCAGCGAATACGGGGCGGTGATCGACACCGACATGCGCCGCCGCCTGCTGCGTGGTCTGTTCGATTCCTACTACGCCGACAAGGCCGACAAACCGCTGGTGTTTGACACCAACCGGCAGTGGAGCTCGCGCCTGCCGGCACTCAACGACCTGTTCCCCAACGCCAAAGTAATTGCCTGCGTGCGCAACGTGGCGTGGGTGATGGACAGCCTCGAACGGCTGTACCGCGCCAACCCTTACGAAAACACCAAATTGTTTAGCGATGCCGCCGAGCGCAACACCGTCTACAGTCGCTGCGAGACCCTCGCTCAGCGCAACCGTCTGGTCGGTTTTGCCTGGGCGGCGCTCAAGGAAGCCTATTACGGCGAGCACGCCGACTCTTTGCTGATCATCGATTACGACCTCCTGAGCCAGGCCCCGGAGCGGGTGCTGCGGCTGGTGTACGACTTTATCGGCGAGCCGTGGTTCGAGCATGATTTCGAGCATCTGGCCTATGACGCGCCGGAATTCGACCAAGGCCTTGGCCTGGCCGGCCTGCACAAGGTCAAACCCAAGGTTGCGTTGCAGTCCCGGCGGACGATTCTGCCGCCGGACCTGTTCAAGCAATACGCCGATTTGTCCTTTTGGCTCGATGGCTCAGCCAGCGCCGCCAATGTCATTCGTATGAAGACCGACGCCGCGATCAGTTGATCGCGGCGTTTTTCATTGATGCCTTACGTACCTTCGTTCGAGTTCGGGTGAGCAACATGTGGTGGAGCCTTTTTGGTGGGGCCAAGGTCAAGTCTCGGGCAGTCGCCGGTCAGCGTTCGCTGGCCTCGCCGCTGATCATGTCGCTGGAGCCGCGCATGCTGTTCGACGGTGCGGTGGCCGCGACAGTCGCCGATACCGCCGCGCAAGCCGACAGTCATGCCCCTACCGCTGCCGATGCGGCCAAGGCGCCGACGGCCGATCATCCGGTCGCGAGCAAGGATACTCACGGCCAGGCCGATGCCACGCCGGCCGCCAGCCCCGTTGCGGTGCCGGGGCAGAGTGTGGTGTTCGTCGATTCACGGGTGAAGGATGCCGACAGCCTGCTCAAGGGCGTCGCGCCCGGCACGCAGGTGGTCAAGCTCGACGCGAGCAGAGATGGCTTGCAGCAGATCGCCGATTACCTCGATCAACATCAGGGCGTCAGTTCGGTGCAGATCATTGCCCACGGCAACGCCGGTGACCTGTGGCTGGGCAACAGTTATCTGTCTGCCGACAACGTCGCTCAGCGCAGCGCAGTCCTCGCCGAAATCGGCAAGGACATGAACGCTGGCGGCGACATCCTGATCTACGGCTGCTACACCGCCGAAGGTGATCGCGGCTTGAGCTTCGTCGATTCGCTGGCGCAGTTGACCGGGCGCGATGTGGCCGCTTCGAACAACCGCACCGGTGTTGGCGGCGACTGGGATCTGGAAATCGCCACCGGCAGCATCGAGAGCGTCAACGTGCTGTCGAGCAAAGCCATGAGCGAATACCAGTGGGGGCTGGCCACCTGGACGGCGACCAACAACCTCAACTCGGGCGTCGGCTCGTTGCGTGCGGCGCTGGCGTCGGCGCAGAACGGTGACATCGTCACGTTCAGTTCCGGCATGACCGTTCAGCTCACGTCGGAATTGCTGATCAACAAGAGCATCACCGTCGATGGCGACCTGAACAACGATGGCGTCGCCGACGTGACCCTTGATGGTCAATACAAGACTCGCGTGGTGGAAGTCGCCTCCGGCAACACCGTGACCCTCGACGGCCTGGTGATTACCAAAGGCCTGGTGGCGGGCAATGGCGGCAATGGTGGCTCAGCAGCAGCGGGGGCCATGGGTGGCGGGATTTTCAACGCCGGCATTCTTACCCTGAACAACGTGACAGTCACTGCCAACGCCGCATCCGGCGGTGGTGGCGGCGGCGGTGTGACCGGCGGTTATGTCGGCGGTGGCGGTGGCGGCGGTGCGGGTATCGGTGGCCAGACCGGTGGCCATGGCGGTACTTCTGGCCCGGGCACCGGCACCTACGCCGGCGGGGCGGGCGGTGCCAATGCCGGTGGTTATGGCGGTGGTTACAGCCCGACCGACATGGGCGGCCGCGGCGGCACCAGCACCGGTGGCGTGGGCGGCAATGGCGGCAGCGCCGGTGCCGGTTACAGTCATGGCGGCAATGGCGGTTCGGCCAGCAACGGCACGCTGTCCATTGGTGGCGGCGGTGGCGGTTCCGGCTGGGACAAAGTCGGCGGCGTCGGTGCCAACGCGGCAGGTGGTATCTACAACGCCGCGAGTGGCACCCTGAAAGTCATTGGCAACTCGGTCATCAGCAACAACATTGCTGCCGGTGGCGGCGGTGGCGGTGGCGGTGGGGTCGGCAGTAACGGCGCCGATGGCGGTGCCGGCGGTCGCGGCGTCGGGGCGATCTGGAACAACGGTGGCGTGGTGCTGATCACCGCGAGCAACTTTGCCGCGATCAGCGGCAATGGCGCGGCCAGCGGTGGTGGCGGGCTGTCGAACGGTGGTTCGACGGGTACGACGCCGAGTGCGCTGGTGGGCATTTACAACAACGGCGGTACGCTCAACACCGCTTACGTGGAACCGCCGACTGCCACCATCGTGGTCGCCGACACCGCGTTGAAAATCGGCGAAACCTCGCTGGTAACCATCACCTTCAGTCGCGCCGTAAACGGTTTCACCAACGCCGACCTGACCATTGTCAACGGCACGCTGACCAATGTGTCCAGCGCCGACGGCGGTATTACCTGGACGGCAACCTTCACGCCGACCAACAACCTTACCGACACCACCAACCTCATCACCCTCGACAACACCGGGGTGACGGCAGTCTCCGACAGCGTCGCCGGTGTCGGCACCACCAACTCGAACAACTACGCGATCGATACCCAGCGTCCGACCGCGACAATCGTGATGAGCGATACGGCGCTGAAAATCGGTGACACCTCACTGGTGACCATCACTTTCAGCGAGGCGGTTTCCGGGTTCACCAACGCCGACCTGACGATTGCCAATGGCACGCTGACCAACGTTTCCAGTGCCGACGGCGGCATCACCTGGACGGCGACCTTTACGCCGACCAGCAGCATCACCGATGCCACCAACCTGATTACCCTGGACAACACCGGGGTGGCGGATCTGGCCGGCAACGCTGGCAGCGGCACCACCGATTCGGCCAATTATGTGGTCGACACCGTACGACCGACAGCGACCATTGTCGTTGCCGACACCAATCTGGCGGCAGGCGAAACCTCTGTGGTGACCATCACCTTCAGCGAAGCGGTGAGCGGTTTCACCGCCGCCGACCTGACGGTGGCCAACGGCACATTGACCGGACTGAGCAGCAGCGACGGCGGCATCACCTGGACCGCCACGCTGACGCCAACCACGAGCGTCACCGACACCACCAACCTGATCACTCTGGACAATACCGGGGTCAATGACCTGTCCGGCAATGCCGGCACTGGCAGCACCAACTCCAACAACTACGCGATCGACACCGCACGGCCGACCGCGACCATCGTGGTCGCCGACACCGCACTGAAAATCGGTGAAACCTCGCTAGTGACCATCACCTTCAGCGAGGCGGTGAGCGGTTTCACCAACGCCGATCTGAGCATTGCCAACGGCACGTTGAGCGCAGTCAGCAGCGCGGATGGCGGCATCACCTGGACGGCGACGTTCACGCCGACCAGCAGCATCACTGACGCTACCAACCTGATCACCCTCAATAACAGCGGTGTCGCGGATCTGGCGGGCAACACCGGCGTCGGCACCACCGATTCCAACAATTACGCGGTCGACACTGTGCGGCCGAGCGCCACCGTGGTGTTCACGCAAAGCACCTTGAAGATCGGCGACACATCACTGGTGACCATCACCTTCAGTGAAGCGGTCAGCGGTTTCACCAACGCCGACCTGACCATCGCCAACGGCACCCTGACGGCGGTCAGCAGCGCGGACGGCGGCATCACCTGGACGGCAACGTTTACACCGAGCGCGAACGTCACCGATGCCACCAATCTGGTGACGCTGGACAACACCGGCGTTGCCGACCTGGCGGGCAACGCCGGCAGCGGCACCACTGATTCGAACAACTACAGCATCGACACCCAGCGTCCAACCGCAACCATCGTGATCGCCGATCCGAGCCTGAGCGCCGGCGAAACCTCGCTCGTGACCATCACCTTCAGCGAAGCGGTCAGCGGTTTCAGCAACGCCGACCTGACCGTTCCCAACGGCACGCTCACGGCGGTCAACAGCGCCGATGGCGGCATCACCTGGACGGCGACTTTCACCCCGACCGTCGGAGTCAACGACACCAGCAACATCATTACCCTGGCCAACACCGGTATCGCTGACCTGGCCGGGAACGCCGGCACGGGCACGACCAACTCCGGCAACTTCACCATCAACACCGTGGCGCCCACCGCGACCATCGTCGTCGCGGACAACAGCCTGACCATCGGCGAAACGTCGCTGGTGACCATTACCTTCAGCGAAGCCGTGACCGGTTTCAACAACGCCGACCTGACGATTGCCAACGGCACGCTGACGGCGGTGAGCAGCAGCGACGGCGGGATCACCTGGACGGCGACCTTCACCCCGACCAGCAACATCACCGACGCGAGCAACCTGATCAGCCTCGACAACAGCGGTGTGCAAAACGCCGTCGGCAATGCCGGCAATGGCACCACCAACTCCAACAATTACGCCATCGACACCCAGCGCCCGACCGCCACCGTGGTGCTTGCCGACTCGGCGCTGGGCGTCGGCCAGACCACCACCGTGACCATCACCTTCAGCGAGGCCGTCAGCGGTTTGACCCTCGCCGACCTGACCGTGGCCAACGGCACACTCTCCGGGCTGAGCACGGCGGACAACATCACTTACACGGCGACGTTTACGCCATCGGCGGGCATCACCGACACCAGCAACATCATCACCCTGGACAACACCGGCATCACTGACATCGCGGGCAACACCGGCAGCGGCACCACCGATTCCGCCAACTACGTGATCGACAGTCAGCGCCCGACCGCCACCATCGTCATCAGTGATACCGATCTGCGTCCGGGCGAAACCGCGCTGGTCACGATTACCTTCAGCGAGGCGGTCAGCGGCTTCGACAACAGCGACCTGAGCGTCGCCAGTGGCACGCTGAGCAATGTCTCGTCGAGCGACGGCGGCATCACCTGGACAGCCACCTTCACGCCGACCATTGGCGTCAGCGATGCCACCAACCTGATCGTGCTGAACAACGCTGGCATCAGTGATCTGGCGGGCAATGCCGGCATCGGCATCACCAACTCGGCCAACTATGCGGTGCAGACCGAAGTGCCGACCGCGACCATCGTCGTCGCGGATACCGCGCTCAAGGCCGGCGAAACCTCGACGGTGACCATCACCTTCAGCGAAGCGGTCACAGGTTTCACCAATGCAGATCTGACCATCGCCAATGGCACCCTGAGCAACGTCGCTTCCAGTGATGGCGGCATCACCTGGACGGCGACATTCACCCCGACCGCCAACATCATCGACACGACCAACCTGATTACCCTCGACAACAGTGGCGTGGCCAACGCCTCCGGCAACAGCGGCGTCGGCACCACCGACTCGACCAATTTCGCCATCGATACGGCGTTGCCGACCGCGACCATCGTGGTCGCCGACAACCGCTTGGGCATCGGTGAAACCACCACAGTGACCATCACTTTCAGCGAAGCGGTCAGCGGTTTTGACCTGTCGGACATCAGCGTCGCCAACGGCACGCTGGCGAACCTGACCAGCAGCGATGGCGGCATCACCTGGACCGCTACGCTGACGCCGACGGCCAACGTCAACGACACGACCAACCTGATCATCGTCGACACTGCCGGGGTGCAGGACCTGGCTGGCAACCTTGGCGCGAGCATCGCGATTTCCAACAATTACCTGCTCGATGCGACCCGGCCGACGGTGAACATTGTGGTCGCCAACCCGCATCTGGGCATCGGCCAGACCACCACGGTGACCTTCACCTTCAGCGAGGCGGTGAGCAACTTCGACCTGTCCGACCTGAGCGTGACCAATGGCGACCTGAGCAATCTGAGCAGCAGCGATGGCGGCAAGACCTGGACCGCGACGTTCACACCGACGGCCAATGTCACCGATCCGAGCAACTTCATTGCGCTCGACACCAGCAACGTCAGCGACCTGGCCGGCAACGTCGGCAGCAGCGTCGCGGTGTCGAACAATTACGCGCTCGACAGCGAGCGGCCGAGTGCGACGGTGGTGATCGCCAACCCGAACATCGGCCTCGGTCAGACGTCGGCGGTGACCATTACTTTCAATGAGGCGGTCAGCGGCTTTGATCTGTCGGACATCAATGTCGGCAACGGCACGCTGTCCAATCTGAGCAGCAGCGACGGCGGCAAGACCTGGACCGCAACCCTGACGCCGAACGCCAACGTCAACAGCGCCAGCAATGCGATCAGCGTCAACAGCGCCGGGGTCAGCGATGCGTCCGGCAACAGCGGGGCCGGAGTCAGCAGCTCCAATAATTACGCGATCAACACGCTGCCGCTGGTGACGCCGCCAACGCCGCCAACGCCGCCGACGTTGCCAACCACTAGCGTGGTGATCCCGGATCCGCTGATCCGCAGCAGCGATCCGGTGGTGCCGCCACTGCCAGCGAATGTGCCGCTGCAACCGATCATTTTCTCGCCACCGACCGGCGATCTCGGCTCGCCGCTGACCTTCGCGCCGTTGTTCGAACAACGCGACATCGGCAGTGGCCTGCGCCCGCTCGGTGACATTTTCATCAACCACGGCGCGCTGAGCCCAAGCTTCATTGCCCAGGTGTTCAGCGACAGCACCTACGGTGACGGCAGCGGTCACGGTTTTCTCGGTTTCGGCGGTGGCGATGGCGGGGTCTTCGGCAGCAGCACGCTGTCGAGCCTGTTCAACCAGAACAGCGATGCCGACCGTGATGCGGTAAACGCATTCGGCAGCCACTCACTCAAGGCCGGCGATATTTCCCAAGGACTGCGCGGCGTGTTCAGCGCGCCGTCACTGGTGCAGCAACTGCAACAGCTCAAAGACAGCGAGCAGCACCGGGTCGACAGCCTGGCGGCGGCTCTGCAACAGGTCGGCATCAGCGAAATTTCGGCCTGAATACACAACTACTCAACACTGTGCAGGACCTAGGGGCGATCCAGGGATGAAAAGAACTCAGAAGTTGTTCGGCGCCAGCTTGCTGGCGCTGGCGGTCAGCGGATGTGCAGTGACCAGTGAACCGATTGAACGCAGCGTCAGTGAACAGCGGGCCAAAAGCGACCTGCAAAACATGTACAAGGATCAGGAGCCGCTGCGCGGCCCGTTGACCCTGCATCAAGCCATGGCCCGCGCGGTGAAATACAACCTCGAAGGGCGTTTGAAGATCATGGAGGAAGCGTTGGCCAAGCGGCAGCTCGACCTCGCCAGTTTCGACATGCTGCCGCGCATGGCACTGGACGCCGGTTACGTCGGGCGTAACAACGTCAACGCTTCCAGCAGCCAGAGCGTGCGCACCGGCACCCAGTCTCTGGAGCCGTCGACCTCGCAGGACCGCGACCGCGACGTCGCTGACCTGACCATGGTCTGGAACGTCCTCGACTTCGGCGTCAGTTACATCAGCGCCAAACAGCAGGGCGACCAGCGTCTGATTGTTCAGGAGCGTCGACGCAAGGTCATCAACACCATCGTCCAGGACGTGCGCTCGGCTTATTGGCGGGCGATGGCGGCCGAACGTCTGCTCAAACAGATCGACAGCCTGATGGCGCGGGTCGAGACCGCCCGGCGTGATAGCGAAAGCATGAGCAGCCAGCGTATCGGCGACCCGGTGCAAGCGCTCGGTTATCAACGTTCGCTGATCGAAGCCACGCGCCAACTGGAAGAACAGCGGCGCGCCCTGTCGTTGGCGAAAACCGAACTGGCGACGCTGATCAACCTGCCGTTGGGCACCAACCTGACCCTGGCCACCGATGACGGTTATCAGGTGCCTGAACTCAAGGTCGATCTGGCCAAGCTTGAGCAGGAAGCACTGACCAGTCGCCCGGAACTGCGTGAGCAGGATTACCAGACGCGCATCAGCGCCGCCGAAACGCGCAAAGCCATGTTGCGCTTGCTGCCCGGTCTGGAGTTTTCCGCTGGGGGGCATTACGACAGCAACTCGTTCCTCGTCGAACAGGGCTGGGCCGACTATGGCGTCAAAGTCACCTGGAACTTGTTCAACGTGATTTCCGCACCGGCCGCCATCAACGTCGCCAAGGCCGGCGAAGAAGTCGCCAGTGCCCGGCGTCAGGCGATGTCGATCGCCGTGCTGGCCCAACTCTATGTGGCCAACGCCAACTATCAGGAAGCCAAGCGCCAGTTCAAGACCAACCAACAGCTGTCGGACATCGATGGGCAAATCGTCGGTCAGTTGCGCAACCGCCATCAGGCGGCGGGCATTGGTGAACTGGAGCTGATTCAGGGCGAATTGAACAACCTGCAAGCGGACCTGCGGCGCGACCTGTCGTACGCCGATCTGCGCAATGCCTACGGCCAGATCTTCGCCAGTGCCGGCCTCGATCCGCTGCCGGATCAGGTGCAATCGACCGAAGTGCAATCGATCGCCACCGCGCTGGCCAATCGCGAATCGGCGTGGGCGGCGGGCGATATTTCCGTGCCCGTGGTGGCGCATGCCCCCGCGCAGTGATGTGCTGGCGCCGCGCGCCAGTGTCAGTCGCACTCAACGCGAGACCCGCAACGGTCATCGCGGGGCGGCGATTCTACTGACCGGTCTGCCGGCGGCGGGCAAGTCGACACTTGCCCAGGCGTTGCACGCCGAGTTGTTCGCACGGGGTTTGCACAGTGTGGTGCTGGATGGCGACGGCTTGCGTGTCGGGCTTAATCGCGACCTCGGTTTTAGCGATGCTGACCGGCTGGAGAACATCCGCCGCGCCAGCGAACTCGCTGCGTTGCTGGTGGAAAACGGTCAGATCGTGATTCTGGCGATGATTGCACCGCTGGCCGAATTGCGTGAAGTGTTCGCCAGTCGCTTGGGCGACGACTATCGCGAGGTCTGGTGCAGCGCTTCATTGGCAGTCTGTGAGCAACGTGACCCGAAGGGCCATTACGCGCGCGCCCGGCGCGGTGAGCTGCCCGGGTTTACGGGCATCTCGGCGCCCTACGAGCCACCGGTGCAGGCGTCGCTGGTGCTCGATAGCGGCGCGCAGTCGGTGGACGCCTGCCTCGATCGCCTGCTGACCTGGCTGGGCGAATGTTCGGTGTTGCCTCGGACATGAGCCGACCGGCCTTCGCGCGCTTGCCGGTGACGCTGGATTTGCCGCGGCTGTTGCAAGCCTTGGCGGCCATTGACGAAGACGCTTGGCGCAGCCATTTCAATGCGGATTATTTTTCCGGCGAGTGGAGCGGTGTGGCGCTGATTTCAGCGCTCGACGCGCGCACCGAGTTGTCTCCCGGTCGTGGTGAACCGGTGCACCGCGCAGCCTGGCAGCATGATCAGCGCTGGTCGCGCGCGCTGCAGGATTTGCCGCTCGACATCGTCAGTGCCCGACTCCTGCGGCTGGGGCCGGGCGGGCGGATTCATGAGCATCGTGACTACGATCTTGATGGCCCGGACGCCGATCTGCGCTTGCACATTCCGTTGCTCAGTCCACCCGATGTCGATTTCTGGCTCGACGGCCAGCGTGTGCCAATGCAGGCCGGCGAGTGCTGGTTTCTCGACCTCGCACGTGCGCATCGGGTGGCTAACCGTGACACCTCGGCGCGGGTGCATCTGGTCCTCGATTGTCGGCCCAGTGCCTGGCTGGCGCAGATGATTGCTCAAGGTCTGCCGGACACGCCCGCGCCGGAGTTGTCTGATAGCGCGCTGCAACGTTTTCAGCGTCGGCTGGCGGAGGATGCCGCGTTGTCTGCCGAGTTGCAGGCGCTGCAGGATCCGCAAATATTCATCAGCCGCACACTGGCGCTGGCCGCTGAACAGGGTCTGGAGTTTTCTCGCGAAGAATTGCGCGCGGCCATGCGCAATGGTCGCCGGCAATGGAATGAACAATGGAGCCACTGAATTTCGACGGCTGGTTGCCCATTCGGATCTGGCCGGTCGCCGGGCAATGGCAAGTGGATTGGTGCTGGTTCGGCGACACGCCGTTGCATCAGCCATTCTTTCGCGATGCGGTCGAAGATGCGCTGCGGCTGCCGTTCAACCAGGCATTCCGGCGCCAGACGCCATTGGCGGCGTTGACCGCTTGGCAAGCGCAAAGCCCGGGAATCGCCCCGAGCGCATTCGTTCTGCATGCCTCGCGCTGCGGTTCGACGTTGATCAGCCAGATGCTCGCGCAGCTCGACGATCACATCGTGGTGTCCGAACCACCACCGCTGGATGCCTTGTTGCGCAGCGATTTACCGGACGCCGAACGTCAGGCCGCGATTGCCGGTTTGCTTTCGGCGTATGGCCAGCGCCGGCGCGGTGTGGAAAAGCATCTGGTGATCAAACTCGATGCCTGGAACATCGGCGAATGGCCGCTGCTGCAAGCCTGTTTTGCCGATACGCCGTGGTTGTTTCTCTATCGCGACCCGTTGGAGATTGCGGTTTCCCACCTGCGCCGACCGGGCATGCACATGGTCCCGGGCATGCTCGGCGATTGCGTGCTGGAGGACGGCTTGCCGTTTGAGGGGCGCGAAGATTTCATCGCGCGGCGTGTGGGGCGGTTGCTCGAAGCGGGCTTGGTGCATTGCCGTGATGCGGCCGGTTTTCTGGTGAATTACAGCGAATTGCCGGCAGCGATGACGGGGCGGCTGGCGAGGTTTTTTCGCTTGAGCGATGAACAGCAGCAGCGGGTTTTTGCGGTAGCGACACGGCATGCGAAACAGCCTTCGCGTGCGTTCATTGCCGACGGAGAAGAGAAGCGCCGTGAGGCTTCGGCATTGTTGCAGGCACGCGTGCAGACGTGTGCGCGTGCGCCTTATGAAGCTTTGGAAAAATTGCGTGGAGCCTGAAAAGATCGCAGCCTGCGGCAGCTCCTACATTTGAATGTGATCCCCTGTAGGAGCTGCCGCAGGCTGCGATCTTTTGCTCTTCAGGACTTGCCGGACAGGTCCGCCATGCCCTTGAGCAGCTCGATCGGCAGCGGAAAGACAATCGTCGAACTCTTGTCCCCCGCAATCGAACTCAACGTCTGCATATAACGCAACTGCATTGCCCCCGGCTGGCGTCCGAGCATTTCCGCAGCCTGCATGAGTTTTTCCGAAGCCTGTAATTCACCTTCGGCATGAATCACCTTGGCCCGTCGTTCGCGCTCGGCCTCGGCCTGTTTGGCGATGGCGCGAACCATCGACTCGTTGAGGTCGACGTGTTTGATTTCGACGTTGGCGACCTTGATGCCCCACGCGTCGGTCTGGGCGTCGAGCACTTGCTGGATATCGATGTTCAACTGCTCGCGCTCGGCCAATAACTCATCGAGTTCGTGTTTGCCAAGTACGGCACGCAGGGTGGTTTGCGCCAATTGGCTGGTGGCGGAGAGAAAGTCTTCCACCTGAATGATCGCCTTTTGCGGATCGAGTACGCGGAAGTACAGCACCGCGTTGACCTTCACCGAGACGTTGTCGCGGGTGATCACATCCTGCGGCGGTACGTCGAGTACGACCGTGCGCAAGTCGACCCGAACCATTTGCTGCACCACCGGAATCAGCAGGATCAGCCCGGGGCCTTTGACTTGCCAGAAGCGTCCGAGCTGGAACACCACACCGCGTTCATATTCGCGCAGGATGCGAAATGTCGAGCCGGCGAGGGCAATCACCAAAAACAACAGCGCAACAAAACCGATTTGCAGACCCATGATCACTCTCCGAGCGGCGCCGCGTCAGCCGCGGCCACTTGCAGCAACAATCCCTTGCGAGCCACTACGCGCACCGATTGCCCGGTTTGCAGCGGCGTCGCGCTGAGTACTTGCCAGCGTTCGCCTTGCAACTGCACCCAACCGTTGCGGGCATCGCCCGGCTGCACGGTGGTGATTGCGGTCACGCTGCCGAGTAGCCCGGCGTCGCCACTGACCGCTTGGCGCGGGCGGGTTTTCAGCGCGCGAATCACTAGCGCGAGCAACAGCAGGGCGCTGATCAGACCGAGGCCGATCATCATCGGTATCGGCAATTCGGCGTTGCCCAGAATCAGCGCGCCGATGACAAACATGATGATCCCGCCCAGACCGATCACGCCGTAGTTGGGTAGCGCCGCTTCGGCGATCAGAAAGACGATGCCGAGGGTAATCAACCACAGGCCGAGCGGACTCATCGGCGGCAACGGGGTGTCAGCGGCGAGGGCAGCGCCACTGATCAGCAGGAGCGAGACATACGTACAACAACGACTGTTCACGTGACCCTCCGCGAGAGTCATGGGCTGGTACTTTCAGTCTAGTTGAGCGTTGCGCTGTATGAATTTTGATCAATGTACGGATGTGTCCAGTGAGCGGATTTCCCCTCGCCAATCCCGCGCCGAACTAGACTCAAAGTCACCGCAACAACCTTCCGCGCGACACCGAGGTGCATCATGCGAATGGCAAAAAAGGTGCAAAGCAGCCTGACCCGGGCGCATTGCGAATATGACGTGGTCGCTCACCGGCATTCGTCCAGTAGCCTGGAAACCGCGCGAGTCGCCGGGGTACCCGCCGAGCGGGTGGCGAAATCGATCATCCTCGACGACCACCACGGGCACTACCTGATGGCCGTATTGCCGGCCAGCCGTCATCTGGATCTGAGCAAGGTGCGCAACAGCGGCGAATGGCAACTGACTCGCGAAAGCAATCTGGCGCACATCTTTGACGACTGCGAGCGCGGCGCGGTGCCGCCGCTGGGTGATTCCTACGGGCTGGACATGGTCATCGACCCGTTGCTGACGCGGCAGAAAGATATTTATCTGGAGGCGGGCAACCACAATTATCTGCTGCACATGAGCATGCCGGAGTTTCTGAAAATGGTGCCGCATGCCGAGGTGCGGGAGTTGAGTGATTAGGTTTTGCAGCGCCTGCACTGACGCCTTCGCGAGCAGGCTCGCTCCCACAGGTTGATCGCATTCCCCTGTGGGAGCGAGCCTGCTCGCGAATAATCTTCCAGACACCCCATTCATCAAGGAATTGCTCAATGGAAAGCCCAACGCACAGCTTGCCATCCCTGTTCAAACAACTCGGCCTTCCCGACGATCCGGTCAACATCGACAAATTCATCGCCACCCATTCCCCGCTCAAACCCGAACTGCATCTGGCCGATGCGTTTTTCTGGACGAAGAGCCAGTCGCAGTTCTTGCGCGACGAGATTCTGGATGACGCCGATTGGGCGGAGGTGGTGGATCAGTTGGATGTGATGTTGCGCAAGGGGCGGGATGCGTAGGGCTGGCGCAAAAACTTATTACAGATTGCCCGACTGATTTCAGCCCACATCGGAGTAGCGTTCCGGTTCTGAAAACCAGGAGAGCAAAGCGATGCCCCCGCTTTTGCCTGTAGAAACAATCGATATTGCGCAATTAGCAGACAAACTTGAGGCAATCATCCAAAGCAGCCGATTCGGGCCGATTGCTGTGCAGAATCATGATCAAACGGTGGCTTATTTGATATCCGCACCGTTGTATGAGGATCTACTGAACACGCTGGATGATCTCGAACTGGCTTCCGTCGTTCACTCACGCCGTGAGGAGGTTGGCCTTCCTCACGAGATCGACGACCTCTAAATATTTTCACTCTGGGAAGATTTGTTTCAAAACTTGACTGAAATTCCCCTCCAATGCAATATTGATAGTTAGCAAACTAACAGTGTGCATTTCCCCGTGCCGAACGAACTCGACGCTCTCCAGATGAACATCAGCAGTGCCATGGTGGTGGCCGCCAGGCATTGGCGGAAGATCTGCCAGACCACGCTGGTCAACTATGGAATCTCCGAAGCCTGCGCCGTGCCGTTGTTGATGATCGGCCGGTTGGGCGAGGGCGTGCGTCAGGTGCAGGTGGCGCAGGCGGCCGGGATGGAGAGTCCGTCGCTGGTGCGTCTGCTCGATCAGTTGTGTCATTCCGGCTACGTCTGCCGGACCGAAGATGCCCACGATCGCCGCGCCAAGTGCCTGAGCCTGACCGATACCGGGCGTGAACTGGTGCAAGCGGTCGAGATCGAACTGGTGCGCTTGCGTCATGAGGTGCTCGAAGGCATCGATCAAAGCGATCTGGAAGCTACGCTTCGGGTACTCAGAGCTTTTGAGGCGGCCAATCCGCCTGTGGTGGTCAATTCTTGAACGGTTTTTTCTCTGGCATTCCGCCGGCCCGCGACTGGTTTTACGGGGTCCGTACTTTTGCAGCGTCGATGATCGCGCTGTACATCGCCTTGCTTATGCAAATGCCGCGTCCGTATTGGGCGATGGCCACGGTTTACATCGTCTCCAGCCCGTTTCTCGGGCCGACCAGTTCCAAGGCGTTATACCGCGCAATCGGTACCTTTCTCGGCGCGGCCGCGGCGGTTTTTTTCGTGCCGATGTTCGTCCAGAGTCCGTATGTGCTGGTGGTGGTCATTGCGCTGTGGACGGGGATTTTGCTGTTCATGTCCCTGCATCTGCGCACGGCCAACAGCTACGCGCTGATGCTCGCCGGTTACACCTTGCCGCTGATTGCCTTGCCGGTGGTGGATAACCCGCTGGCGGTGTGGGACGTGGCGGAAGCGCGTACAGAGGAAATTTTTCTCGGCATCGCCGTCGCTGCCGTGGTCGGTGCGATGTTCTGGCCGCGACGCTTGGCGCCGGTGTTCAACGATGCCGTGAGCAAGTGGTTCGCCGACGCGACCACCTACAGCCTGAAATTTCTCAGCCGCGACGTGCAGCCCGAAGAAGTCACCGCGCTGCGCATGGCCATGGTCGCCAACTTCAACAGCCTCGAATTGATGATCGGCCAGTTGCCCCACGAAGGCTCGCGACCGCAAACCGTGCGCAACACCAAAGAACTGCGCGGGCGAATGATTCATCTGCTGCCGGTGATCGATGCGCTGGAAGACTCGCTCTACGCCCTCGAACGGCGCACACCAGAGCTGGTGGAAAAATTCGAACCGCTGCTGGTCGCAACCCGCGAATGGCTGGCTCATCAGGACGCCGATCTCGACCGTTGGCAAGCGCTGAAAGATCAGCTCGAAGCCCTGCAACCGAGCGCTGCCGCACTGGAAGATCGCCGGCAACTGCTGTTCTCCAACTCGATTTATCGCCTCGGTGAATTCGTCGATCTTTGGCAGGACTGCCGCAGCCTGCAAGACGCCATTCTTTGCGAGCGTCAGGACAACTGGCGCGCGGTTTACCGCCATTGGCGTCTCGGTCGCCTGAAGCCGTTTCTTGACCGTGGCCTGATGATGTATTCGGTGGCCTCGACGATTCTGGCGATCATCACCGCCTCGGTGCTGTGGATTCTGCTCGGCTGGCCGGACGGCGGCAGCGCGGTGATTCTGGCGGCGGTGGCGTGCAGCTTCTTCGCCTCGATGGACGACCCGGCACCGCAGATCTACCGGTTCTTTTTCTGGACCGGCATGTCGGTGCTGTTCGCCAGCCTTTACCTGTTTTTGATTCTGCCCAACTTGCACGATTTCCCGATGCTGGTGCTGGCGTTTTCCATCCCGTTCATCTGCGTCGGCACCCTGACCGTGCAGCCGCGTTTCTACCTCGGCATGCTACTGACGCTGGTCAACACCTCGTCGTTCATCAGCATTCAGGGCGCTTACGACGCGGACTTCTTCGCCTTCGTGAACTCCAACCTGGCGGGGCCGATGGGGCTGTTGTTTGCCTTCATCTGGACGCTGGTCGCGCGACCGTTCGGCGCTGAGCTGGCGGCCAAGCGCCTGACTCGTTTCAGCTGGAAAGACATCGTCCACATGACCGAGCCGGCCAACCTCGCCGAGCACCGCCAGTTGGGTGTGCAGTTGCTCGATCGGCTGATGCAGCATCTGCCGCGTCTCGCTCTCACCGGTCAGGACACCGGCATTGCCATGCGTGAAGTGCGCGTCGGCCTCAACCTGCTCGACTTGCTCGCCTACACCCCACGCGTAACCGGCGCGCCGAATGCGTTGTTGCAGCAAGTGGTCAGCGAGGTCGGCGAGTATTTCCGCGCCTGCCTCAAGGCTGGTGAACGCTTGCCGGCGCCAGCGCCTTTACTGATGACCATGGATCGCGCCCGCCGCGCACTCAACGGTCACGGCGATGATGAAACCCGGCTAAACCTGTTGCACGCCTTGAGCGGTTTGCGTCTGGCGTTGCTGCCCGGCGTCGAATTCGTCTCCAGCGCCGAGCCCGAAGAACCGCTGCCCGATGGAGCGCCCCTATGATCGGTGATCTGGACATCAGCGGCATTTTCCTGCCGACCCTGCTGGTGCTGATGGGCATCACTTATGTGCTGTTTTTGCTGGTGCATGCCGTGCTTACGCGTGTGCACTTTTACCGTCTGGTCTGGCACCGGGCATTGTTCAACGTGGCCCTCTACGCGGTACTGCTGTACGGCGTGGACTCACTCAGTCGATACCTGATGACATGAAAAAACCGTTCTTGACCATCGGTCGCGTGGTACTGACCCTGCTGATCGTGACTTTTGCCGTTGTCCTCGTCTGGCGCATGGTGATGTATTACATGTTCGCGCCGTGGACCCGTGACGGCCACATTCGCGCCGACATCATCCAGATCGCTCCGGACGTGTCCGGATTGATCCAGCAGGTTGAAGTGAAAGACAACCAGTTGATCAAGCGCGGCCAGGTGCTGTTCAGCATCGATCAGGATCGCTTCAAACTGGCTCTGCGTCAGGCCAAAGCGGCTGTCGCTGATCGCGAAGAAACCCTCGCTCAAGCCCAGCGCGAAGCCAAGCGTAACCGTGGCCTCGGCAACCTGGTGCCCGCCGAACAACTGGAAGAAAGCCAGTCGAAGGTCGCCCGCGCGCAATCAGCGCTGGCCGAAGCCATGGTCACCGTGGACAGCGCCCAACTCAACCTCGACCGCTCGGTGATCCGCAGCCCGGTGGACGGTTACGTCAACGACCGTGCGCCGCGACCGCAGGAATTCGTCACTGCCGGGCGTCCGGTGTTGTCGGTGGTCGACAGCAACTCGTTCCACATTGACGGTTATTTTGAGGAGACCAAACTCGACGGCATTCATGTCGGCCAGTCGGTGGATATCCGTGTGATCGGCGACCGCGCCAAATTGCGCGGGCACGTCGAAAGCATCGTCGCCGGTATCGAAGACCGCGACCGTACCAGCGGCAGCAACCTGCTACCGAACGTCAACCCGGCGTTTAGCTGGGTGCGGCTGGCGCAGCGGATTCCGGTGCGGATTGCCTTTGATGACGTGCCGGAAGATTTCCGCATGATCGCCGGGCGCACCGCGACGGTGTCGATTATCGAAGACGCAAAAGTCGACGATAAAAAGCAGGAGTCCGCGCAATGAGCAGGGCCCTGATGATCGCCGGGTTGGGCGTGATGTTGTCGGCTTGTCAGATGGTCGGGCCGGATTATCACGTGCCTGAAAATTCGGCCGTTCAGCGCAAGGATTTTCAGGGCGAATTGGCCGTCGACGGTAAACCTGTGGTCTCGGCACCGGTGCCGGCAGACTGGTGGCGGCTGTATAAAGACCCGCGTCTGGATCAACTGGTGCAGCAGGCCATGGCGTCCAACACCGATCTGCGCGTCGCCGCCGCCAACTTGCAGCGCGCCCGCGCTCAGGTCGATGAGGCCGAGGCCGCTGGCGGCTGGAGCGCTGGGGTGAAAATGGGTGCCCAGCGTTTGCAGGAATCCGGACAGGCTTACCTGCTGCCGGAAAAGGTGCCAGTGGCCAACGTTGGCGATATTGGCATCAGCGCGTCTTATCAGTTCGATCTGTGGGGCACCTTACAGCGCGGCATTGAAGGCGCGAAAGCCAACGCCGACGCCACCCAAGCCGCAGCGGATACCGCGCGCATTACTTTGGTGGCAGACGTGGTGCGTGCTTACACGCAAGTCTGCGCGGCCAACGAAGAACGCGAAATCGCCCAGCATTCCCTTGACCTGCAATCGCAAGGCACCACGCTCATCCAGCGTCTGCGCGATGCCGGGCGCGGCGATGAAACCCAGGTCACCCGTTCGCAGACCCAATTCAAATCCCTGCGCGCCGACATGCCGCGCTATGAAGCGGCGCGTCAGGCCGGGTTGTTCCGGCTGTCGATGCTGTTGGCGAAACCGGTCGATCAATTGCCGGCCGGCACTGCGACGTGCGCCGAGCTGCCGAAGATCGCTCAACGGGTGCCGGTCGGAGACGGCGCGGCGCTGCTCAAGCGTCGTCCGGACATTCGTCAGGCTGAACGACGTCTGGCGGCTGCGACTGCCGGAATCGGTGTCGCCACCGGCGAGCTGTACCCGGACATCAGCATCGGCGCGACCATCGGCACTGTCGGTATCATTGATGACCTCGGTGATCCGTCGACCAACCGCTGGGGCTTCGGCCCATCGCTGAGCTGGAAAGTGCCGACCAACGGCGCTCGCGCGCGAATCCGTGAAGCCGAAGCCACAACCCAGGGCGCACTGGCGCACTTCGACGGTGTGGTGCTCAACGCCATTCGCGAAACCCAGACTGGCCTCGCTCAGTACAGCGCGCTGCTGCAACGCCGCGATGCGCTGGCCGACGCCGAACAGTCGGCGAAACTGGCCGCCGACCAGACCCACCGCTTCTTTCAGGCCGGCCGCGAGTCGTTCCTGGCTGATCTGCAAGCGACCCGCACCTACACCGATGTCACCGCGCAACTGGCCGCCGCCAACACTCAAGTCGCGATGAGCCAGATCGATTTGTTCCTCGCCCTCGGTGGCGGTTGGGAAAGCGGACGAACGCACGCTCCAAGCCCCAGCAAACCCTGAGGCCGTTGCTATGCTTTGAAGTGTTGGAAGGGCGCCCCGTGCAAAGCACCCTTCCAGCGCACATTGCTAGCGCTGGTCTAGGGGAAACCAATAATGAAAAACCCTTACGCTCTCGGCTTCTGGTGCGCCCTCGCAGCGCTGCTACTGCTATCGGCCACCTATTTCTACGGCATCATGCTGGCCCACCAGATCGACAAGGCCATGATTTTTCTCGACAGCGCCACGGCGTTGATCGCGGTCATGGCAATTGTTGTGGTGGCGTGGGCGTCGGTGCAGGTGCAGCGGGTCAAGAAACGGCAGCTTGAACAGGGCAAGACCCTGGTGCTGATCTGGGATACCAAAGTCGCCCTACGCCGGGTCGAAACCGTGTTCGACCGGTATTTCTGGGGCAGCTACTGGCAACCGGGGCGTACGTTCGCCGAAGTCATGGGCGAGCTCACCGGCACGCCGCTGGAAAAAAGCCTCGAAGCGCTGAAAAAACAGTGCCTGGAGCTCGATAAGCAAATCGATGGCGAGGGCTGGCACTGGCTCAACAACGCTCGTGAATTGTCGGATGTCGCCACGGCCATGGCCCGTGAGCGTTATCAGCTGGATTTCTGCGACCCGCGCGCCGACGGGCCGGGCGGGGCGGTGATCGATCGGGATTTTGAAGTGCTGGTGTACACCTGGACGGCGCGGCTTAAAAGCTTTGATCATCAGCTGGATGAGATCGAGGTTCAGTATTCCTGAACAGCAAAAGATCGCAGCCTGCGGCAGCTCCTACATTGGAACGTGTTTCCCTGTAGGAGCTGCCGCAGGCTGCGATCTTTTTGCTTTCCCGAGTGTCCATAGACACTCTTTAACCTTTAAACATTGGGCCACCTTGCGCGCCCGGTGCTAATCTCCACCGCTGAATTCAGCGGAGTCGAGCCGCGACCCGGTCACGGGTTCAGGGAAGACGACCACACTCACAGCCACGGAAATCGATCAGGTCATTCATGAATAAATCAGCAGGCGTGCTTCTCGGAATTGTTGTTGCCATCGGTGCCATCAGCGCTGGCGGGGCCTGGTACACCGGGACCAAGATCGAAGGCGTGTTGAACAACGCCGTCAGCAACGCCAATAAAGAGCTGCAGACCGCCATGGCCGGCTCCAACGGCACCGCGTCGCTGGAACTGGTGTCGCTGGATCGCCACACCTTCACCAGCACCGCGCACTATCGCCTCAAGGGTGAAGGCGAGATGTTCGGCGACAAGCCGGTCGAATTGCTCTTCGTCGACCACATCGAACACGGTCCGCTGCCGTTCTCGCGTCTGTTTTCGCTGAAATGGCTGCCAGTCATGGCCACCAGCAACTACGAGCTGGAAAAGAATGCCGCCACCGAGAAGTGGTTCGCCGCGACCAAGGGCGCTGCGCCGCTCAAAGGCGTGACCAATATCGGCTACGACGAATCCACCACCAGTACCCTCGACCTCGTGCCATTCGAAAGCGCGCTGGATGAGCAGTCGAGCCTGAAGTTCTCCGGCCTGACCATGAACATTTCCGCCAGCGCTCAGGCGCAGAAGGTCAAGGCTGACGGTTACATGGACAACCTGAAACTGGTCACCGTCGCTGAAGATCAGGCACCGGTGCAGGTCGAGTTGAATGGTCTGACCCTGGCCAGCAACCTCGCGAAAAGCAGCTACGGCTACTACACCGGCGAAAACACCCTGGAGCTGACCAGCAGCAAAACCACCTTCGGCCCCAAGCAGTCGGTGCTCGGCGTGAACAACTTCGAAATGAAGAACCTCACCGAAGAAAGTGGCAGCAACGCCTCCGGTCGTGCTGACTACAAGATTGGTGAAGTCAGCCTCAACGACAAGAAAATCGGTTCGGCGAGCATGGCCATGAGCCTGAAGAACCTCGACATCCCGTCGACGATGTCGCTGATGCAGATCTACCAGACCAAGTTGCAGCCGTACGAAAAAGCCGCTGCCGAGGCCGCTGCTCAAGGTCTGCCAGCGCCAGAGCTGAACCTGACCGACGCGGAAAATGCGCAAGTCAAAGCCGACCTGCAAAAACTCCTCGCGGCTGGCCCGCAGATTGCCCTGGAAAACCTCTCGTTCAACACCGCCAACGGTGAGAGCCGCGCCAATCTGGTGATTGACCTGACCAAGCCGCAATCGATGGATCTGCCACCGGATCAACTGGGCAAACAATTGGTCGCGCTGCTCGATCTGAACATTCAGGTGTCCAAGCCGATGCTGGTCGATCTGCTCAGCGTGCAGGCGCAACTGGACGGTCAGACTGACGCCAAAGCCATTGTTGATCAGTCCAAGGAAGCGGCTGACATGTTCGCCGGCATGGCGGTCGGTTCGCAGTTGGCGGTCGTTGACGGCACCAACGTCGTGACCAAGTTGCATTACGCCGCCAATCAGGTCGAATTCAACGGCCAGAAGATGACCGTTGAACAGTTCGTCGGCTTCCTGATGAGCAAGTTCGCAGGCGTCACGCAAGTGCAGTAATTCTGCGCTCTAAATAGCAACGCCCGCTCTCCGTATCGCACGGACGCCGGGCGTTTTGCTGTCTGGCGTTCGGGTTTTCGGTGTCGCGGCCGGGCAGCCGCTTCGATTCTGAACAAATATTGTGTTCTGAATTCTGGTCTACGCTTGCGTGCAAGACTGCCTGACTAAGCTTGGCCGAGTGCTGTCAGTTTCGGCCACCGTTACGAATGGGCAAGGAGGGCATTGCGACCCGGCTGGCCATGTAAGGATGCTGACGAATGCCGCGTATTGATGTTCCCGTATTACATCGTGGTCTACGCCCGTTGTTCCGTGTCGCGCTGTGCAGCCAGTTGCTTTGGCCGGCATTGGCGTTTGCCGACACACCCTATGATCAGATGGTGCGTGATGCCCGTGCCGGGCAAACCACGCCTGCGCTGACGGTGCTGCGTCAGGTGCCGCCGGGTCAGTCGACCACCGGGCAGATCAGCGATCACCTGCAAATCGCCAGTTGGGCCGGGCTCGACGCCGAAGTGGTGCAGGTCTATGAAACCCAGGGCCGTGACCGTGTCTTGCCGGTGCAGGCACTGACCGCCACCGCCCGCGCCTACCGCAATCTCAAGCGCTGGGATCAGGCAACTCAGGTTTACAACAAGGCCTTGGCGCTGGAACCGGATAACGCTGATCTGCAACTGGGCCTTGCCCTGACTCAGGCTGACGCCGGTAAACCTGACGAAGCGGTGACTCGCGCCAAAGCGCTGGTGGCGGCAAAGTCTGATGATCCTTCGCGCCGCCTCGCGCTGGGCTACGCCCTGACCCGCGCCGGCAAGCAATACGACGCGCTTTTCGAATACGACCAAGCCTTCAAACGCGCCGGCAGCAAACCGGAGGTCGCGCGCGAATACGTGGTCGCCCTGCAAAAGGCGCGTCTGCCGGAACCGGCACTGCGCTTGGCCAGTCAACGGCCGGGACTGATCGATCCGGTGACCTTGCGCCGCCTCGAAGGCGATCTCGCCGCCGAGCGCGTACGCCTCGCCGAATACGCCACGCGCAGTGAGAGTGAACGCTACGTCATCGCCGACCGGGCGCTCGCCGACTACGACAAACTGCTCGCCACCTGGACACCGGACGCCACGGCGCACGACGACGTGGTGCGCTGGCGCATTGATCGCATGGGCGCGCTCAAGGCCCGTGCACGCACCGCCGACGTCATCAGCGAATACCAGAAGCTGCAAGCCGAAGGCGTGAAGATTCCGACCTACGCGTTGCGCTGGGTGGCGGCGTCTTATCTGGATCAACGCGAGCCGGAAATCGCCGCCGATCTCTATCGCCAGGTGCTGTCCGCTCCGGACGCCGATGCCGGCGACCGCCTCGAAGACACCACGGCGCTGTATTACGCGTTGCTGGAAAGCGATCGCGCCGACGAGGCACGTAAAGTGGCGGAAGACGCCGCCAAGTCGCAGCGCCCGCGCATCGAACTCAAGGGCTTGCCGATCGGCAACCCCAACGATGAATGGATGGACGCCCAGCAACTGGCGGCGCAGGCCGGCACCTACGGTTCCGACCTGCCGCATGGCGAGGAACGCTTGCAGACCCTGGTCGACCAGGCGCCGGGCAACGTCGGCTTGCGTCTGGCCCAGGCCGATCTGTACCTCGCCCGCCAATGGCCGCGCCGCGCAGAAATCCAGCTCAAGGAAACCGAGAGCATGGTGCCGCGCGACATGGGCCTGGAAATCGGCCAGGCGCACACCGCAATGGAATTGCAGGAATGGCGGCAAATGGATGCGCTGACCGACGACGTCGTCGCGCGTTATCCGGACAACCGTCAGGTCCAGCGTCTGGCGCGCGAGCGCGAAGTCCATGACATGTCCGAACTGCGCGTCGAAGCCTACGGCGGCAAGGCCAATGGTGGCGGCAGCAGTGGTGCGGGCGCCGTCAGCGGTAGCCGCGATTTCGGTATTCAGAGCACGCTCTACAGCCCGCCGATCAATGAAGACTGGCGCGTCTTTGCCGGCGTCGGTTATGCCACCGGCGACTTTGCCGAAGGCACCGGCAACCATCGCTTCCAGCGCGTCGGCCTGGAGCGGCGGACCCGCGACATGACCCTCGAAGCCGAAGTCTCCAATCACGACTATGGCTACGGCGACAAACAGGGCGCGCGACTGGCGATCGCCCGCGACATCAATGACAACTGGCAATACGGCGGCAGCCTCGAATACCTCTCGGCCGAGACGCCGTTGCGCGCACTCAACAGCGACATCAAGGCCAACGGCGGCAGCGGCTTCATCCGCTGGCGCGCCAACGAAAGCCGCGAGTGGAAGCTGGCCGTCAGCCCGTCGCACTTCAGCGACGGCAACAACCGCGTCGAAGCCTTGCTCACCGGTCGCGAGGGCGTCTATAGCGCGCCGAACGTGCAGGTCGATGCCGGTCTGGAAGTCGGTACCAGCCACAACTCCAAATCCGATGACGTGCCGTACTTCAACCCCAAGTCCGACTTCAGCGTGATGCCGCTGGTCAACGTCAATCACGTGCTCTACCACCGATACGAAACCTCCTGGAGTCAGCAATTCCAGGCTGGCGCGGGGACGTACAGCCAGCGTGATCACGGCACGGGCGGCATGGCCCTGCTTGGCTACGGGCAACGCTATGCCTGGAACGACGTGTTCGAGGTGGGCGGCTTGTTCAGTGTGATCAACCGGCCCTACGACGGTGATCGGGAGACCGATCTGCGTCTGCTCGTCGACCTCACTTACCGCTTCTAGAAGAGTTTGAAGATGCCTTTGATTTCGCGTTTCATCCTTCTGCTGGGAGTGCTGCTGGTCAGCGCCTGCGCCCAGCAAGCCCCGGCCTTCGCGCCGCCATCCGAACGTCCGCTGGCGGCCAGTGAAAAACCGTGGCCGAAAAATCACGTGCTTGGCATTGCCTATCACGATATCGAAGACCGCGACCCCGATCAGGCCGTGGTGGCGGTGCGCACCGAGCGCATGATCGAGCAACTCGCCTGGCTGCGCGAGAACGGCTACAAGCCGGTCACGGTCGACCAGATCATGGCGGCGCGCAAGGGCGGCCCGGAGCTGCCGGCGAAGGCGATTCTGCTTAGCTTCGACGACGGCTATTCGAGCTTCTACACCCGCGTGCTGCCGGTGCTGCGTGCGTATAACTGGCACGCATTGCTGGCGCCGGTTGGCAGCTGGATCGACACGCCGCTCAATCAACCGGTGGATTTCGCCGGTGCGCCGCGTGCGCGTTCCGACTTCCTGAACTGGGATCAGGTGCGCGAAATCTCGCAATCGGGCCTGGTGGAAATTGCCGCGCACACCGACGCCAACCACAAAGGGATTCTGGCCAACCCGCAGGGCAACATGCAGCCGGCAGCGGCGACCCGGCGCTACGATCCAGTGACCAAACGCTATGAATCCGAGGCCGACTTCCAGGCGCGGATTCGTACCGACGTGAACAACATCTCGGAAAAAATCCGCAAGGTCACCGGCAAGAAACCACGCGTGTGGGTCTGGCCGTACGGCACGGCAGACGGCACTTCGTTGACCGTGGTGGGCGAGGAGGGCTACGAAATGGCCCTGACGCTCGACGACGGCCTCGACGCCCTCGACAACCTGATGAGCAGCCCACGCTTCCTCGTCGCTTCCGACCCTGACGGCGAACATTTTGCCAACAGCATCGTCGGCGCGCAGTCGGATTTCGTCATGCGCGTGGTCCACGTCGATCTGGACAACGTCTACGACCCGGATCCGGCGCAACAGGACATCAACCTCGGCAAGCTGGTGCAGCGCATGGCTGACATGGGCGCCAACACGGTGTTCCTGCAAGCCTTCGCTGACCCGAAGGGCGACGGTCTGGTGCATTCGCTGTACTTCCCCAATCGCCACTTGCCGGTGCGCGCCGACATCTTCGACCGCGTTGCCTGGCAGCTGCGCACTCGTGCCCACGTCAAAGTGTTTGCGTGGATGCCGGTGCTGAGTTTCGGCCTCGATTCGAAACTGCCACGGGTGACGCGCTGGGATCCGAAAACCGGCACCACGTCGGTCGATCCGGACCAGTACAAACGTCTGTCGCCGTTCGATCCGGAGGTGCGGCGAATCATCGGTGAAATCTACGAAGACGTCGCGCGCCTGACTTCGGTCGACGGCATTCTCTACCACGACGACGCCGTGCTGTCGGATTTCGAGGACGCCAGTCCGGAAGCCTTGAAAGCCTACGCCGCCCACGGTCTGCCCGGCTCGATTGCCGCCCTGCGCGATGATCCGGCAGCGATGCAGCGCTGGACGCGTTTCAAAAGCAAATACCTCATCGATTTCACCAACGAGTTGACCGCCAAAGTCCGCGCGATTCGTGGCCCGCAGGTGCTGACCGCGCGCAACATTTTCGCCGAGCCAATGCTCAATCCCGAGAGCGAAGCGTGGTTCGCGCAGAACCTCGACGACTTCCTCGTAACTTACGACTGGACGGCGCCGATGGCCATGCCCTTGATGGAGAAGCAGACCCAGGCTGAGTCTGGCCCGTGGCTCGAAGCCTTGGTGGCCACGGTCAAGAAACGCCCTGGAGCGCTGGATCGCACGGTGTTCGAGTTGCAGGCGCGCGACTGGACGAAAAAGGATCAGGCCGACATCGACGGTGCGCATCTGGCGGACTGGATGGGCCGTCTGAAGCGTCAGGGCGCGACCAGTTTCGGTTACTACCCGGACAACTTCCTCGACAACCTGCCGGACCTGAAAACCGTAAGGCCTGCGCTCTCCAATAAATGGAATCCATAACATGCTGGATAGACTGTTAGCCCTGCTTGTTCTGGCGCTCGTCCTCGGCGTGCCGCTGGGCCTGATCTTTCTGGTCACCGGGCAGTTCCTGATGGACTTCGTGTTCTTCTACCCGTTGTTCATGTCCGGGCTGTGGATTGCCGGTGGCCTGTATTTCTGGCTGCACTGGGAGCGGCACTGGCCGTGGAAGGACGACACCTTGCCGCCACCGCTGGAAGGCGAACCGCTGATCTCGATCCTGATCCCTTGCTACAACGAAGGTGACAACGCCGCCGATACCATCCATGCGGCACTGGCCCAGCATTATCCGAACATCGAAGTCATCGCGATCAACGACGGCTCCAAGGACAACACCGCGCAAGTGCTGGATGCCTTGGCCAAGGAAGATCCGCGACTGCGCGTGCTGCATCTGGCGGAAAACCAAGGCAAAGCGGTCGCCCTGCGCATGGGCGCCATCGCCGCGCGCAGTGAATACCTGGTGTGCATCGACGGCGACGCGTTGCTGGCGCCGAACACGGCGGCCTATCTGGTCGCGCCGATGCTGGATAACGCACGTCTTGGCGCGGTGACCGGCAACCCACGGATTCGCACGCGTTCGACTTTGGTCGGACGGGTTCAGGTCGGTGAGTTCTCGTCGATCATCGGGTTGATCAAACGTACGCAGCGCGTGTTTGGACGGATCTTCACCGTCTCCGGTGTCATCGTCGCGTTCCGCCGTTCGGCGCTGAACCGGGTCGGTTACTGGAGCCCGGACATGATCACCGAAGACATCGACATCAGCTGGAAGCTGCAACTCGATCACTGGAGCATCTTTTACGAGCCGCGCGCGCTGTGCTGGATCCTCATGCCGGAAACCCTCGGCGGCCTGTGGAAGCAGCGTTTGCGCTGGGCCCAGGGTGGCGCCGAAGTGCTGTTCAAGAACATCCGTGGCATCTGGCAGTACCGCCATCGTTACCTGTGGCCGCTGCTGTTCGAATACTGCCTGTCGACCGGTTGGGCGTTTACCTTCCTGTTGTCGGTGATTTTCTGGGGCGTCGGCAAATTCGTGGTGCTGCCCGAGGCCATCGCCGTGCATCACCTGATGCCGCCGGCGTTCACCGGGCTGTTACTGGCGTTTGTCTGCCTCGTGCAATTCGCCGTCAGCATCATCATCGACCGTCGCTACGAGCCGGGGTTGGGCAAGACCATGTTCTGGGTGGTCTGGTACCCGATTGCATTCTGGTTTGTCAGTTTGCTGACCACGCTGGTCAGCTTCCCGAAAGTGTTGTTCGGCCAACATCAGAAACGTGCGCGCTGGGTCAGTCCTGATCGGGGCATCAAGCCGATCGGCGACGACGAAGAGGAGGTCATCAAATGAAAATCATCCGGACTCGCCAGCGGCCTTTCCTCGTCGTGGTCGACGTGGTGCTTACGGTGGTGGCGTGGGTGGGCCTGTTGTTCTTGCTGATCCGTGGTCTGTGGCCATTGATCGAACCCCATGCGGGCGGGGCGCGCATCGATAATTCGGCGTTCGATGCACTCGGTACTTTGCAGATATATCTGTGGGTGGCGCTGGTCAACGCGGTGATTCTGATCGGTTGGGCGCGTTATCAGCAGCGTAAGAGCCGCAGCTTCGCCCAGCGCCGGTTGCCGTCGCCGGTGATCGATGATGAGGGGCTGAGCAAGAGCTTCAAACTGTGTGACGACCGTTTGCAGAAACTGCGCACGCCCGGGGTGATGACCATTCACAACGATCAGGAAGGCGATATCAGTCATGTGGTGACGCATTTCTGGCCGGTGCAGCAGGAAGAATTGCCGCCGCCATTGGCACCGCTGGAGCATCCACGGGTGATCTTCCTGCATGCCGAAGACGACGATAACCGCGAACCGGTGAACCGTCTCTCCTGATGGCGAAACCCCTGATTGATCGTTCCCACGCTCTGCGTGGGAATGCCTCTTGGGACGCTCCGCGTCCAGTGACGCGGAGCGTCACGGGCTGCATTCCCACGCAGGAGCGTGGGAACGATCAACAGCTCCTACAGGGGTTTTTATCAGTCGCGGATCAGGGTCCAGGCTTCTTCCATGGGCAGGGGTTGCTTCATGCGTTCGGCCAGCAGGGCCATGGCGCGTTCCTTTTCGCAGGCGACTGCAGCGACTAGAACACCCTTTCGGCCGAACAGACCAATAAACGGTGGGTGCTCCGGCTCGCCCAGAAACTCGACTTCATCCCAATGCTCAGCGTGGCCGAGGTAGTCGTAATTCTTGCCGAAGTGCCAGGTCCAGAAGTACGGCACATCAAGATAGTGTTCGTCGCCACCGAGCATGTTGGCAGCAGCGATTCGTGCGTGTTGCTGGGCCAGGCGCCAGTGTTCGATGCGCTGCGGCTGGCCGTTCAGCGGGAAGGTGGCGATGTCGCCAATGGCCCAAAGCCCCGCGGTGATGCGCATGCCGGCGTCGACGCGCAGCGACTGATCTTTTTCCTTGGGCAATGACGCAAAAGGCTCGGTGGCGGGGTGGACGCCAATGCCTGCCAGCACCAGATCCGCAGAAAGGCGCAAACCATTGTCCAGCAGCACCGCCTCGACCTTGCCGTCGCCGATGATTTCCGTGGCTTGGTGCTCGTTGATGAACTTCACGCCATTTTCTTCATGCAGTGTGCGAATCGCTTTGCCCACGGTTTCGCCGAATTGCGCGGCGAAGGGAATCGCATGGCGCGCCAGCACCGTAACGTCCAGACCGTGCTGGCGCAGGGCCGAGGCACACTCAAGGGCGATGAAGCTGTCGCCGATGATCACCGCGCGCTGATCCGGCTGGGCCGTGTTCATGATCTGTTCAGCCTGGGCTTTTGAACGCAAGACGAACACCTGCGGCAGGTCTGCGCCGGGCAACTCCAATCGATTGGGTGCGCCGCCAGTCGCCAGCACCGCTGCGTCGTAATTGAGGATTTGGCCATCGGCGAGGTGCAGGGTCTTGACCTGAGCGTCGAGTGAAGTGATTTCGCTGTGCAGCCGTTCAATGCGCTGCTCTTTATAGAAAGCTTCATCGCGCAGGGGTGGAATTTCCTCGGCTGGCATTTCTCCGGCGAGGACGAATTTGCTCAGCACCGTTCGGTCGTAACCGGCGTCGGTTTCACGGTCGATCATCAGGATTCGGCCACCAAAGCCCTTTTCCCGTAGCGCCGCCGCGCACGCCGTGCCTGCCGCCCCTGCGCCGACAATCACGAACGTACGGGAATCGTCTGCCGGCGGAGTGTGCGGATCCGCTAACGGTTGGTCATCCACCCACACCTCGTCGCCGCGTGTTTCCAGCGGATAACGTTTAAGGCTGTCGAGGGCTGGCGGCTCGCACAACGCGCCGTCTTCAGCGCGGAATGCGGCTTTATGCCACGGGCAGATCAGGCGTCCGTGACACAACGCGCCGTCAGCCAACGGCGCGCCGGCATGTGGGCATTCGCCCTGAAAGGCACGCAGTTGATCTCCGGCGCGCAGCAGGACGATCTTGCAGTCGCCGATTTCCACGGGCAGGCCACGGTCTTGTGGGACATCGGCGATACGGGCGACACGGTGCAGGGCCATATCCGGCTTCCTCGCAGGCATTTCTCTTGTGAGTTTGCGCGGTAGTGCGAGGTTCAGCCATTTGCCACTGCCACGGCACGAACGGTACAGCTATAGTTTGCAGGCCGACGAAGGCCCAACTGCACAAGGTGCTCCCGGAATGACCCGATTGACCTCTCTCAACCCATGGCTGGCGGCCGTTGTCGTCGCCCTTTGCGTGCAGTTTCCGGCGCAGGCCCAGGAGCGTTTCACCCTGAGCATCCCGGGTGTTTCCGATAACCGCCTGTTCACCGCAGCAGCGGCCAGCGATGCGGCCGGCTGTGGCGGCAAGAACCAGTCGCCGGCGCTGAGCTGGAACGCTGGCCCCACCGCGACCCAGAGCTACGCGATCGTCATGCACGATCCGGACGGCCAGAAAGGCCTGGGCGTCGATCACTGGATTCACTACGGCATCAAAGCCACGACCCGCCAGATTCCGGCCGGTGTCGGTGCCAAGTCCGCTTTCGAGGGTGTCGGCGGCACCAACAGCAAGGGCAACACGCATTACATGGGGCCGTGCCCGCCAGTGGGCGACAGTGCGCACCACTACATCATCCAGATCTACGCCCTCGATCTTGCTCCGGACGCCTTGCCGGCCGGCTTGACCCGCGCTGAACTGATGGAAAAAATCAAAGGCCATGTGCTGCGCAACAGCAGTGCGGTGCGGCGTTATCACCGCTGAAAATTTTTTAGCGGCGTTTAACCCGAACTGAAAGGGCTGCCCGTCTCACTGGATGAATGATCAATTTCATCCCGAGGTCAGCCCCCATGTCTCATCTTCTTTTGCGTCCCGTCGTGGTCGGTATGTTGTTGGCCGTCGGTGGTTGCGGCGTCTCTTCCAATCCTGATTCCGCCGCTGTGCCAGCGCCTGTGCAGCCTCAAGCTGTGGTTCAACAGGAAGCGGTCATGGCGGGCGGAACGATGGCCAAGCGCATGGCGCATCCGGCGCCGCTGGCCAGTTTTGCCGCGATGCCCAGCGCGGACAGTTATCCACAGGGCTATCGTGACGAGCAGCGCGAGCAATATCAGATGCTGCCTGACAACCCGATCCACAGCGTCGCCGAAACGCCGGTTTCAACCTTCAGCGCTGACGTCGATACGGGCGCGTACGCCAATGTTCGCCGTCTGCTCAATCAAGGACGTCTGCCACCGGAAGGCGCGGTGCGACTGGAGGAAATGGTCAATTACTTCCCCTACGACTACGCGTTGCCCAGCGATGGCTCGCCCTTTGGCGTGACCACCGAGCTGGCTGCCTCGCCATGGAACCCGCACACGCGGTTGCTGCGTATCGGCATCAAGGCCTCCGACCGCGCCGTGGCGGAACTGGCACCGGCCAATCTGGTGTTTCTGGTCGACGTATCGGGTTCCATGGATCGTCGCGAGGGCCTGCCGCTGGTCAAAAGCACCTTGAAACTGCTGGTCGATCAATTGCGCGATCAGGATCGCGTGTCGTTGGTCGTCTACGCCGGCGAATCCAGAGTGGTGCTTGAACCTACTTCCGGACGGGAAAAAGCGAAAATTCGTACGGCTATCGAGCAATTGACTGCAGGTGGTTCGACCGCTGGCGCTTCGGGCATCGAAATGGCCTACCAGATGGCGCAACAAGCCTTCATCCCCAACGGCATCAACCGCATTCTTCTGGCCACCGATGGCGACTTCAATTTCGGCGTCAGCGACTTCGACAGCCTCAAGCAAATGGCTGTGGATAAACGCAAAAGCGGGATATCCCTGACCACCTTGGGTTTTGGTGTGGATAACTACAATGAACACTTGATGGAGCAACTGGCCGACGCTGGCGATGGCAACTACGCCTATATCGATAACCTGCGCGAGGCACGCAAGGTGCTGGTCGATCAACTCGGCTCGACCCTCGCCGTGGTAGCGAAGAACGTCAAGTTGCAGGTGGAGTTCAACCCGGCGCAGGTCAGCGAATATCGTCTGCTCGGCTACGAAAACCGTGCATTGAAGCGTGAGGATTTCAGCAATGACAAAGTCGATGCCGGTGAAATCGGCGCAGGACACACAGTGACCGCGCTGTATGAAATTGTCCCGGCGGGTGAGCAGGGCTGGCTGGAGCCGCTGCGTTACGGTCAATCGCCGCCGGTTACTTCCGCGAAAAACGCAGAATTGGCGATGCTGCGTGTACGTTATCAACAGCCCGAAGGTGGGAAAAGTCGGCTGATCGAACGGCCGATTACCAATCAGGTCGCCCCCGCCAGTGAAGACCTGCGCTTTGCCGCTGCGGTCGCCGCGTTTTCCCAGCAACTCAAGGATGGCCGCTACACCGGCGACTTCAGCCTGAAAGACACTGAGGCGCTGGCCCGTGGCGCGCGTGGTGACGATCGCTTCGGCCTGCGCAACGAGTTCGTGCAACTGGTGGAACTGGCGCAGAGCCTGCGCACCTCGACCGCAGCGAATGCGCCGGCCACTCCACGACGGATTGAATAAGTGAGTCGTCTGAAGGGGTTCATCAGCCAGCTGTTTGCTTCGGCAGACAGCTCAACCGCCAGCAGCGATGAAGCGCTGCTGGCGCGTTATCGCGAGGGCGACGGCGCGGCGTTCGAGATCTTGTACGCGCGCCACCGCCAGGGCCTGTATCGGTTTCTGCTCGGTTTGAGTGGCAAACCGGAGTTGGCCGACGAAGTGTTTCAGGACACTTGGCTGAGCCTGATCCGCAGCACCAGTCAGCCACAGGGCCGGGCGACCTTTCGTACATGGTTGTTCCAGATTGCACGCAATCGTCTGATCGATCACTGGCGCAAACACGGCGCTCGGCAACCGCTGCACGACAGCTTTGACGAACAGGCGCACGCCGTCAGCGATGACACGAACGATCCCGAACAACTGCTCAGCCTTAGCCGCGACAGCCAGCGCCTGGAAAGCGCCCTGCAAACCCTGCCCGCCGACCAGCGCGAAGTGTTCCTGCTGCGTGCCCACGGCGACCTCGACCTGGCGCAAATCGCCAGCCTCACCGAAACACCGCTGGAAACCGTGAAAAGCCGCTTGCGCTACGCCCAGCAAAAACTGCGTCGGCTGCTGGCCGAGGAGGTACTGACATGACTGACGCCCGCCAGACACCCGATGACTCGGTGATAAAACATGTGCGCGAACAGCACAACGCTGAACCGCCAGCGCACCTCGATGCATTCATTCTCAATGCTGCCCGCCGCGAGATCCCGGCGCCGAAGCCAAGCCTGTGGCAACGCTGGCTCGACGCCTGCCGCAAACCGCGCTGGCAAGTTGCGTTCGCCAGTCTCGTCGGCGTCGCCCTGATGTTGTCGCTGGTGCAGCGCGCGCCTGAGCCGCAACCACAATTCGACTTCGCTCCGGCAGCCAAACCGGCAGCGCCACTGGCCCGCAAACAGGCGCCCGAGGCATTGAGCGCCCCCGCTGGCGGCATGCCCGCTCCCGCGCCAATGGCGGAAATGGCTGCGCCAATGCAAAGTCAGGCGATCAGCGCCGATGAAGCCAAACTCGGCAAACGCGCTGCCGCCCCGGTCAATGGTCTCGATGCACAACTGCGTGAAGTTCTGCGCCTGCGCGAATCCGGCCAGTCACAAGCGGCCGACAGCCTGTTCAACAACCTGCACAAACGCTATCCGGACGCCGATCTCGACGCCCGACTCGAACAGTTGCAGAAAAAATGACCGGCGTCTCCTCCCGCCATTTGGCATTGCCCCGCAAAAGCGCGCAATATCGGGGCATTGCCAATCCACTGGAGGACAACGTGGCATCGAAAATTGACCGCATCGCCCAACTCCTCAATTGCCCCGAGAAGGGCGAAGAGATACGGCGCGCGATTACTGAAGCACGCAAGGAGTTTCTGCTGAATCAGCCGGAAGAAGATGTCGTTGATGAAGACGAGGTTTTTGAGGAGATTGAGGAAGAAGAGGACGACGATGATTACGATGAGTTTGACTGGACGACGGAGTAGCGTCGTTGCGCAGTCTGTTCATCGCCCACAAAAAAGCCCCGGACCATCACAGTCCGGGGCTTTCTCGTTTAAATCAATGGTGCACCAGGCGGGATTCGAACCCACGACCCCTGCCTTCGGAGGGCAGTACTCTATCCAGCTGAGCTACTGGTGCAGCGGGCGACATCATACCTAGGTCGGCTCGGGGCGTCCATGCTGGGTTTCGGCGCGGATTGTCAGTACGCGTGTCGGTTGAAATCGCTGCATTCCTGAAAGCTGTAACGTCCTGCAAAACCCTCGCTTGGCGCTTTCGCGGGACTGATCTATGGTTCTGTTGCCGCGAGGGCTTTTTGCTCGTTGATCTGAAAATTTCCACAAACGCGGCGTTTTTGTTCTTTTTTTCGAACGACCTATTGTCCTTTACCCCCTTTGATCCTACGATCCGTTTGAGATTTCAAACGCTCTTTGCTGGGTGTTGAAGCGCTGGTGGTTCGAATCGTCCACTGTTTATGCGCCACACCCGGTCACTGATTTCCCTGACGGCAGCCTTGCGAGGCGCCTTTCTACAATCATAATTTGCTCCGCGCAGGCCGCGGTGCTGTTAAGGAAAGCCGACATGCAGCTTAAAGATACCCAGTTGTTCCGCCAGCAAGCCTTCATTGATGGCGCTTGGGTCGATGCGGACAACGGTCAGACGATCAAGGTCAACAACCCGGCCACCGGTGAAATCCTCGGTACCGTGCCAAAAATGGGCGCCGCCGAAACCCGCCGTGCCATCGAAGCCGCTGACAAAGCGCTGCCGGCCTGGCGTGCACTGACCGCCAAAGAGCGTGCCGGCAAGTTGCGTCGCTGGTTCGAACTGATGATCGAGAACCAGGACGACCTCGCGCGCCTGATGACTCTCGAACAGGGCAAGCCGCTGGCCGAAGCCAAGGGCGAAATCGTTTACGCCGCTTCGTTCATCGAGTGGTTCGCCGAAGAAGCCAAGCGCATCTACGGTGACGTGATTCCAGGTCACCAGCCCGACAAGCGCCTGATCGTGATCAAGCAGCCAATCGGTGTGACCGCAGCGATCACCCCGTGGAACTTCCCGGCCGCGATGATCACCCGTAAAGCCGGCCCGGCACTGGCCGCCGGTTGCACCATGGTCCTCAAGCCTGCTTCGCAAACGCCATTCTCCGCTTTCGCCCTGGCCGAACTGGCTCAGCGCGCGGGCATTCCTGCGGGCGTGTTCAGCGTGGTGTCCGGCAGCGCCGGCGACATCGGCAGCGAGCTGACCAGCAACCCGATCGTGCGCAAACTGTCCTTCACCGGTTCGACCGAAATTGGCCGCCAGCTGATGGCTGAATGCGCCAAGGACATCAAGAAAGTCTCGCTGGAACTGGGCGGTAACGCGCCGTTCATCGTGTTCGACGACGCGGACCTGGATAAGGCCGTCGAAGGCGCAATCATTTCCAAATACCGCAACAACGGCCAGACCTGCGTCTGCGCCAACCGTCTGTACATTCAGGATTCGGTCTACGACGCGTTCGCCGAGAAGCTGAAAGTGGCTGTGGCCAAACTGAAGATCGGCAACGGTCTGGAAGACGGCACCACCACTGGCCCGCTGATCGACGAAAAAGCCGTGGCCAAGGTCAAAGAGCACATTGCTGACGCTGTGGCCAAAGGCGCGACCGTGCTGGCCGGTGGCAAGGCGATGGAAGGCAACTTCTTCGAACCGACCATCCTCACCAACGTGCCGAAAAATGCTGCAGTGGCCAAGGAAGAAACCTTCGGTCCGCTGGCGCCGCTGTTCCGCTTCAAAGACGAAGCCGAAGTGATCGCGATGTCCAACGACACCGAATTCGGTCTGGCTTCGTACTTCTATGCTCGCGACCTCGGTCGTGTGTTCCGTGTCGCTGAAGCACTGGAGTACGGCATGGTTGGCGTCAACACCGGGCTGATCTCCAACGAAGTCGCGCCGTTCGGCGGCATCAAGGCCTCGGGCCTGGGCCGTGAAGGCTCCAAGTACGGCATCGAAGATTACCTGGAAATCAAATACCTCTGCCTGGGCATCTAAGCCCGGACAAGGATCGCTGCAAACGCAAAGGGCACGAGAGCGCTGTCCCTTTGCGTCGTTTCAAACCGGAATTTTCTCTGCGGCCGGGAACGCCGTGGCAGTCGATCATCGCATGCTGCCGCCGTCGCTTCCTCCCGCTTAATCCTTGAACCACGCCGCCCGATGAGCGGCGAATGAGGACTGTAATGAGCAAGACTAACGCTGAACTGATGGCCCGTCGTACCGCAGCTGTTCCACGTGGTGTTGGCCAGATTCACCCGATCTTCGCTGAGTCGGCAAAAAACGCTACCGTGACTGACGTTGAAGGTCGTGAGTTCATCGACTTCGCCGGCGGTATCGCTGTACTGAACACCGGCCACGTGCACCCGAAAATCATCGCCGCCGTGACCGAACAGCTGAACAAGCTGACCCACACTTGCTTCCAGGTGCTGGCTTACGAGCCGTACGTAGAAGTGTGCGAAAAGATCAACGCGAAGATCCCGGGTGATTTCGCCAAGAAAACCCTGCTGGTCACCACCGGTTCCGAAGCGGTAGAAAACGCCGTGAAAATCGCCCGTGCCGCCACTGGCCGCGCTGGCGTGATCGCCTTCACCGGCGCCTACCACGGTCGCACCATGATGACCCTGGGCCTGACCGGTAAAGTCGTGCCGTACTCGGCCGGCATGGGCCTGATGCCAGGCGGCATCTTCCGCGCGCTGTACCCGAATGAGCTGCACGGTGTAAGCATCGACGACTCGATCGCTTCCATCGAACGCATCTTCAAGAACGACGCCGAGCCGAAAGACATCGCCGCGATCATCATCGAGCCTGTACAGGGTGAAGGTGGTTTCTACGTCGCGCCGAAGGAATTCATGAAGCGTCTGCGCGCGCTGTGCGACCAGCACGGCATTTTGCTGATCGCTGACGAAGTACAAACAGGCGCTGGCCGTACCGGTACGTTCTTCGCCATGGAACAGATGGGCGTTGCTGCCGACCTGACCACCTTCGCCAAATCCATCGCTGGCGGCTTCCCGCTGGCCGGTGTTTGCGGCAAGGCCGAATACATGGACGCCATTGCTCCGGGCGGCCTCGGTGGCACTTACGCCGGTAGCCCGATCGCTTGCGCCGCTGCTCTGGCAGTGATGGAAGTGTTCGAAGAAGAAAACCTGCTGGATCGTTGCAAGGCAGTCGGCGAGCGTCTGGTCACTGGCTTGAAGGCCATTCAGGCCAAGTACCCGGTGATCGGTGAAGTCCGTGCCCTGGGCGCGATGATCGCGGTCGAGCTGTTCGAAAACGGCGACAGCCACAAGCCGAACGCTGCAGCAGTGGCATCGGTTGTGGCCAAGGCCCGCGACAAAGGTCTGATCCTGCTGTCCTGCGGCACCTACGGCAACGTTCTGCGCGTCCTCGTACCGCTGACCTCGCCGGACGAGCAACTGGACAAAGGCCTGGCGATCATCGAAGAGTGCTTCTCCGAGCTCTGATCACCCAGTGTGACCTGATCGACAAAAAACCCGCTTCGGCGGGTTTTTTTACGCCCCTTGAAACACATCGGGCGCTTTAGCGCTGTATCGAAAGGCCAGCATTGGCTAAGGTTCAGGGATTGCAAGGGAGAGCGCGCATGACTGCCGTTGAATTACCCGCCGTACCGCGAGTGCTGATTGCCGAGGCTGATCCGTGGTCCCGCGACCTGCTCAAACAAGTGCTGCTGAACGTGCGCTGCGATGCGCGGCTGGATCTGTGTGCCGATGGCCAGCAAGCGCTGTCGATGCTCAGCGAAATTCCTTATGACCTGGCCATCGTCGATTGGGAACTGCCCGGCGTCGATGGCTTGAATGTGCTGCGCAGCGTGCGCCAGCGCAAACGCAATCCGCCGCTGCCGTTCATTCTGATGAGCAGTCGCAATGACAGCGCCAGTGTGCGCGAAGCCATTCCGTTGGCGCCGACGGCGTATCTGACCAAACCGCTGAACATGGAAAGTCTGACCGCCCGTTTGCAGGGTTTGCTGCTCAATGCCGGGGAAGAGGTGTTCTGCGAAGTGCCGGCGCTAGCGCCGGGCATGACCTTGTCGGTGTTTCTTGAGCGTCGCCGTGAGCAAGCCGATGGCGCGCCGTTGATGACCGACGTTCAAGTGGCCGTGAAGCGCAGCCTGAATCCCAATGGCCTCGACCTGAAGCTGCTGGAAGATGAGATAAAAACCGATCCGCAAATCACCGCGGTGTTGATCGCGGCGGCCAACAGCGCCGCGCAACACCATGGTGCGCCGGTGCAGACATTGGCTCAGGCGCTGCATCGACTGGGCACCGGGCAGAGCATGAACCTGATTCTCGGCCTGGCGCTCAAGCGCAGTGCCAAACTCAGTGATCCGTGTCTGGCCGACTATGCCGAGCGTTATTGGGGCTTGTCGCTGCACACCGCTGAATACGCGCGCACGCTGGCTCGACTGCTTGATCTCGATCAGGAGCGCTGCTATTGCGCAGGCATGCTGCACCGTCTGGGTGATCTCGCGCTGCTGCGTTGTTTGCAGGAATGGCAGCAGGCTGGCGGTGAGCTGGATGAGCTGGAGGAGGTTGGCGAAGCGCTGGCACAATTTGGTGCAGCCTACGGTTCGGCGCTGCGTACGCGCTGGCGACTGCCGCTGGAGCTGCGTGAGTTGATTGCGTCGGTCTACCAGCTCGGCGGCGGGGTGTATTCGCGCGAGGCGCTGGTGATGAACATGGCCGCGCAGATGGCGCATCTGACCGAGCATGAAGGCATCGAAGAGTTGGCGAAGAGCCGCACGGCGCGGTTGCTCAAGATCGGCTTGCCGGAGCTGATGCGGATGCGCAAATAACATTCGCACAATCCCCCTGTAGGAGCTGCGGCACGCTGCGATCTTTTGATCTTTAGAACAAGATCAAAAGATCGCAGCGTGCCGCAGCTCCTACAGGGTTTGTGTTCGGGGTCAGGCTGTGATGATGCGGTTCTTGCCCTGGCGCTTGGCTTCGTACATCGCTGCATCCGCGCGGGCGAACAGGCTGTCGAGGCTTTCGTCTTCTTCAGTGAGACTGGTCAGGCCCTGGCTGACGCTGATGCCGAACGTCAGGCCGGCATGGCTGAAACTCAACCGTTGAATCTCCTGCTGCAACCGCTCGGCCACCTGCATCGCCATGTCCGGCGCACAGCCCGGGAACACCGCGGCAAACTCTTCCCCGCCAATTCGCCCGAACAGATCGCCACGGCGTAACGAACCGCGGCCGCACTCGGCAATCCGCTGCAGCACGTTGTCGCCTTCCGGGTGGCCGTAGGTGTCGTTGATTATTTTGAAGTCGTCGATGTCCAGCAGCAGAAAGGCCATGGGCGAACCTTGCAGGCGCGCCTCTTCGAACTCGCGGTTGGCGCATTCGAAAAAGTGCCGGCGGTTACTGCTTTGCGTCAGCACGTCGGTGGTCGCCAGGCGATGAAGCTCGGTTTCCATCTGCTTCTTGTCGGTGATGTCTTCGGCGATGCCGACGATGATCACCGGTTGCCCGGGTTCGTCCTGGCGATTGATGAAGCACTTGTCGCTGAGCCAGCGCACCTGGCCATCGGCGTCGATGATGCGGTATTCGCGATCTTCTACTGCGCCTTTGTGCAGCACTTCGGCGAGGCTGCGTTCGGCGTATTCCAGATCGTCGGGGTAGATGCTGTCGCGCCACTGGTTGTAGTCGCCCAGCAACAAGCCGGCAGAACGGCCGAAAATCCGTTCATAAGCCGGGCTGACGTACAGCACTTGCCGGGTTTCCCAGTTGAAGGCCCAGAGTACGGCATTGACGCTGACCAGCAGCGAGCTGAACAGCTGTTCGCGTTCGCTCAAGCGCGCAACTTCGCCTTGGGCGTGCATCAATGCCATGAGGGTTTGTGCGGCCTCGGGCCACTGCGGGAAGGATGAGTCTTTTTGATTGTTGTTGACCATCGGCACAGATCTCAAAGGGCGTGCCGGGAGTTCGACAACAACCACAGTACAACCCGCCGGGGTGGCGAAGTGTCTTTGAGATAGGGGATTTTCAGCGAAGTTCCCAGCGGGTGCGGGGTTCCGCCGGGCGGCTGCCAATGGTCAACCCTGTAGGAGCTGCCGCAGGCTGCGATCTTTTGATCTTTTCTTTTTGAAACAAAGTCAAAAGATCGCAGCCTGCGGCAGCTCCTACCGATTACGCGATTACGCGATTACGCGATTACGCGATTACGCGATTACGCGATTACGCGATTACGCGATTACGCGATTACGCGATTACGCAGTCGGGCGCAGCGAGTAGGTTTTCAACTGGTCGGCGAATTCACGCAACGACTGAATGCCGCTGGCTTCCGCCTCGTGAATCCATTCCTTGATGGCCGCGAGCATGTCGTGACCATTTGCGCTGGTCTTGACCCAGATCTGCTGCAGGGCCAGGCGTTTTTCGTAAATTACCTTCAATGCCTGGCTGTGTTCGAGCATGTTCTGGATGCGCAAGTGATGACGATCTTCCAGCAGGCTGGTTTCCCGCGACAGCAGGCGCTTGGCGCGGTGGAACTGGTGGCGCACCGAATGATCGACCTTGGCCAGCTCTTGCTTGACCAGCGGCCCGATCACCAACTTGCGGTACTGGGCCATGATCTGGAAGCGGTTGTTGAGGATCGCCATGGCGGTGTCCATGTCCAGATTGCCCTTGCCTTCGACCCGGTGGGCGATCGGCGCGACACGCTGAACCTTGGCCAGACGCAGGAAACTGAAGACTTTGATCCACGCCCAACCGAGGTCGAACTCCCACTTCTTCACCGACAGCTTGGCCGAGTTAGGGTAGGTGTGATGGTTGTTATGCAGTTCTTCGCCGCCGATCAGGATGCCCCACGGCACCAGATTGGTCGCCGCGTCGCGGCATTCGAAGTTGCGGTAGCCGACGGCATGGCCAAGACCGTTGATCACGCCGGCGGCCCATACCGGGATCCACATCATCTGGATCGCCCAGATGGTGATGCCGATGGTGCCGAACAGCAGCAGGTCGATCACGCCCATGATTGCCACGCCCAGCAGCGGGTAGCGGCTGTAGACGTTGCGTTCGATCCAGTCTTCCGGGCAGTTCTTGCCGTAGATGCGCAGGGTTTCCGGATTCTGCGCTTCAGCGCGGTACAGCTCGGCGCCAGTGCGCAGCACGGTGGAAAGGCCTTTGATGACCGGGCTGTGCGGGTCATCCTCGGTTTCGCACTTGGCGTGGTGTTTACGGTGGATGGCGGTCCACTCGCGGGTGTTCTGCGCCGTGGTCAGCCACAGCCAGAAACGGAAGAAGTGCTTCAGGCCGGCATTAAGCTCAAGCGAGCGATGGGCCGAATAGCGGTGCAGATAGACCGTGACGCCGACAATTGTCACGTGGGTCATCAACAGGGTGACCGCGACCAGAGACCAGGCCGACAAGCCAAGAAAACCTTCGTACCACATAGGCTATAGGGCCCTCGATAAAGATAAAAACAGCCGTTGCATTATCACTAAGCACACAGATAAAACCAGTCGCCCTTTCAGATAAGAGTCGCTGGATGTTTCTTGACCTATAATTCCAACCTTTTTGTAGGGACATGGATAGCCGAATGTCTGCCACATATCGCGATGCCTTGCGTGCAGCGCTGCTCTATCTCGTGCTTGCCGTCGTCTGGCTGCAAGGTGCTGATCATTTATTAAACAATTTCTTCGATAACTCCGTCGATCTTGGCCGATGGCAACTGATCAACGGTTATGTGTTTGCGGCGGTCAGCGCCGCGCTGATTTTTCTGGCGCGGGTTCGACTGTGCGAGTTTCTCGGGATCGGCGCGCGGTTGCGCGAGCGTCACGCTGATCGCGAACGCCTGCGCCAGGCCGCTGCGGTGTTCGATTGCACCCGCGAAGGGGTGTTGGTGACCAACCATCAGGGGCTGATCGTGCACGTCAATCGTGCGTTCATCGAGATCACCGGTTATCAGCGCGAAGAAGTCCTCGGCCAGCGTCCCAGCCTTTTCAAGTCCGGGCATCATCCGCCGGGTTTCTATCAGGCAATGTTCGCCACCCTCGAGACCGAGGGCGAATGGAGTGGGGAAATCTGGAACCGCCGCAAGAGCGGCGAGATTTATCCACAGTGGCAAACCATCCGCGTCATTCATGACGATCAGGGCCGACTCAGTCATTACGTCGCAGTGTTTTCCGATATCAGCGCGATCAAGCACTCCGAGCATGAACTCAAACACCTTGCGCACCACGACCCGCTGACCGATCTGCCCAATCGCCTGTTGTTCAGCGACCGTGCCGAGCAGGCGCTGGCCTCTGCGCAGATCCACAAGCGCGGTTGCGCGTTGCTGATGCTCGATCTCGATCACTTCAAGATGATCAACGACAGCCTCGGGCATAACGTCGGCGATCGCTTGCTCAAGGCCGTGGCGGCGCGCCTGCAGGAACTGTTCGGACCGGGAATCACCCTGGCGCGCCTCGGCGGCGACGAGTTCGCCGTGCTCGCGGAAAGTTGTCCACAGCCCGTGCAAGCGGCGGCACTGGCGCAACGCATTCTCGATGCGCTCAAGGAACCGCTCTGCATCGATGGCCACGAGTTGTTCATAAACGCCAGTATCGGCATCAGCCTGTTTCCCAGCGATGCATTGAGCGCCGATCAACTGTTGCGTAATGCTGATGCGGCATTGTTCAAGGCCAAGAGCAGCGGCCGCAACGGTTACGCTTTGTACACCGAAGAACTCACCGCCCACGCTCAGCGACGGGTCGAAATCGCTTTCGAACTGCGCCGGGCGCTGGAACAGCAGGAACTGCGTGTCTACTACCAGCCGGTGCATGACCTGAAAAGCAGTCGCCTGATTGGCGTCGAAGCGCTGGTTCGCTGGCAGCATCCGCAACGCGGTCTGGTGTCGCCGGCGGAGTTCATCCCGATTGCCGAACGCACCGGATTGATCGCCGAAATCGACGCATGGGTGATGCAACAGGCCTGTCGGCAGATGTGTGAGTGGCAGCAGGCCGGAATGGTGCTGTCATTTGTCGCGGTCAATGTGTCATCGCGGTTGTTTGCGCGCCGCGAGTTGTATCAGCAAGTGGCGCAGGTGCTGCATGACACCGGGCTGGATCCGGCGTATCTGGAGCTGGAAGTCACCGAAAGTGCGGTGATGGACGATCCGGAAGTGGCACTGGAGCAGATGCATCGTTTGCGTGAGTTGGGGATTCGCCTGGCGATCGATGATTTCGGCACCGGCTATTCGTCGCTGCTGCGACTCAAGCGTTTGCCGGTGCAAAAATTGAAGATCGATCAGGGCTTTGTAGCCGGTTTGCCGTGGGATGAGGATGACGCGGCGATTGTCCGGGTGATTATTGCGCTGGCGCGGAGCATGGGCATGCAGGTGCATGCCGAGGGGATTGAGCAGGCTGAGCAGGCGGTGTTCCTGCTCGCGCAGGAATGTGATCTTGGACAGGGCTACTGGTTTGGACGGCCGAGCCCGGCGACCGAAATTGACTGGACGAAAGCCCCCGTTATTGCTGACAGCTGACACAAAACCTGAGGTGAATACAAAATCTGTGGCGAGGGGATTTATCCCCGTTGGACTGCGCAGCAGTCCCAAATTTTCAGGGTCGCTTCGCAACCCAACGGGGATAAATCCCCTCGCCACAGGGTTATCTATCGCTCTCAGATCGGCGCAAACCCTTGCCCCGCCACATAATGTTTTCTAGTTATATAAACATTCTTAAATAGTCTTTTTAAGAATATCCATGCCTCTCTTATATTGCTCCCACGCCGAACGCAGTGCCGCCCACTGCCAGGCAAATCCCATTCAAAGGAGCAGCACCATGAGCGCATCCCTTCGCAGCGTTGACGGTCAGGACGAAACCACCATCTTGCGTGAAATCCAGAGCGCCCTGCGCGATCTGCGGTTTGGCGCGGTGGAGATCACTGTGCACAACGCGCAGGTCGTGCAGATCGAGCGCAAAGAGAAGTTTCGTTTGCAGCAACCGGGTAAACAACCGGGCTGAGGTGAAGATCAAAAGATCGCAGCCTGCGGCAGCTCCTACGGGGGATTGATGTAGGAGCTGCCGCAGGCTCCGATCTTTAGCCGGCAAACCCGATTCCAGATATTCATAAGAAAAAGCCACCACCAAGAATTCCAGGAGCTTTCACCATGTCGTCGATTCGCCGTTACGCTTTGGCCGCCCTGGCCAGCGCTGTGTTTGCCGGTTCCGCGGTTGCCAAGGATTACGAGCTGCTCAACGTGTCGTATGACCCAACGCGCGAGCTGTATCAGGACTACAACGCCGAATTCATCAAGTTCTGGCAGAAAGACCACGCCGGCGACACCGTGAAAATCCAGCAATCCCACGGCGGTTCGGGCAAGCAGGGCCGTGCGGTGATCGACGGTCTGCGCGCTGACGTAGTGACCCTGGCTTTGGCCGGCGACATCGATGAAATCGCCAAACTCGGCAAGACCCTGCCCGCCGACTGGCAGAAGCGTCTGCCGGAAGCGAGCACGCCGTACACTTCGACCATCGTCTTCCTGGTGCGCAAGGGCAATCCGAAAGGCATCAAGGACTGGGGCGATCTGGTCAAGAACGACGTCTCGGTAATCACCCCGAACCCAAAAACCTCCGGCGGTGCGCGCTGGAACTTCCTCGCCGCGTGGGCCTATGGCCTGAAAGCCAATGGCGGTGACGAAGCCAAAGCCAAAGAATACGTACAGACCCTGTTCAAGCACGTGCCGATCCTCGACACCGGTGCGCGCGGTTCGACCATTACTTTCGTCAACAACGGTCAGGGCGACGTGTTGCTGGCCTGGGAAAACGAAGCGTTCCTGGCGCTGAAAGAAGATGGCGGCGCTGACAAGTTCGACATCGTCGTGCCTTCGCTGTCGATCCTCGCCGAGCCGCCAGTGGCCGTGGTCGACAAGAACGCCGAGAAGAAAGGCAACGAGCAGATTGCCGAAGCCTATCTGAAGCACCTGTACAGCCCGGCCGGTCAGGAAATTGCTGCGAAGAACTTCTACCGTCCGCGTGACAAGGACGTGGCTGCGAAGTACGCCCAGCAGTTCCCGAAACTGGACCTGGTGACCATCGACAAGGACTTCGGCGGCTGGAAAACCGCGCAGCCGAAATTCTTCAACGACGGTGGCGTGTTCGACCAGATTTATCAGGCGCAGTAATCTGACTACAAAACTGTGGGAGCGGGCTTTTGTGGCGAGGGGATTTATCCCCGTTGGGCAGCGAAGCTGCCCCAAAACCATCACATGCGGTGTATCTGGTTTTCCGCATTTGCCGATTTTGGGGCTACTGCGTAGCCCAACGGGGATAAATCCCCTCGCCACAGGGTTCACTCCCACATTGATGCGTTTTTAACCAAGGACTTTTATGTCGCGTCGTATCTCCCCCGTCATACCCGGCTTCGGGCTGACGCTGGGTTACACCTTGGTGTACCTCAGCCTGATTGTGCTTATCCCCCTGGCGGCGATGTTCGTCCACGCCGCCCAACTCACCTGGGATCAGTTCTGGGCGATCATCTCCGCACCACGGGTGCTGGCGGCATTGAAGCTGAGCTTCGGCACCGCGCTATGCGCCGCGATCATCAACGGCATCATCGGCACACTGCTGGCGTGGGTACTGGTGCGCTACACCTTCCCGGGGCGCAAGGTGATCGACGCGATGATCGATCTGCCGTTCGCGCTGCCGACAGCGGTGGCCGGCATCGCGCTGACCGCGCTGTATGCGCCGGCCGGACTGGTCGGCCAGTTCGCTGCAGACCTCGGTTTCAAAATCGCTTACACCCCACTGGGTATCACTTTGGCGCTGACCTTCGTCACGCTGCCGTTCGTGGTGCGCACGGTGCAACCGGTGCTGGCCGACATTCCCCGTGAAGTCGAAGAAGCCGCCGCGTGCCTCGGTGCGAAGCCTTTGCAGGTGTTCCGCCATATTCTCGTCCCCGCGCTGCTGCCCGCCTGGCTCACCGGTTTTGCCTTGGCCTTTGCCCGTGGTGTCGGCGAGTACGGTTCGGTGATTTTCATCGCCGGCAACATGCCGATGAAAACCGAGATCCTGCCGCTGCTGATCATGGTCAAACTCGACCAATACGATTACACCGGCGCTACCGCCATCGGCGTGCTGATGCTGGTGGTTTCCTTCGTCCTGTTGCTGCTGATCAACTTGCTGCAGCGGCGCATCGAAACCCCATAAGGAGGCGCGAACCATGTCCCAATCGTCTATTGCGGCCGCCTCTTCGGCCAACGCTGCACGCCGTGGCAGCGCCACTTCGCGCAGAGTCTTGATCGGTCTTGGCTGGCTGGTCTTCTTCCTGTTTCTGCTGCTGCCGCTGTTCATCGTCGTATCGCAAGGCTTGAAAAACGGCCTCGGTGCCTTCTTCACCGCGATCTTTGAACCGGATGCCCTGTCGGCACTGAAACTCACGGTGTTCGCCGTACTGATTTCGGTGCCGCTGAACCTGGTGTTCGGCGTCAGCGCCGCATGGTGCGTGAGCAAGTACTCGTTCCGTGGCAAGAGCATGCTGGTGACGCTGATCGACCTGCCGTTCTCGGTGTCGCCGGTGATCGCCGGTCTGGTCTACGTGCTGATGTTCGGTGCGCAGGGCCTGTTCGGGCCGTGGCTGCAGGATCACGACATCCAGATCGTCTTCGCCCTGCCGGGCATCGTGCTGGCGACGATTTTCGTCACCGTGCCGTTCGTGGCCCGCGAGCTGATTCCGCTGATGCAGGAACAAGGCACACAGGAAGAGGAGGCCGCGCGCCTGCTCGGTGCCAACGGCTGGCAGATGTTCTGGCATGTCACTGTGCCGAACATCAAGTGGGGCCTGATCTATGGCGTGGTGCTGTGTACCGCGCGGGCCATGGGTGAATTCGGTGCGGTGTCGGTGGTCTCCGGGCACATTCGCGGGGTGACCAACACCTTGCCGTTGCACGTCGAGATCCTCTACAACGAATACAACCACGTGGCCGCGTTCGCCGTGGCGAGCCTGTTGCTGATCCTGGCGCTCTTCATCCTGCTGCTCAAGCAGTGGAGCGAAAACCGTATCAACCGCCTGCGCGCCAGCGCCGCGGAGGAATAATTCATGTCGATCGAAGTGCGTAACGTCAGCAAGAATTTCAATGCGTTCAAGGCGCTGGACAACATCAGCCTGGACATTCACAGCGGTGAACTGGTCGCGTTGCTCGGCCCATCGGGCTGCGGCAAGACCACGCTGTTGCGGATTATCGCCGGTCTGGAAACCCCGGATCAGGGCAAAATCGTCTTCCACGGCGAAGACGTCTCCGGCCACGACGTGCGTGATCGCAACGTCGGTTTCGTGTTCCAGCACTACGCCTTGTTCCGCCACATGACCGTGTTCGACAACGTCGCGTTCGGCCTGCGCATGAAACCGAAAAACCAGCGCCCAAGCGAAAGCCAGATCGCGGTCAAGGTTCACGAACTGCTGAACATGGTGCAGCTGGACTGGCTGTCGGATCGTTATCCGGAGCAGTTGTCCGGTGGCCAGCGTCAGCGCATCGCCCTGGCCCGCGCCTTGGCGGTAGAGCCGAAGGTGTTGCTGCTGGATGAGCCGTTCGGCGCCCTTGATGCCAAGGTGCGTAAAGAACTGCGCCGCTGGCTGGCGCGGTTGCATGAAGACATCAACCTGACGTCGGTATTCGTGACCCACGACCAGGAAGAGGCGATGGAGGTTGCTGACCGTATCGTGGTGATGAACAAGGGCGTGATCGAGCAGATCGGCTCACCGGGCGATGTCTACGAAAACCCGGCCAGCGATTTTGTTTATCACTTCCTCGGCGATTCGAATCGCCTGCTGTTGAGCGACGATAATCACGTGCTGTTCCGTCCGCACGAGGTGTCGTTGTCCAAGCATGAGCTGGAGGATCACCATGCGGCTGAGGTGCGTGATATTCGGCCGTTGGGCGCGACTACGCGGGTGACGTTGAAGGTTGAAGGGCAGACTGATTTGATCGAAGCCGAAGTGGTCAAGGATCACGACAGTCTGATCGGCTTGGCCAAGGGTGAGACCCTGTTCTTCAAGCCCAAGGTCTGGCAGAAAGTCGCCAGCCTCTAAGATCAAAAGATCGCAGCCTGCGGCAGCTCCTACAGTGGTTTCGGTTGGTCACACATTTTGTGATCGACCAAATCCACTGTAGGAGCTGCCGCAGGCTGCGATCTTTCAAGCGGCCTAAGCCGCCGCTTTGCCATTCGGATTAACCCGCACCACCCCCGCCCGCGCCTCGATCTGCTCTTTCAATTCATGCCGCATCCCGAGCATGAACGCCAATTCGGCCACGACAAACAGCGGCCCGACAATCAGCCCCGACACATCATCGACAAACGCCGGTTTGCGTCCTTCATAGTGATGCCCGACAAACTGGATCACCCAGCCGATCACAAACATCGCCACACCGCTGCTCAGCCAGACCATGGTGCTCTGCTGCGCCAGAACATGCCCGGCCCAAACAGATAGTCCCATCAGCACCGTCATCAGTACGCCCAACTTCACTTCCAGGCGCAGATAAAACCACGCCGAGGCCAGCGCCAACACAACGGCTGGAGATATCCAAAATCCACCCAGCAACCATTCTGGCCGCGACAACAACACGGCCACCGCCACCACGATCAGCGGAATACCGATAAAGTGGCTGGCGATGTTGCGCGGATCGCGGTGGTAGGCGGCGTATTGACTGAGATGGTCGACGAGGCTTTTCATTGTTGTTCCTCCGGTAGGGTTGATTGCATCATCCCTCGGGATCAGGTTTCGCTCTGTCAGGCAGGCGACAATCCAGGAGTGTTTATGCAAATGCGTTCGCGGCTGATGAGCGGCCAGTGGTTCAGTCATCTGCCGGTGTCCTTTCAGGATAGTCTGCTGGCCGCGGCCCGGGAGCGGCGGCTGACGGCGGGGCAACGGTTGTTCCAGCGCGGCGATGCGCCTTGCGGTTTGTACGCGGTGCTTGATGGCGCCGTGCGCATCGGTGCGGTCAGCGAGCAGGGCAAGGAGGCGTTGTTGAGCCTGGTGGAGGCGCCGCACTGGTTTGGCGAAATCTGTCTGTTCGATGGTCAGCCGCGCACCCATGACGCCTATGCCGTCGGGCCGTGCACCCTGCTGAATATTCCGCAGGCGACGCTGCTGAAACTGCTCGACGAACAGCCGGTGTATTGGCGGCATCTGGCGCTGCTGATGAGCCACAAACTGCGCCTGACCTTTATCAACCTCGAACAATTGAGCCTGCTGCCAGCGCCGGCACGTCTGGCCCATCGCTTGCTGATGATCGCCGAAGGCTACGGCGAACTCGATGCGCCGCGCCGGGTGCTGCAACTGCCGCAGGAGCAACTGGCGTCGATGCTGTCGCTGTCACGGCAGACCACCAACCAGATTCTCAAGGATTTTCAGGGGCAGGGGATTATCGGGCTCGGGTACGGCGAAATCGAAATCCTCGACGCAACGCGCTTACGCGCCTTGGCCACGATCTAAAAACTCACACCGATCCCCTGTTGGAACTGGCCCCTGTGGCGAGGGGATTTATCCCCGTTGGACTGCGCAGCAGTCCCATTTTTAGGGCCGCTGCGCGCCCCAGCGGGGATAAATCCCCTCGCCACAGGGGCCAGTTCCCATAGGGGTTTTGCGTGGGGCTCAGGAACCGCGATAGGTCGAGAAGCCGTACGGGCTGAGCAGCAGCGGGATGTGGTAGTGCTGATCCGTCTGTTTTACCTCGAAAATCACCGGGATCTCCGGGAAGAACGTGTCGTGCCTGATCTTCTTGAAGTACTCGCCGGTCTTGAACACCACGCGGTATTCACCCGCCTCAAAAGGCTGCCTGGCCGGGAACAGTTCGGCAATCCGCCCTTGTTCATTGGTTGTGCCCTGAGCCAACGGCTGCCAGTTCTGGCCGACGTGTTTCTCCAGCGTCACGTCGATGCCCGGCGACGGCAAGCCGTTTTCCAGATTGAGCACGTGCACGCTCAAGGGGTTTCCAGCGGCCAGCGCCAGGCTTGAGAAAGCACTCATGCCGAGCGCGGCGAAAGTCATGCGCAAAGTATTCATCGATGCATCTCCTTATTGGGAACGGGTGGTGGCCAGACCGGTTTTTTCGGCAGCCTTGAGCGCACAGTTTTCGTCTTGCTCGCCGCCGCCGGAACCGGCCACGCCCATGGCGCCAACCAGCTCATCAGCGGCGAACAGCGGAATTCCGCCACCGAGCAACAGCAACTCGTCGAGGGTGTTGAGGTTGGCGGTTTCCGGGTTGTTGCGAGCACGTTCGGCAAACAACCGGGTCGCGGTTTTCGTCGACAGCGCGGTGTACGCCTTGCGCTGGCTGGCGGCAGTGTTGTGCGGGCCGACACCGTCGCCGCGCAAGGTCACCAGCAGGTTGCCCCCACGGTCGAGCACCGACACGGTGCCGGTGCAATTGCTCATTGCCGTGTTGGCCAGCAGTTGCGCGGTTTTCAGGTCGAGGTCGGCATGGCGCGGCAGTTCAGGGCTTGCGAACACGCTGGCGCTGAGGCTGAAGGCGAGGCTGGCGACAAGGTATTTGACGGTCATGGGCAGGCTCCAAAAGCTAAGGTCGCCACCTTAATCGCCGGTCTTCGTCAGAACCTCGTCAGTCTGATTACAAGTTTGTAATGGGCAACGCCGCCGAAGGCGCCTAGCCTGTGTGCCTGTCAATCGAGGTGTGCCATGCGTTTGCTGGTCGTAGAAGATGAAGCCAAAACCGCGAATTTCCTCGCCAAAGGCCTGGGCGAGTCGGGTTTTGCCGTGGACGTGGCGCTCAATGGTCTCGATGGCCGTTACTTCATTGAGCAGCAGGAATACGACCTGATCATCCTCGACGTGATGCTCCCCGGCCTCAACGGCTGGCAGTTGCTGCAACTGATCCGCCAGCGCAGCGCAACGCCGGTGTTGTTCCTGACGGCCAAGGACGCCATTGAAGACCGCGTACGCGGCCTCGAACTGGGTGCCGACGACTATCTGCTGAAACCCTTCGCCTTCGCCGAACTGCTCGCGCGCGTGCGCACATTGCTGCGCCGTGGGCCGATGCGTGAAGCCGAGTCGTACAGCATCGCCGATCTGGAAATCGACGTGCTGCGCCGTCGCGTCAGTCGCGGTGGTCAGCGCATTTCCCTGACCAATAAAGAGTTCGCCCTGCTGCAACTGCTCGCCAGTCGCCAAGGCGAAGTGCTGTCGCGCACGTTGATCGCCTCGCAGGTGTGGAACCTGAATTTCGACAGCGACACCAACATGGTCGAAGTAGCAGTGCGACGTCTGCGCGCGAAAGTCGATGACCCGTACATGCCGAAACTGATCCACACCGTGCGCGGCGTCGGTTATCAGCTGGAAGCTCCCGACGATGCGCTCTAGGTCGATCGCCTGGCGCCTGGCGCTGGCGTTCGCACTGGTCTGCGCGTTGGTGCTGAGCGCGATTGGCGTATTTCTCTACCGTTCGCTCGCGTCGGAAATCGCCTATCGCGACGACCTCGCGTTGCTCGGTCGACTGGAGCAAGTGCGCGCCTTGCTCGCCGACAGCGACAGCCTGGGTGCCTTGCAGGCGCGACCACGGCTGTATCAGAACATGCTTGGCAATCTCGACAGTCTGCTGCTGGTGCTGCGTGCCGACGGTTCAAGCGTGATCGCGATCAATCCCCGTCAACGCGATTTGCCTGCGCTGAACGCCATCCCCCGCGAGCACACGCCACAGCGTTCCGATGTACTCACGTGGCAAGCGCCGGACGGTGCTGAACTGGCGCTGTTGTCCGGCGCGGCGCAAGGGCCGAACGGCGAGCCGCTGACGGTGATCGCCGGCAAAGTGCTGAGTGAGCGCGAGCAGATGCTCGGCAGCTATCGCATGCGCTTGTACCTGTCGGTGGGACTGGGCGCGTTGCTCGCTTTTGCCTTGGGCTTGCTGTTGCTGCGCCGGGGCCTGCAACCGTTGCGGCAGTTGAGCGAAGCGGTGCGCGGCATCGATCTGCGCAGCCTCGATCAACGCTTGCCCGCCAATGGCACGCCTGCCGAACTGCTCGAACCGGTGCAGGCGCTCAACGGCATGCTGGCGCGGCTGGACGACAGCGTGCAGCGCCTGTCGCAGTTCTCCGCGGACCTCGCCCACGAAATCCGCACGCCGTTGCACACCTTGCTCGCCAGTAACGGCCAGGCACTGAATCATCCGCGCAGCACGGCGGAGTATCAGGAAGTTCTGGCTTCGAATATGGAAGAGTTTGAACGGCTCAAGCGCATGGCGGAAAACCTGATGTTTCTCGCTCGTGCAGAACAGGCTGAGCGCGCGCTGAATCTGCAAACGCTGGATTTGCACAGTGTTGGTAGCGAGTTGTGTGATTATTTTGAAGCGTTGGCCGATGACCGCGATCTGCGGCTGGACAATCGACTGCTCGGTGAATTGTTTGCCGATCAGCAACTGTTGCAGCGGGCGCTCGGCAATCTGTTGGCCAATGCTGTGCGTCACGCTGATCGCGGATCGGTAATCAGTTTGCGTCGTCGCGACGAGCCAGGTGAGTGCTGGTTGCAGGTTCACAACCATGGCCAGGCGATTGCGCCGGAGCATTTGGGCAAGCTGTTCGACCGCTTCTACCGCGTTGATCCTTCACGAGCAGAGCCGGGGGATTCGGGTGGGCTGGGTTTGGCGATCGTGCAGTCGATCATGCAGTTGCATGGGGGACAGGTTCGGGTCAGCAGTGATGCTGACGGCACTGTTTTTGAGCTGGGGTTTGTGCTGAGCAAGTGATTCCTTCGTGATCACTCGGAACTAGGCTAATCTTGTTCAGTGAGTGCATCAAATGCGATGCAAACTATACATATATCGAATTTTGCACCGCATTTGATGCAGGTAATCATATGGAACAGCTAGGCGAACTAATCAAAGCCCTGCGCAAGGCGAACAAAATGACCCAACAGGCATTGGCTCAGCAATACGGAATGAGCCGCGCGACGATCTCGGGGATAGAAAACAACACCATTGCGGAAATCGGCCTGCGCAAAGTCGAAGCGATCCTCAACGGGTTTGGCTATGAGCTGACTGCGGCTCCACGGCAGGCTCGCCGCCCGACACTCGATACGCTGCAAAAGGTCAGCTTCCATGACTGAGTCATCGGATCGATTAAACGTCAGTGTCGGCGGACAAGCGGTGGGAACGTTGGCGCGCGGGCAAGATCGAGTCGACAGCGTCTTCAATTACCGCGAAGAAGCCAGTGCTGAGAATGCCGTGTCACTGACAATGCCGTCCCGGTTGGAAAGTTATGGTTGGGAGCATGGCATTCATCCGGTTTTCGAGATGAACCTGCCCGAAGGCGCGCTTCGTGATGAGCTGGTCCGGCGTTTCAGCAAAGCGGTTCGCGGCTTCGATGACTTTGCATTGCTGGCCATTGTCGGCCCCTATCAGCTCGGTCGATTATCCATTGCCGGCGCATCGATGACGGATCGCCCGCCTGAAACGTCGCTTGCCGATCTGCTGGTTCACGATGGTGCGCAAGACTTGTTCGAGGATCTGTTGCAAACCTATGGCCAGTATTCCGGGGTATCAGGAGTGCAGCCCAAAGTACTGGTGCGTGACAGTGCGGCTGCGATTGATCGCCTGACTCATCGGGGATCCACTCATCTGGTTAAAGCTTTTCGCGCCGATGAATATCCGCAGTTGGCAACCAACGAATACTTTTGCATGCGTGCTGCGCAACACAGCGGGCTTGAGGTGCCGCAGTTTGAGCTGAGCGAACATGGCAAGTTTCTGGTTATCGAGCGCTTTGACCTGAGCGCTACAGGCTACCTCGGTTTTGAGGACTTTTGCGTGCTCAACGGTTGGCCCTCGAAAGCCAAATACGACGGCTCTTACGAAGGCGCGGCCCGGCAGATCAAAGCATTTGTTTCGCCTGCATTGCTCAATCAGGCGCTGGAAGCATTTTTCAAAATTGTGGCTTTGTCCGCAGGCTTGAAAAACGGCGATGCACATCTAAAAAACTTCGGTGTGTTGTACGAAGACTGTGGCGAGAAATCGACAATCAGACTCGCGCCCGCATACGACATCATCACCACGTCGGTCTACATAAAGCACGACAGCATGGCGTTGCTCTTGGGTGGCTCGAAGGCTTGGCCCAAGCACAAAATGCTGGTGCGTTTTGGCCGGACGGTCTGCAACCTGACTGAGGCGCGTTGCAGTGAATTACTGCTGCAAGTTGCTAACGGCATGCTGGTGGCGATGGGCGAAATGGCGGAGTACAGCGCAACTCATCCAGCTTTCGCCGAGATGGGGGCTGCCATGATCGAACAATGGTCGTCCGGTATGGAGCGAAGTCTGGCTAAAGGCTGACGATCAGCGCAACCCATCCCGAAACTGCCCCGGCGTCATCCCCGTCCAGCGCTTGAACGCGCGGCTGAAGCTGCTGGTATCAGCGAACCCCAGCAGATAACTCACCTCACTCAGCGAACACTGCGGATCGCGCAGGTGCAGCAGCGCCAGATTCTCGCGGCTCTCGTTCAATAAGGTATCAAAGCGACAACCCTCATCCGCCAGATGCCTTTGCAAGCTGCGCAAACTCAGGTGCAGCGCCTGGGCAATCCGTTCAGCACTTGGCTCACCTTCCGGCAATTGTTCTTCAATGGCATCGCGCACCTTGCGCTCCCAGGTCAGCGGTTTGAGCTGGGCCATCGTGCGTTTGAGCACGGCTTCATTGTGCTCGGCGAGTTCCGGGTTGGCGTCGTCGAGGTGGCTGTCGAAGTCGGCGAGGGCGAACTCCAGGCGATCCTCGGCACAGCCGAAATGCACCGGGGCGCGGAAGACTTTGTGCCATTGGTGCGCGTCGGCCGGCTCCGGGCGGCGCAGATAAACGGCCAGCGGCGCGTAATCGCGGCCGAGGCGATTGCGGCAGGTGCGCACATAGATTGCGGCGAACGCATCGATGGCTTCGAAGGCCGGCGCCGGATTGCCTGACGGAATTTTCAGACGAAATTGATAGCGATCATCGCTACGACTCAGCTCCAGTTCCAGCGCATCGCTGACCACCGGGTGATAACGCACGATACGTTCAAACACTTCCCGCAAACTGCCGCTGGCGACCAGCGCATATCCGAGCGCATGAAAGGTGGTCGGGCTGACGAACCGCGACACCCGCAGACCAATCGCCGGGTCGCCGCTGACCTGCACGGCGATTTCCCACAGGCGGGTAGTGCCGGACAGTGGATAGCGCGCGTTGGGGTCGTCCATCAACTGCGGATCGAGCCCGGCCTGTTGGCACAGGGCAATGCTGTCCAGTCCCAGCGCGTCGAGTTGCTTGCGCAAGGCACGGGTCCAGCTGGCGAGGGAGGTCGGTTCCTTCATGCTGATTGGCGCTTCCGGTCAACAGGTTGGCGTTCTCGGCTACCGTAAGTGAAGCCTTGGCGAGGCACGATGCGAACATCATAAACCCGAGGATGGAAGCATGGACGGTACTTCTGCAAGTCTCCAGCGACACAATGCGGCCCAGCGATCAGCGCATATTCGCGAAGTGGTGCTGGCCAAAGGCGTCGAACTGCGCGAGCGCTACCCGATTCTCAAGCATCAGGACGCGTTGGGCGCGGGGATTCTGGCCTTGGCCCTGATCGGGATGATCGGCTCGGCGGCGCTGTACATCAGCGGCCATATGGCGTGGTGGGTGTGCCTGTTGCTCAATGCGTTTTTCGCTTCGCTGACCCATGAGCTGGAGCATGACCTGATCCACAGCATGTATTTCCGCAAGCAACGCGTGCCGCACAATTTGATGATGGGCCTGGTGTGGCTGGCGCGGCCGAGCACGATCAATCCGTGGATTCGTCGGCATCTGCACCTCAATCACCACAAGGTCTCCGGCACCGAAACCGACATGGAAGAGCGCGCGATCACCAACGGCGAGCCGTGGGGTTTTGCACGGTTGCTGATGGTCGGCGACAACGTGATGTCGGCGTTTATCCGCATGCTCCGAGCCAAGACCTGGGCGCACAAGTCCAGCATCATCAAACGCACGTTGAAGGTCTACGCGCCGCTGGCGCTGGTGCATTGGGGCGCTTGGTATGTGTTCCTGGGCTTCCATGCGGCCAATGGCGTTGCGTATCTGCTGGGCGCGCCGATTGAATGGTCAGCGACGACGTTGTCGGTGATGCAGGTGATCGATATCGCTGCCGTGGTGATCATCGGCCCGAACGTGTTGCGTACGTTCTGCCTGCACTTCATCAGCTCGAACATGCATTACTACGGGGACGTTGAACTGGGCAACGTGCTGCAGCAGTGTCAGGTGCTGAACCCCTGGTGGTTGTGGCCGTTGCAGGCGTTCTGCTTCAACTTTGGCAGCAGCCACGGGATTCATCATTTTGTGGTGAAGGAGCCGTTTTATATCCGCCAGATGACCGTGCCGGTGGCGCATAAGGTGATGCGCGAGATGGGCGTGCGGTTTAATGATTTCGGCACGTTTGGGCGGGCGAACCGGTTTGTTCGCAGGGATGAAATCGCGGTGGCTGGGGAGGCGGTGGAGGCCTGACGAGTTGCCCTCACCCTCGCCCTCTCCCGGAGGGAGAGGGAACCGATTGGGGGATATTGAAGAGTTACGCCGACGTGAAAGTGCTTCGTTGAATCCATAATCGACTCGTTTTCACAGGTCGATATTTAACGGAAGACACCTCGGTCAGTCCCCTCTCCCTCAGGGAGAGGGTTAGGGTGAGGGGCTTTTGATCTTCCCCTTCAATCCGGCTGAAACGGCGACTCACTCAAAATCACCCCGGTCTCCTCGACATACTGCTGCCAATGCCCGATCAACGCGCTGAGCTTCTCCGGTTGGCTCACCGCCAGGTCATGAATCTCTCCCGGATCACTGCTCAAATCATAAAGCTGCCAGGTCGCCGGTCCTACCGGCCCCGGGATCCACACCGCTTTCCACGACCCCTGCCGAATCGCCCTTCGCCCAAACAATTCCCAACCCGTCACCGTGTGTTCGTCATGCACCTGCGCGGTCTCGCCCGACAAGAACCCCAGCCACGATTTGCCACGCAGCGGCGCCACCGGTTTGCCGTGCCAGAGCTTGCCCGGATGACGCACGCCCGCCAGATCGAGAATCGTCGGCGTGATGTCCATCACTGTGCCGAAGCCATGGCTGATCTGCCCTTTGAGCGCCAACTGCGGATAGTGCAGCAGCGCCGGCACGCGAATCCCGCCCTCAGTAGTAAACGCCTTGAACAACCGCGATGGCGCGGTCGCTACCTGCGCCCAGTTCGGCCCGTACCACACGTAGGAATTGGCCCGGCCAATGTTGTCGAGGCTGTTGTCGTAGTGCTGGCTGAGATACGTCACCAGTTCCGGGCCGAACTTGGGGAACGCTTCCAGCAGCGCGCCTTCGGCACCGTTGTCGGACATGAACAGGATGAACGTGTTGTCGAGCTGCCCTTGCTGGCGCAGATAATCGACCACCCGGCCGATGTTCCAGTCCATGCGCTCGACCATCGCTGCATAGACCTCCATCGCCCGTGCGGAGATCTGTTTTTGCTCCGCGCTCAGCGCGTCCCATTGCTGGGTCAACTGAATCAGCGGATGCGGCTCAACGTCCGGCTCGATCAGGCCGAGTTCTTTGAGTTTTTCCAGTCGTTCCAGGCGCAACACTTCCGGGCCAGCGTCATAGCGGCCACGGTATTTCTCGACGATATCGGCGGGTGCCTGCAACGGCCAGTGCGGCGCGGAGAATGGCAAGTAAGCGAAGAACGGCCGGGTCTGGTCACGTTCCTTGAGGTATTGCAGCAACTTGTCGCCAAAGGCATCGGAGGAATAGAAATCCTTTGGCAATTCGTCGATGAAGGTGTCGTCTTCGATGTACAGCGCCGGGGTGGATTTCAGCAGGCCGGGGGTTTGCTCATCGTAGGTCGGCTCGAAACCGTAGTGGTTGGCCGCGCCGGGCAGCAGCGAAAACGAGCGCTCGAAACCGCGCGCATGCGGCGCCAGTTCGGCTTTCAGGCCCAAGTGCCATTTGCCGCTCATCAACGTCTGGTATCCGGCCTCGCGCAGCAGTTCCGGCAAGGCGACGACGCGGTCGTTGAGGTAGCCCTCGTAACCCGGCTTGCCGATCAGATCCGGGGTCAGCGTTTCGGCCATGGTGCCGATGCCGGCGATGTGGTGGTCGGTACCGGTGAGCAACATCGAGCGGGTCGGCGAGCAGGTCGGTGCGGTATGAAAATCGGTGAGGCGCAGGCCGTTGTTGGCCAGGGCATCAAGGTGCGGCGTGGCGATTTCGCCGCCGAACGCACCGATGTCGGAGAAGCCGAGATCGTCGGCCAGAATCACCAGAAAATTGGGACGTTGCGGCATCGCAAAACTCCTGTTCAGCAGGCAATGAACGTCAGCGGCAGATCACGAATCTGCACCGGCACGCTCGGTTGGTAATGGTCGTCACTGGTCAGTTCGTGCAGCAGCTCTTCACGCAACTGATGGAAGTCGAAACTGCTGCGCTGGCGCGGATGGGGCAGGGCGATGTCGACCACTTGCTTGATCCGCCCCGGACGCGGCTCCATCACCACCACGCGGTCGGCGAGGAAGATCGCTTCTTCGACGTCGTGGGTGACGAGGATCGTGGTGATCTTCGCGCGGGCGCGGATCGCCAACAGTTCGTCCTGCATTTGCTGGCGTGTCAGTGCGTCGAGCGCGCCAAAGGGTTCATCGAGCAGCAGAATTCGTGGGCTGGCGACCAGACCGCGAGCGATCGCCACACGTTGCGCCATGCCGCCGGAGAGCTGGTGCGGATAGGCGCGAGTGAAGTCGCGCAGACCGACCAGATCAATGAAATCGTCGATGCGTTTTTGCTTTTGCGCAGCGCTCAACGGCTCGTTGACCAGACCCAGGCCAATGTTGTCGGCGACGGTCAGCCACGGGAATAAACGGTGTTCCTGAAAGACAATGCCGCGTTCGCCGCCGATGCCGCTGACAGCTTTGCCGTCAACAGTGATCTGCCCACGAAATTGCGTATCGAGGCCCACGAGCAAGCGTAATAACGTCGATTTGCCGCAGCCGCTGGAGCCGACGATGGCGACGAATTCGCCCTCGGCGATGTCCAGATTGAATTCACGAATCGCCTCCAGTTCGAAACCGTCGACGTCGAAGGATTTGCCTACGTGGTTGAAGCTGACAATCGGTGCGTTCATGCGTGTCTCCAGCGGGTCGCGCGAATTTCCAGGCGTTGGCCAATGAGGTTGAGCAGGGCGCCGGTGAGGCCGACGAAGAGCATGCCGGCCATGATCAGATCCATGCGCAGCAGTTGTTGTGCGCCGATCATCTGGCTGCCGATGCCGCCATTCGACGGCATGAAATATTCAGCGCCGATGGTGCCGAGCCAGGCGTAGATCAGACTCAGCCTGAGGCCGGCGAAAATCCCCGGCGCGGCGCCCGGCAGCACCAGGCGACGCAAGCGCTGGCCGAGGCTGAGGCGCAAGACTTGCGCGGCTTCGTTCAGTTGCGGTGAGAGATTGGCGACGCTGCGTTGCGTGGCGATGAACAGCGGGAAGAACGCGGCGAGGGCGACGAACACCCACTTCGCCAATTCACCCAGACCGAACCAGGCGGTGAGCAACGGCACCCAGGCGAAAATCGCGATCTGGCGGATGGCGGCGAGGGTCGGACCGAGCAGGCGTTCACTGGTGCGCGACAGCCCCAGCAGCAAGCCGAGGGCGAAACCGAACCCGCCACCCAGCAGCAAACCACCGAGGGTGCGACCGAGGCTTAGCGCCATGCCACTGATCAACGTGCCGTCAAGCAAACCGTCCCAAGCAGTGATCAACACGGCCAGCGGGCTGACCAGAATGTTGTTATCGACCCACTGCTGATCGTTCGCCAGTTGCCACAACGCCAGCAAGCCCAGCGGCAACAACCACGGTTGCAGGCGCTGCCAGCCTTGATAGCGCGGGCCTCGCCGAATCTCGGCAGTGGCGGGATGTGGCCAGTGCACCAGTTTGCGGTCCAGCAGCCCGATGCCGCGATCCATCGCCACGCCGATCACACCGATGACCACGATGCACACGAAGACGATGTCGAGCATGAACAGCTGGCGCGCCCAGACCATCAGGTAACCAATGCCTTCGCTGGAAGCGAGCAACTCGACCGCCAGCAACGACGTCCAGCCGGCTGCCAGCGCCAGACGCACGCCGGCCATGAACGCGGGAAGGGCGGCGGGCAAGACCAATCGACGAATCAGCAGATGCGGCGGCAGGCGCAAGACGGCGGCAGCCTCGCGCAGTTTCGGCTGTGCGTCGCGCACGCCAACCAGTGTGTGCAGGGTCACGGGGACGACGATGGCTTTGATCAGCACCACCAGTTTCAACACTTCGCCGATGCCGAAAAACACCATGAACAGCGGGATCCACGCCAGCGTCGGCACCTGCGCCAGACCGGCGAAGGTCGGGAAAATCAAACGTTCCAGACGGCGACTGAAACCCAGCGCCGCACCGAGTAACGCACCGGCGCAAACCCCTGCGAGCAAGCCCCAGAACAATCGCTGCAGACTGATCCACAAATGGCTCCACAACTCGCCATGCGCCAGTTCGACGGCGCTGTTCCACACCAGTGATGGCGCGGGCAGGATCTGCTCGCTCATCCATTGGTTGCGCGCTGCCAGCCACCACAAAACGAACAGGCCGATGGGCAGCAGCCACGGCAACAGGCGTTGGTTGATGGTTGGCGAAATGCCTTGGCTTTTCAGCGGTGGCGCCGGCAGCGGCAAACTGAGCAGGGATTGACGGGCCATGGGTGACCTCCGTTGTCGGGTTGGATCGAGATCGAGTCAAGATCAAAGATCGCAGCCTGCGGCAGCTCCTGCATGGGATTGCGTCGCCCCTGTAGGAGCTGCCGCAGGCTGCGATCTTTAGCGGTATTAGCTAAAAACAAATAGTTATAACAATATCGATATAGATTCTTTTAAGAGATAAGCGAGGCCATTTAAGGCCTCCAGACCACACGCATCCAATGCATTCGGAGAATATTTTCCATGCTGTTAATGCATACGCCGCTGCAAGCCCCGCTTTTGCTTGCTTAGCTTTAAAAGCTATAAAAATGTGCATTTATAGTATTTAAGTGAAGGTGTGCATTCAGCCTACTTTCGGCTCCTCAACGCCTGTCGTGATCAAGGAGCAGCACCCATGAACCTTCCCTTCAAACGTGTTTTCAGTCTGTTTGCCGTTCCTGCACTGGCGGGCCTGCTGGCGTTCACCGTTCACGCCGACGAACTCAAGGAAATCAGGATCGCCGTGCCCGACCTGAGTGCCGGCACTCAGCACAGCGGTGGCGGTGTGGTCGACGTATTGCGCGATCAGCAGATCTTCGAAAAGGCCTTCGCCGATCAGGGCATCAAGATTCAGTGGAGTTTCTTCAAAGGCGCCGGACCGGTGATCAATGAGGCGTTCGCCAATGGCCAGGTGGATCTGGCGTATCTGGGCGATCTGGCGGCGATCATCGGCAAGTCCAATGGTCTCGATACCCGGTTGCTCAGCGCGAGTGCGCGTGGGGTGAAGCAGTATCTGGGCGTAGTGCCTGGCTCGGGGATCAAGACCCTGCAGGATCTGAAGGGCAAGCGCGTGGCGATCTTCCGGGGTACTGCGACGCAACTGTCGTTTGACGCGGCGCTGGCCAGTCAGGGCTTGAGCGAGAAAGATCTGAAGGTCATTAACCTCGACTTCACCGGCGCGACCGCAGCGCTGGCGGCCAAACAGATTGATGCATCGTGGGGCAGTTCCGGGTTGGCGGCGTTGCAGACCAAGGGCCTCGCCGAGTTGCCGTTGAACACCAAGGATCTCGGTGGTGCTGGCAGTGTGCAGTCGGTACTGGTTGGCACCGGCAAGTTTGTCGATGCGCATCCGGAGGCAGTGGCGAAGTTGTTGAAGGCGCAGCAGCAGGCAGTGGAGTGGCTAACGCAGGACAGCAACAAGGACGCCTATGTGCAATTGGTGTCGGGGCTGGCGAGTTATCCGCCGGTGATTCTCACTGAAGATCTGAAAGATCAGAAACTGAGCGAAGTATTCCCGTCGACGCTGGATCCGGCGTTCCTGGATAGCTTGCAGGACAAGGTCGATCTGGCGGCGCAGCAGAGACTGATTCGCAAGCCGTTCAAGGTTAATGAATGGGTGGCGCCGGAGTTGGCCGCGGCGAAGCTTTAAAAACAAAGATCGCAGCCTGCGGCAGCTCCTACAGGGGAACCGATCGTTCCCACGCTCTGCGTGGGAACGCATCAATGGACGCTCTGCGTCCGCTTTGGGACGCGGAGCGTCCCGGGCTACATTCCCACGCAGAGCGTGGGAACGATCCTCTTTAAACAGCGACGCGATGTTCCTCTCGATCCACCGCCACCAGCGTCTCAATCATCGCCCGCGCCGCCGGCGACAGTCGAAACCCGGTACGGCTGACAATCCCGCAACGCGCATTCATGCTCTCCAGGTTCTGCGGCAAATTGCGCCAGTGCAGCAGCACCAGCGAACCCTTGGCAATGTCCTCGACAAACGCCTCTTCCGTACCGACGCCAATCGCATTCGATTGCAGCACCACTTTCACCAGCGCCGGAAAATGCTCGGTCTCGATGGTCGGGGAAAAATCGATGCGTCCACTGAGGTTCGCCAGCAATTTACGAATGCCCGGCGGGATCCGCGTGGTCGCCAGCGGGTAGTCGAACATGTCGTTGGTCGACAGGCTTTCCTTGGCCAACAACGGATGCCCCGGACGGCAAAAAAACACTCCGCGTTTCGGTGTCAGGGCTTGAGTCTGAAAGTTCGGATCCGCCTCGAAATGGCGGATGTCGGCGATGAAGAATTCGATCTCTTCACGGCTCAGCGCGCGGCTGAGTTTTTCCCAGTTATCCACTTGAAAACAGGTGCGCACTTTCGGGTGCGCATTGATGAATTGCGCCACTGCATCCGGCACCAGTTTCACCGCCGGCGCCGGGCCGCAGCCGAAGTGCACTTCGCCGGCATCGAGCTTGGTCATCTGCGTCACTTCCGCGCTGAGCATCGCCGCGCCTTGTACCAGGCTCAGGGCGTGTTGCAGCACCACTTGGCCTTCGGGGGTGGGGCGTAAATCCTTGTTGCCGCGATCCACCAGCACGCAGCCGAATTCTTGCTCCAGCCCTTGAATACTGCGGCTGAACGCCGGTTGAGTGATGCCCATCGCGTCCGCCGCACGGACAAAACTGCGGTGTTCGTTGAGGGCGATGAAGTAACGCAACTGGCGAAGATCCATATGCTTTTCCGGCATCCTAAAAATAGCTCGAAGGCATTTGCGACGAGGGTTGCTAGAGGTTTTAAATGCAAGCTCTTATTCCGTCAACGAAGCATGTGAATATCTATTAGATGTAAATGGAATATAGATAGAGCGTTGTTTCGCTGCCGTCCAACCGTAAGCAGTCGATGAGGGTCTACCCATGAGCAATGCCGCACTCGCTGTAAAACCCGCTGTCCACGCGCTGGAAATTCACCCGGTGGCCGGTCGTATCGGCGCCGAGATTCGTGGCGTGCACTTGTCCGGTGAGCTGGACGCCGCCACCGTCGAAGCCATCCAGCAGGCTCTGATTCAATACAAGGTGGTGTTCTTCCGCGAACAGACCCAGCTCGACGATCAGCGTCAGGAAGCCTTCGCCCATCTGCTCGGCGAACCTGTGGCGCACCCGACCGTGCCGTCGCGTGAAGGCACGCGCTATCTGCTCGAACTGGACGGCGCTGAAGGTCAGCGCGCCAACTCTTGGCACACTGACGTGACCTTCGTCGATGCCTACCCGAAAGCCTCGATCCTGCGTTCGGTGGTGGCCCCGGCATTCGGTGGCGACACCCTGTGGGCCAACACCGCGACGGCGTACAACGGCCTGCCGAGCGAGCTGCGTGAACTGGCCGATAAACTGATCGCCGTGCACAGCAACGAATACGACTACGCCAGCGCCAAGCCTGACGTCTCGGCGGAGAAGCTTGAGCTCTATCGCAAGGTCTTCACCTCGACCGTCTACGAGACCGAGCACCCGGTGGTGCGTGTGCACCCGATCAGTGGCGAGAAGAGCTTGTTGCTCGGGCATTTCGTCAAACGCATCAAGGGTTATTCGCAGGCAGATTCGGCGCACCTGTTCGGCTTGCTGCAGAGCCATGTGATTCGCCAGGAAAACACCGTGCGCTGGCGCTGGCAGGCGGGTGATGTGGCGATCTGGGATAACCGCTCGACGCAGCATTACGCGATTGATGATTACGGCACTCAGGATCGGGTGGTGCGTCGGGTGACACTCAAAGGTGAAGTGCCGGTGGGTGCAAACGGGCAGCGCAGTCAAACCATCAAAGGCGCAGATATCGTCGGCGTCTGACCGGACTTGGCACCTGTAGGAGCTGTCGAGTGAAACGAGGCTGCGATCTTTTGATTTCAAAGGTCAGGATCAAAAGATCGCAGCGTGCCGCAGTTCCTACTGGAATCACCAAACGCCGATCTGCACGACCTTCTCGGTTTCCGGCTCACCGTAACGAAACCGCTGCCCACGCAAATCTATCTCCTGATGACTGATCGTCGTGCGTCGTTTCAACCCCCGCACCCACTCGAACAAATACCCCGCATGCTCCTCGCGCACCGCTGCGAATTCCGGGTCATCACCCAAATCATGCAGCTCCTGCGGGTCATTGAGCAGATCAAACAACTGCGGCCGAAAGCCGTCGTACGCCAGGTATTTCCAGCGCTCGCTGCGCACCATGGTCATGCGGCAACGGTCGATCGGCTGACCCAGTCGCTCTCGCGCCGGTGCCTGAAAGGCGTAGTCGTATTCGCTGATCGCATAGCGGCGCCAGTCCGGGTTTTCGCCATGAAGAAGCGGGATCAAAGAGCGCCCTTCCAGTCGATGCGCCGCATCCGGTAATCCCAGCGCTTCAAGGAAGGTCGGCAACGCATCGATGGTTTCCGCCAGCCGATGGTCCACCGTTCCGCGCGTGAGATCCGCCGCCGCCCGAGGGTCACGCACGATCAACGGCACACCCACCGCCTGCTCCAGCAAGAACTCCTTCTCACCGAGCCAATGATCGCCGAGGAAGTCGCCGTGATCGCTGGTGAACACGATCAGTGTGTCGTCCCAACGGCCGTTGCTTTGCAAAAAGTCGAACAGACGCCCGAGCTGATCATCCACTTGCTTGATCAAGCCCATGTAGGTGGGAATTACAGTCAATCGTACTGAATCGCGGGAGAAGTTGAGGCTTTCCTCGTGCTGGCGAAAGGCAGTGTATACGGGGTGTTTGCTGGCTTCTGAGGGCGCCGCGCGGACCGCTTCGAGAATCGATTTCGTACTGTACAAGGCGTGGTATGGAGCTGGTACGATGTAAGGCCAGTGCGGTTTGATATAGGAAAGGTGTAAACACCAGGATTTCTCACCTTGCTCGGCGATGAAGTCGATGGCTCGATTTGTAGTGTAGACAGTCTCTGAGTGTTGCTCGGGAATTCGTGCTGGCAAATTCGCATGACGCATTTGCCAGCCACTGAGGATTTCACCGTTTTCGCCTTCGGCGGCATTGGCCCAGTCGTGCCAGGGGTTTTTGCCGTCGAAACCCTGCTCGCGCAGATAATGGGTGTAGGGCGCGGATTCGCGTTTGTCGGCGAACAGCGGATCGTCGGGATAGATACCGTCGTGGCGCATGTACGGTTCGAAGCCGACTTCGTTGAGGATTTCCGCTTGTTGGCTATCGGGATTGATCGCCAGCCGCTGCAAGGCATCCACGTTCGCCGTTGCGTGGGTCTTGCCGACCAATGCAGTACGGATGCCGTGCGGGCGCAGGTAATCGCCGATGGTCAATTCTTCCAGTGGCAACGGCACGGCGTTCCACGCCACCTGATGGCTGCTGACGTAGCGCCCGGTGTAGGCCGACATTCGCGACGGGCCGCAAATCGTGCCTTGGGTGTACGCGCGGCTGAAACGTACGCCGGCGGCGGCCAGGCGATCGATGTTCGGTGTGTGCAAATGCGGGTGGCCGTAGCAGGACAGGTAATCGCGGCGCAGTTGATCGCACATGATGTACAGCACATTGCGCACGGGGTTTGGCGGGGTGGGCATGGGGTTCACCGGTCAGTGGGACAGGCGAGGGTTTTCGCTTTCGGTGGGGGTGTTCGGCAAGTGCATTTGGGGAATGGGGTTTATGCAGGGAGTGCATTGGTGCCCGGGCAGCCGCTATCGCGAGCAGGCTCACTCCTACAGGGGAATGCATTTCTAATGTAGGAGTGAGCCTGCTCGCGATAGCGGTCGATCAGACAGCGAGTCCGTCCAGTGAACACACCTCCTCATCCACCGCATCAATCGCCTTGATCTGCTCAATCATCGCCTCCGCCAGCGGCGACAACCGATACCCCGCGCGGCTGACGATCCCATAGCGCGTATACAACTCCTCAAGATCATCCGCCAACCCTTCAATGCGCAAACACACCAGTTCACCCTTGGCCTGATGCAGTGCATCCGAATAGGCGCCAACAATCCCGATCGCCTCCGAACGCAACACCACACTCAGTAGGCTGGAGCTGTTTTCACACTCCACATTCGGGGTGAAATCCGGCCGCCCGCTGAGATCGACAATCACCTTGCGCAAGTTCGGCGGCCGAATGCTCACCGCCAGCGGATAGCTCATCAATTGCTCAGCAGTGATTCGATCAAAAGCCGCCAACGGATGCCCCGCGCGGCAGCAGAAATGCCACTTGCGCGGCCGCAACCGGTGCGTCAGGTAATCCGGATCGGCTTCAAAATGCCGAGTATCAGCAACGAAGAATTCAAACTCTTCGCTCAGTAAGCGTTTGCTCAAACTCTGCCAGTCATCGACCTGGAACTGAACGCGCGCTTTTGGATAACGCCCGATGAAGCTGCCAATCGCGCGCGGGATCAAACCCGCCGCTGGCGCCGGCCCGCAACCGAAGCGCAGTTCCCCCGCCTCCAGCCCATTGAACTGGCTGATCTCGTTGGCCATTTGCTGCGCGCCACTGACCAGCCGCCGCGCGTGCTCAAGCAGCACCTGGCCCTGTTTGGTCGGCGGCAATTCCTTGCGCCCGCGATCAACCAACTGACAGCCGACGCTGTGTTCCAGCGCCTGAATGCTGCGGCTGAACGCCGACTGCGACAGGTTCACCGCCTGCGCGCCGGCAACAAAGCTGCGTTGCTCAGTTAGGGCGATGAAGTGACGAAGTTGTCGCAAGTCGATATGCATTTTTCACATAAAAAATATCCGGGAAATGCATTGGATATGCATTAGGTCGACTCCTTATAAAGGCAATCTCTTATGCAGTAAATATTTGTAAATCCATAAATAAATAACTTAAAAGAATATGCAGCGCTGAAGATGTCTGTGTGTTTTTTGACCAGGAGCCGCGCCATGAGTCCGTTGAACCTCGCGTCACCCCTAACACCACGACGGCTCAAACGCCTGCCTCTGGCCCTGTTGCTGGCAGGGAGCGCCAGCTGGACGCACAGCTACGCGGCGGAAACGCAAGCGCCGACGCCGGTACCCGCAGGCAAACCGGTGGCGAACAGTTCGCAGTTGGAAACGGTCACCGTTACCACTCGCCGCCGCGAAGAAAGTTCGCAGGACGTGCCGACACCAATGAGCGTGGTCAGCGGCCAGAATCTGGAGACGCAACGGGTTTACCGGATTCAGGATTTGCAGCAACTGGTGCCCAGCGTCAACGTCGCCTACATGCACGCGCGGCAGTCCAGCGTGTCGATCCGTGGCCTGGGCAACAACCCGGCCAGCGATGGTCTGGAAGGCAGCGTCGGGTTGTACATCGACAACGTCTATCTGGGCCGCCCGGGGATGGCGGTGTTCGACTTGATGGACATCGAACAGCTCGAAGTTCTGCGCGGGCCGCAGGGCACGTTGTTCGGCAAGAACACCACCGCCGGGGTGATCAACATCAGCACCCGCGCGCCGACGTTCACGCCTGAGCGCAGCATCGAAACCTCGGTTGGCGAGGATGGTTATTTTCAAACCAAAGGCACGATTTCCGGGCCGCTCAACGATGAATTGGCCGGACGTTTTTCGGCGTATCGCACGCGCAGCGACGGCGACATCAAGAACGAATACAACGGCCATGATCTGAATGGCGGCTCGCGCGATGGCTTCCGTGCGCAGTTGCTGTTCAAGCCGAATGAAGACTTCAACCTGCGCTGGATCGGCGACTACAACGAAGAGGATTCCAGCGCCGGCACCCGCGTGTTGTACAACACCGGGCCGACCATCAATGGCGTCAATCTCTACTCGGCGCGGGCGGCTGCCGCTGGCGCAACGCTGGTCAACGGTTCGCACCGCAAGGTCAATCTGGACAGCGACCAACACGTCACCGTGCACCAGGGCGGCACCTCGGTTGAAGCCAATTGGGCACTGCCGAGCGATTTCACCCTGACCTCGATCAGCTCGTATCGCTTCTGGAATTTCACCCCGAAAAATGACGATGGTCTCAACGTCGCGTCGACTTACAACGCTGGTGTATCGGTAGAAGACAAACAGTACTCACAGGAATTTCGTCTGGCTTCGCCCAAAGGCGAGTTCTTCGATTACGTTGTTGGCGCCTACTACTTCGGCAACGATCTGGACAACAAATCCTTCGCCTATTACGGCCCGCAAGCGGATATCTGGAACGGCACGCCGGCCGTTGCGCTGGCTAACATTGGCAGCGTCGGCAACGGCCATATCAAGACCGACAGTTTTGCGCTGTTTGCCCAAGGCACCTGGCACCTCAGCGAGCGTCTGGATTTCACGGCCGGCGTGCGTGGTACTTACGAAGAGAAGAACGCCTGGGTCACTCGCGATGCGCCGGTCGGTGGCGCGGCGGTGGCGGGTGCAGCGGCGACGGCGCGACGCGGTCGTGCCGGTGCCTACGATTCCGGCGACTTGAATCAGTACAGTTCCAGCCCGTCCGGTTTGCTCAACCTCAGCTATCGCATCACTGACGATTTACTCGGTTACGCGACCGTGTCCCACGGTGAAAAATCAGGCGGCGTTAACCTCTCGGTCGGCTCTGCACCAGCCGCCGGCGCTGACTCGCTGCTGATCGGCACCGAACGCGCAAACAACGCCGAACTCGGTTTCAAAAGCACGCTGTGGGATCGACGTTTGCAGCTTAACGCCAACGTATTCTGGACCCAGGTCAACGCCTATCAGACCAACGCCTACGACGACGTCAACCGCGTGCAATACCTGACCAACGCCGGTTCGGTGCGCTCGCGCGGCACCGAGTTTGAAAGCACGGTGATCCCGTTGCGCGGCCTCACGCTGAACTTCAACGGCTCCTTCAACGACGTCAGCTACCTCTCCTACAAAGACGCGCCATGCCCGCCGGAAATCAGCCAGGCGCCGGGTGCCCCAGCCTCTTGCGACCTCAGCGGCCATCAAGTGGTCGGCGCTTCGAAATGGATCGGCAACGCCAACGGTGAATACAAATGGAATCTTGATAACGGCTTCGAACCCTACGTCACCGGCAGCTACGCCTTCCGCTCGAAAGCCGTCGGTACGGTCGAGGATTCCGACTACGGGCAGATCCCGAGTTACGCAGTGGTCAATCTCTCCACCGGCCTGCGCGGCGACTTCAACCAAGGGCAGTGGGACATCTCGCTGTGGCTGAAAAACGCCTTCGACAAAACCTACTACACGACCCTGTGGACGGGCGGCAACGGCGGCTATGAAGGCTTGCTCGGCACGCCAAGAACCCTCGGCGTCACCGGTCGCTACGACTTCTGATTCGTCACTCAAGGAGCTGCACCATGTTACGTATCAAAACGGCTTTTGCGCTGTTGTTGTCCGGCGCGGTGTTCAGCGCTGGCGCCTTCGCCGCGCCCAGCGTGTACCCGACCGGCGTCACTCGGTACGACCCGGACAAAGCGTTCAATCAGTACGTGATTTTCAGCGGCGCCGACAAGCAGACGCACTTGATCGACATGAACGGCAACGAGGTCAAAACCTGGCCGCAGGCAGGTTTCCCGTCAGCGATCATCGACCCGAAACTGGTCGACGGCGAGCGCGGGCATGTCCTGCTGCAACTGAGTGACAAGGACCCCGGCAAGCTCGGTTCGGCTGGCAATGGCCTGGGCAATCAGAGCGTCGGCGAACTGGACTGGAATGGCAAAGTCGTCTGGCAATGGGGCGACAAGGCGCCCGGTGGCGCAGCGCAGCAGCATCACGACCAACGCCGGTTGAGCAACGGCAACACGGTGGTGCTGGCGAACAAAGTGCACCCGATCAAAGGCTTCAAAGTCCCCGAGGTGATCGACGATGCAATCTATGAAGTCAGCCCTGACGGTGAAGTGAAATGGCAGTGGCTGGCGTCGGAGCACCTCAACGAATTCGGCTTCACGCCAGAGCAATTGAAACTGGTGCGAGGGAGCGAGGATGCCGACTACCTGCACATCAACAACCTCAGTGTGGTCGGGCCGAACAAGTGGTTCGATGCCGGCGACAAGCGTTTCAATCCGGACAATCTGCTGTTCGATTCACGCAATGCCAACTTCATCGCGATCATCGACAAGCACAGCGGCAAAGTAGTCTGGCGTCTGGGGCCGAACCTGCCATTGGCCAGCCCGAAAACCGCACGAACCTTGCCGCGTCCGGTCGATCAGTTTGTCGGTCAGCATGACGCCCATATCATTGCGGCCGGGTTACCGGGCGCGGGCAATGTGCTGGTGTTCGATAACCAGGGTTCGGCAGGTTATCCGAACGTCACCCTCGGGCTGATTTCCGGTTCACGGGTGCTGGAAATCGACCCAGTGAAAAATGAAATTGTCTGGCAGTACAGCGCCGCCAATTCGAAGCAACCGGGATGGGCGTTTTACAGCTCGTTCATCAGCAGCGCGCGGCGTTTGCCCAACGGCAATACGTTGATCGATGAAGGCATGAACGGGCGGTTTTTCCAAGTAACGGCCAGCGGTGAAAACGTCTGGGAATACGTCAGCCCGTACCTCGGCAAGGCGCCGGGCGGTGACGCCATCAGCAACTGGGTGTATCGCGCGCTGCCTGTGAGTTATGACTGGGTGCCGCAAGGTACACCGCGCTCCGAGACGGCGGTGATTGCGCCTGGCATCGCAATACAACAGACCAACGCCAGTCGCTAGTTTAATTGGAATTAATGCTCGAATGATTGGCGATAAGTTATGAGCGAGTTGAATGGTGCTTATTGCGAATTGGTTAGTTGCTCGTGTGGACAATGACTGGATGTCGAACCATTCTCTGACTCGTGAGTTTCCAGGAGGAAACTTGCTCTCATCGGAAGACACTTATCCAACGATAAAGGGAATCTAGTTATGTCGAGCATTAATGGCAATTACGTAAACGCTAACGCTGGCGCGAAACTGACGATTACCGATGGCAACGATTCCAACGGCACCTTCAGCGGCAAATTCAGCCAGAATGGCGTGAATTACGACATCGCCTACGGTCACTACCATTTCCAGAACAGCACCGGGCAGCCTACGATCATCACGTTCACGGCTCTGAATGACGGCACTGGCTATCAGTCCTGGACATTGTTCTCGCCGGATCACAATTACTCGAAAGTTCGTGCGGTTGGCTCGCGCACCAACTTCGACGGTGATGTTGTTGGCGTCGCAGGGGAGTTCGTCAAGCAATAAAAGTTGATTAAACCCAAAGGCCGGTGCACGAAGGTGCACCGGCCTTTTTTGTTATTTCTGGAAAATAATAATCAACTATCTACTTGGTATTAGTTGTCCGGCGAAACCGGGTCAGCCGCATTCGATGCGTTGCATGAATACTTTCAATGCCTGAAAAGCATGTATTTTTGCAACCTGCGCTGCAGCCCCCGTACGACGTGGCTTTGGCGGAATTGATCAATTTACATATTCCATAAATGCCTATGCATAACGTTAAAGATTACTTTCGGAGATAAGTGCCAAGCCCAATGATTCACCCAGCGATCTGCCGTGGGGGCTTCAACAAACGGTCGATCGGCATCTTTTGTAGAGAACGCAAAAAGACCGCAGGGAGTGAATCAATGGGCAATGTCCAGACCGCCGCCAGCGCAGAGGAATTGCTGTGGCGTCAGACGCCGAGTGGCGAACTGGTCGATCTCGGCCGGCCGCACCGTGTGCCGTTGGGGCAGCAGAGTTTGCAGCGTGCCCCCAAAGGCATCTTGAGTCGGCGCGAGGCAATCCTGCTGGGTGTGCTGGCGTTGTTGGCGCATGGCGCGGTGATCTACTGGATCAATCAGCAGCCGACGCCGACGTTGCCAATCGTGCCGCCGGAAATTCCACCGATGACCATCGAATTCTCGCGCCCGGCACCGCCAGCGCCACCGGTTGTCGAGCCGCCGCCACCTGCGCCGGTGGTGGAGCCGCCACCACCGGTAGAGGACGAACTGGCCGTCAAACCACCACAGCCGAAGCCGATTCCAAAACCGAAACCGGTGGTTAAACAGCCGCCGAAACCCGCACCGAAGGCTGTCGAGCAACCACCGGCACCGCCACAGCCAGCCGCTCCGGTCGCCGCGCCAGCGCCTCCGGCACCTCCTGCGCCAGCACCGGTAACGCCGGCCTCGGCCAACGCCGCGTACCTGAAAAACCCGGCGCCGGAATATCCGTCGCTGGCCCAGCGTCGAGGTTGGGAAGGCACGGTTTTGTTGCGGGTGCATGTGTTGGCCAGCGGCAAACCGGGCGAGATCCAGATAGCCAAAAGCAGTGGCCGGCAACAACTCGACGATGCGGCCCTAAGCGCCGTCAAACGTTGGAGTTTCGTCCCGGCCAAGCAGGGTGATGTCGCCCAGGACGGCTGGGTCAGCGTGCCCATCGATTTCAAGATTCATTAAACCGAAACCAAATTCGCGCGAAACGTTTACACGAGGGAATCATCATGACGTTACTGGCATCTCCACTGGAATCCATCGAAAGCGCGGTGATCTGGCTGCTGGTGGTTTTTTCCGTCGCCACCTGGGGCCTGGCATTGCTCAAGGCTGTGCAGTTCGGTCGCCTGAAGGCACAGGATCGCAAGTTTCATAAACGTTTCTGGGCGGCGTCGAGTCTCGATTCCGCCGCTGAATTGAGCGAAACCCAACCCGGCGCTGCGGCCCGGGTGGCACAAGCCGGTTACGCAGCGATTCAAGTAGGTGAGGCGCCACAGGCCGCGGATCTGAGCCAGGCGATCAACCATCAGGATCGCCTGGAGCGTGCGTTGCGTCAGCAGATTGTCCGCGAACGCCGTTCGCTGGAAACCGGTCTGGCGGTGGTTGCGAGTATCGGCAGTACGTCGCCGTTCATTGGTTTGTTCGGCACGGTGTGGGGGATCATGGAGGCGTTGAAAGGTATCAGCGCAGCGGGTTCGGCGAGCCTGGAAACGGTCGCCGGCCCAATTGGTGCGGCACTGGTCGCCACCGGTGTGGGGATCGCTGTCGCGGTGCCGGCGGTGCTGGTTTACAACTACTTTTTGCGTCGGTTGAAACTGACGGCGGCGGATCTCGATGACTTCGCCCACGATTTCTACAGCCTGGCGCAGAAGAGTGCGTTCCGCGTGCTGATCCACCCGACCGCGCACAAGGTTGCAGCGCCGGGCAACGCGGCAAAAGTGAAGGAGGCGTCCTGATATGGCCTTCTCCACGCAAGACAGTGATGAGGTGCTCAGCGAGATCAATGTGACGCCGCTGGTGGATGTGATGCTGGTGCTGCTGGTGGTGTTTATCGTCACCGCGCCGCTGCTGACCAACGCGATACCGATCAACCTGCCGAAGACCGAAGCGGTGGCGCCGGTCGAGCAGAAGGACCCGCTGGTGGTGAGCATCGATGGCGCCGGCAAACTGTTTATCAACAAGGATGAGATTCAGCCGGACTTGCTGGAATTCAACTTGAAGTCGGCGAAAGCCAAGGACCCGGAAGTGCGCGTGCAATTGCAGGCCGATGACGGGGTGAACTACGGCGAAGTGGCGCGCGCCATGGCCTCGATCGAGCGCGCGGGGATTACCAAATTATCGGTGATCACCGCGCGGTAAAAGCTTTCATGTTTTTCCGGGGCCGTCTCCTTGGCAGGGTGCGGCCCTTTTTTTTATTTATTGCGTTGAAAAAGCCCCTCACCCTAGCCCTCTCCCAGAGGGAGAGGGGACTGATCGAGGTATTTGGTAGACGTACGCCGACGTGGGATATCGAGTCGAACTCAAGATTTGAACGGCATGAAGATCGGCTCCTTTTCCCCTCGCCCCCTTGGGGGAGAGGGCTGGGGTGAGGGGGAAAAGATTTCAACGCACGCACAAATCTCATATTCAATTCAGGTCTTAATAAATAGCTTCTTATTCCTTAACGAATATAAATCCTCTCCCTATACTCGTTCAGGAACAGACACGACGCAGGAGAGCTTCCCCATGCGCAACGAATCAATCCGCTACCTGATTGTGCCGGGCTGGCAAGGATCGCCAGATGATCATTGGCAAACCCATTGGCAGAACAGCCTGCCGAACAGTGCGCGGGTCGAGCAGGCCGATTGGCTGACGCCGCGCCGCGAAGACTGGGTGGCGGCACTGGCGGATGCGATCGCCGCCGACAGCACGCCGGTGATCCTCATCGCGCACAGTCTCGGCTGCGTCACCGTTGCTCACTGGGCCGCCACTGCGCCGTTGCAATACCTGCGTCAGGTGCGCGGTGCCTTGCTGGTCGCGCCAGCGGATGTAGAACGTCCGACCTGCGCCCCGGCATTGCGCAATTTTGCCCCGATCCCGACGGATCTGCTGCCATTCCCAAGTCAGGTCGTCAGCTCCGACAACGACGCCGCCGTCAGCGCCCCGCGAGCGCTGCAGCTGGCGCGTAACTGGGGCGCCGAGGCGGGCATTCTCGGCGGTGCCGGGCACATCAATGTGAAGTCCGGGCATCAGCGTTGGGAGCAGGGTTTTGCGTATCTCTATCGCCTGCAAAACCGTATGGAACACCACGCCCGCCGTCGCGCCTGATTTTTTCTTTCAACGCCCCCGTCTGCCGGCGGTTTTGGGCGGGAGTCTGCCATGAGTTTCGAAACTTTCGGTCAGCCGTTGCTGACCTTTCCCGATGCGGAAAAAAGCCCCCTGAGCATTCGCGCCAAAGCGCTGGTGTTCGTCGATCCGCGTTCGCGGCAATTACGTGAAGAACTCGAGCATCTGGCGCCGCGCTCGATTTCGGTTTTGATCCGTGGCGAGACCGGTACCGGCAAGGAGTTGCTCGCCCGGCATATCCATCGCGCCAGTGATCGCAGCGGTTTGTTCGTTTCGGTCAATTGCGGCGCCATCAGCCCGACCTACGCCGACGCGGAATTATTTGGCTACGCCGCCGGCGGTTACAGCGGTTCGGCCAGCAGTCGCGCTGGCTGGTTCGGTTCGGCCAATGGCGGCACGTTGTATCTGGATGAGATCGGCGACCTGCCGCTGCCGATCCAGATCAAACTGCTTGCCGCTTTGGAAAACCACGAAGTCACCCGCGTCGGTGCGCATCAGCCGAGCCCGGTGGATGTGCGCCTGGTGGCCGCGACCAGCATCGATCTGGCGCAAGCGGTCGACGCCGGGAAATTCCACGAGCGGCTCTATCATTACCTCAGCGAGGGACATCTCGAGCTGCCAGCGTTGCGCGCGCGTACCGGCGATATCCTCTCGCTGGCCGAATACTTCCTCGGCATCTACAGCCAGCGTCTGGATCTCCCTGTGCCACTGATCAGCGAAGCCGCGCAGCACGTGCTTGAACAGCACAGTTGGCCGGGCAACACCCGCGAACTGGAAAACGTCATTCACTTCGCCTTGCTGGTGAGCACTGGCGACGAAATCCTCCCGGAGCACCTCAATCTGCCGCCGCTACTGACGCAGATCGAGGCCCAGATCAAGCAGATCCTCTCCACCGGCTCGACAACCGACCAGACCGCCCTCAAGCAACTCCTGAAAAACACCGGTCTCCTGTAGGAGCTGGCGCAGCCTGCGATGTTTTGACCCTGCTTTGGCGATTTAACCTATTGAAAATCAAAAGATCGCAGCCTTCGGCAGCTCCTACACGTCTAAATCGGGTGTATGAACAAAATGGAATAACAACGTGAATAAACGTTATTGTCCGGGAATAAAAAATACCGGTATTGTCCGCTTCACGCCAGAGATAGCACTTCACTGGCACTCGTATTAAATGCCGTCGCCATTCGCGACCGTGATTTTCGATAAGGACACTGCATGAAAAAGGTTCTGTTGTTTACCGCATTGGCGGCTGCTCTGACTGCTTCTCTGGCCAACGCCGGCGAGAAACTGGTGGTTGCCGCGACCCCGGTTCCGCACGCTGAAATCCTCGAGCTGATCAAGCCGACCCTGGCCAAAGAAGGCGTAGATCTGGAAATCAAAGTCTTTACTGACTACGTTCAGCCGAACGTACAGGTGGGCGAGAAGCGTCTGGACGCCAACTACTTCCAGACCCTGCCGTACCTGAACAGCTTCAACCAGGGCAAATACAAGGACGACAAATCCAAGTACCTGGTGACCGTGCAAGGCGTGCACGTTGAACCGTTCGGTGGTTACTCGAGCAAGTACAAAACCCTGGCTGAACTGCCGGACGGCGCGACCATCGCCATCCCCAACGAAGGCAGCAACAGCGGCCGTGCACTGATCCTGTTGCAGAAGGCTGGTTTGATCGAACTGAAAGACCCGAAAAACGCCCTGGCAACGCCGAAAGACATCGCCAAGAACCCGCACAACTTCAAGTTCAAGGAACTGGAATCGGCGCTGCTGCCACGCGTTCTGAAAGAAGTTGATCTGGACATGATCAATACCAACTACGCGCTGGAAGCCAAGTTGAACCCGACCAAGGACGCTCTGGTGATCGAAGGTGCTGACTCGCCTTACGTGAACTTCCTGGTGGCCCGCGAGGACAACAAGAACAGCGACGCGATCCAGAAACTGGCCAAAGCCCTGACCAGCCCGGAAGTCAAAGCGTTCATCGAGAAGAAGTACAACGGCGCGGTACTGCCGGCGTTCTGATCTGACGCTTGAGTGAACCCCTTCAAGGTATGAAAACGCCGATGGCCAGCGACGGTCATCGGCGTTTTTGTGTGCGTGCGCAAAGCGGCCCTCACCCTAACCCTCCCGAAACGTCGGACCGCCCAGAGGTAGAGGGGACTGAATGGGGGATATTGACGCAATACGCCGACGTGAAAGATCTCTGCCGAATCCATAATCGACTCGGTCTTTCAGGTCGATGTATGACGCCAGACACCTCGCTCAGCCCCCTCTCCCTCGGGGAGAGGGCTGGGGTGAGGGTGCTCTTGATTCTCAGGCCACCTGAGCCTTCAACGCCCGGCGCAACGCCACGAGCAATTTCACAATGTCCTGCGGATCCAGTCGCTGCGGCACTTTTACGTCCATGTTGTCTTCCTTGTTATGGTTTGGCCGGGGGAGTCTGGCCAAAAGCTGTTCATCCTTGGAGGGCTTTTGTGAAAAAAAGATCCGTCCTACAGCGCAAAGGAAAATAGCCTTCTTATTCCTTCCCGGCAAACCTACAAGATAGTTTTTTGGGTGATATCAATATGCTTTAACGGTATTTAAATTCTGGTTTTTATACCTATAAAGTCATCCCCTGCCGGACAGCCATCCGCTGTCCATGGACTGCATCACCGCCGCTTACCGAGCGACGTCCAGGACGTTTCATGACCTTCGATTACGCTTTCATCCTCAGCACCCTGCCGGCGTTTCTCAAAGCCGTGGGCGTGACGCTGCAGGTCGGTTTCATCGCCATCGGTACCTCGTTACTGGTGGCGCTGCTCAACGCGACGATTCTGGTATTCCGCACGCCTTACCTGCAAAAGCTGGTCGGCCTGTACGTGGAACTGGCGCGTAACACGCCGCTACTGATCCAGCTGTTCTTCGTCTACTTCGCCTTGCCGGCAGCGGGAATTCAGGTTTCCGGTTTCACCGCCGCGATCATCACCATGACCTTTCTCGGTGGCGCCTACCTCACCGAAGTGCTGCGCGCCGGCGTCGATGCCGTACCGCAGGCGCAGCTGGAATCGGGACGCTCCATCGGCCTGTCCCACGGCCAATTGCTGCGCTACGTGATCCTGCCGCAAGCGGGGATCCTCAGCCTGCCGTCGCTGTTCGCCAATTTCATTTTCCTGCTCAAGGAAACCACCGTGGTCTCGGCGGTGGCGGTGCCGGAAATCCTCTACACCACCAAGAGCTACATCGCGCTCTATTACAAAACCTACGAAATGCTCGCCGTGCTGACGCTGATCTGCGTGCTGTTGTTCTTGCCGCTGTCGCTGCTGCTCAGCCGTCTGGAAAGGAGGCTCCAGCATGGCCAGTTCGGGTCTTGAGTTGCTCTGGGTGTCGTTGCCGCAATTGGCCAAGGGCGCCGGGCAAACCTTGTCGATCTCGTTTCTGAGCATCGCCATCAGTACGATCGGCGGCGTGCTCTACGGCGTGTTGCGCACGCTCAACATCACGTGGCTGAACGCGATTCTGCGGGTGTATCTGGAGCTGTTCCGGGCGATTCCGGTGCTGGTCTGGTTGTATCTGTTGTTTTTCGGCTTGCCGATTTTCTTTGGTTTGAGCATTCCGAGTTTCTGGTGCGCGGTACTGGTGCTGTCGCTGTGGGGAGCCAGCGAGGTTGGCGAAGTGGCACGCGGTGCGCTGCATTCGTTGCCACGCGGCCAGCGTGAGGCGGGGCTGTCGATTGGCCTGAATACTGCGCAACTCTACGGCTACGTGCTGTTGCCGCAAGCGCTGAAACGCATGACGCCGCCAACCATCAACGTCTACACGCGGATCATCAAGACCAGCTCGCTGGCGGTGCTCATAGGTGTGGTCGACGTGATCAAGGTCGGCCAGCAGATCATCGAGCGCACTTACGAATCGGTGTTGATCTACGGCGCGCTGTTCCTGTTTTTCTTCTTCATCTGCTACCCGCTCTCGGCCGCCTCGCGCGTGCTGGAGCGGCGCTGGACGCCAGCATGAGCGCATTGATCGAGTTTCACGGCTTCAACAAATTCTATGGCGAGCAGCAAGTGCTCAACGGCATCGACCTGCAAGTGCAGAGCGGCGAAGTGATCGTCATCCTCGGCCCTAGCGGCTGCGGCAAAAGCACTTTGCTGCGGTGCCTCAACGGTCTGGAAGAAGCACACAGCGGCAGCCTGAAATTTGTCGGCCGCGAGCTGCTGGACAAAGCCACCGACTGGCGTGACATCCGCCAGCAGATCGGCATGGTTTTCCAGAGTTATCACCTGTTCCCGCACATGAGCGTGCTCGACAACCTGCTGCTCGGCCCGCTGAAGGTGCAGAAGCGCCAGCGCCGCGAAGCGCAGCAGCAAGCTGAGGCCTTGCTTGAACGCGTAGGTCTGGCCGACAAGCGCGATGCATTTCCGCGCCAGCTCTCCGGCGGCCAGCAACAACGCATCGCCATCGTCCGTTCGTTGTGCATGAACCCAGGGGTGATGCTCTTCGATGAAGTCACCGCTGCCCTCGACCCGGAGATGGTCAAGGAAGTCTTGCAGGTGATTCAGGGCCTGGCCCGCGAAGGCATGACCCTGTTGATTGTCACCCATGAAATGGCCTTCGCCCGCGCGGTGGCCGACCGCATCGTGTTCATGGATGCCGGGCGCATCCTTGAACAAACCCCGCCCGAGATTTTCTTTACGAACCCGCAAACCGCACGCGCGCAGCAGTTTCTGGAGAAGTTCTCCTTCGTTGCAACACTGCCAAAAACGAATCCGACAAAGGAACTGGAACTGTTATGAAAACGGCCACTTTTTTACTGCCCTTGCTCAGCCTCGCCTTGCTCGCTGGTTGCAGCAAAACCGAAGAACCACCGAAGCCGAAAGTCGCCAGCGAAAGCGCTGCGCCAGCTGGTTATCTGGACAAGATCAAGGCCCGCGACAAGCTGATCGTCGGCGTCTTCACCGACAAGCCGCCGTTCGGTTTTGTCGATGAGGCCGGGCGTTACGTTGGTTTCGATACCGACATCGGCCGGCGCTTCGCCAAGGATCTGCTCGGTGACGAGACCAAGGTCGAGTTCGTTGCCGTCGAGCCAGCGAGCCGTATTCCGTTCCTGCAAAGCGATAAGGTCGACCTGATCCTCGCCAACATGACCGTGACCCCGGAGCGCAAGGAAGCGGTGGAGTTCACCAACCCGAACCTCAAGGTTGCCGTGCAGGCACTGGTACCGCAAAGCAGCCCGGTGAAAAACCTTGATGACCTGGCGACTCGCACCACCATCGTCACCACTGGCACCACCGCTGATATCTGGCTGACCAAAAACCACCCGGACTGGAAACTGCTGAAGTTCGAGAAGAACTCCGAGTCGCTGCAAGCCTTGGCCAACGGTCGTGGCGATGCCTATGCGCAGGACAATCTGGTGCTGTTCAGCTGGGCCAAGCAGAACCCGGGGTACCGCGTGCTGGAGGACAAACTCGGTGCAGAAGCGCCGATTGCGCCGGCGGTGAAGAAGGGCAATATCGAACTGCGTGACTGGGTGAATACCGAGCTGACGAAGTTGGGTGAAGAGAAGTATCTGCTCAAGCTGTACGACCAATACGTGCGTAAAGAACTGAGCGATGACACCAAGCCTGAGAGCGTGATTGTTGAAGGGGGCAAGTGGCAGGGGTGATTGTCTGTGGGGCGGTGGTGAGGCTTGGCCCTCACCCCAGCCCTCTCCCGGAGGGAGAGGGAGCCGACCGAGGTGTCCTGCGTCACACATCGACCTGAAAAACCGAGTCGATTATGGATTCAACACAGCAAGATCAGGTTGGTGCACCTCGAATATTCAACTCGGTCAGTCCCCTCTCCCCCCGGGAGAGGGCTAGGGTGAGGGGCTTTTGACCGAAGCACTCAGTCCGGCCAATACCACGCCGGCGTCTCCAGCACTTTCTGCCCGACAATCCCGGTCTCCCCCAGCGTCTTCTCCAGCACAATGCAATTGCATTCCTGATCCTCCTGCAACGCCGAAATCAACCGCCGCGCATGCGATACCACCCACACCTGACACTGCTCCGAGGCGCGAATAATCAACCGCGCCAACGCCGGTAGCAGATCCGGGTGCAAGCTGGTTTCCGGCTCGTTCAGCACCATCAGCGACGGTGGCCGCGGCGTCAGTAGCGCCGCAACCAGCAGCAGATAGCGCAATGTTCCGTCCGACAACTCCGCCGCCGACAGCGGCCGCAACAAGCCTTCCTGATAAAACTCGATAGCAAATCTTCCGCCGGCCTGAGCTTCGATATGCAGGCGCGCGCCGGGAAAGGCATCGGTGATGGCGGCGCGCATCGCCTCGCCGTCGCCGATTTCGATGATGGTCTGCAACGCGGCCGCCAGATCGCGTCCATCGTGATGCAGAACCGGCGTGCGCGTGCCCAGTTGTGGCTGACGCACCGGCGCGTCGGCATCGCTGCGAAAGTGATCGTAGAAGCGCCAGCGACGGATGAACTCGCGCATCTGAAACACTTCCGGCGAGCTGCGCAGGCTGCCGACCTGATCGAACAGGCTGTCGAAGTTCGGCGTGTGCTGCGCCAGCACATCCCATTTGCGCTCGGCGCGTGCGCGGATCATCGGCCCGTCGCGATCGACCAACAGGCTGGCTGGCCGGTAATGCGGCCCGGCCCAGATGCATTCGCGTTTGATCTGCGGGTCGAGGCTGAAGCGGGAGGGAATTGGCCGCGCATGTTCGGGCAGCATGAAATGGCCATTGGAGTCGGGCAGACCGAGGCTGATCGAATAGCTGAAATCTTCCCCGGCGAATCCCAGGCGCAGACGCTTCACACCTTGGCGCACTGTCGATTGGATCGGCACCTCGCCGTTGCGCATGCGCCGGCTGATGGTTTCCGGCCCGGCCCAGAAGGTCGAATCCAGTCCGCCCTCGCGGGCCAGCGCATTGACCACGCCGCCCTGCGCGGTTTCCGCCAGCAGGCGCAAAGCTCGATAGAGATTGGACTTGCCACTGCCGTTGGGGCCGGTGATCAGGTTCAGCCGGCCGAGCGGGATCACCAATTTATTGATCGAGCGGTAATTGGCCACCGCCAGGGTTTTAAGCATGAGTGTCCTTCTCTGGATGCACTGAATCCGCCACAGAATACCTCCTGTGTAGGAGCTGCCGCAGGCTGCGATCTTTTGATCTTTGAAAACACCATCAAAAGATCGCAGCCTGCGGCAGCTCCTGCGGAGATTAATCTTCATTCGAGCGAGCAATGGTGGAACCCTGTTCTAAGCTCTGAAGTCGTATCGTCCCGATAGTCTCGAAAAATGCCAAGGAGTCTGCATGGCGGGTCCCGGATTGAAAGTGGTGGTGGCCCTCAGTGCCGTCGCCTTGCTGACCGCTTGCGGCGACAAGAAACCCGCGCAGGAATACTTGCCACGGGTCTTCGTACAGGAAGTGAAACCCACGGATTACGCGGCTTCGGTGACACTCACCGGTGACGTGCAGGCGCGCGTGCAGACCGAGCTATCGTTCCGTGTTGGCGGCAAGATCATCCAGCGCATGGTCGATGTCGGCGACCGGGTTTCGGCCAAACAGGTACTGGCCAAGCTCGATCCCAAGGATCTGCAGACCAACGTCGATTCTGCGCAAGCCCAGGTGGTCGCTGAACAGGCGCGGGTGCAACAGAGCGCGGCGGCCTTCGTGCGTCAGCAGAAATTGCTGCCCAAAGGCTACACCAGCCAGAGCGAATACGATTCCGCGCAAGCGGCATTGCGCAGCAGTCAGAGCGCATTGAGCGCGGCGCAGGCGCAACTGGCCAATGCCAAAGACCAACTCAGCTACACCTCGTTGATCGCTGATGCGCCGGGCGTGATCACCGAGCGCCAGGCCGAAGTGGGTCAAGTGGTCCAGGCCACCGCGCCGATTTTCAGTCTGGCCCGCGATGGCGACCGCGACGCGGTGTTCAACGTTTATGAATCACTGCTCGCCGAGCGCCCCACGGATAACAAGATCACCGTCAGCCTGCTCGACAATCCCGAGATCAAAACCACCGGCACCGTGCGCGAAGTCACCCCGGCGGTGTCCGCGCAGTCCGGCACCGTGCAAGTCAAAGTCACCCTCGATAAATTGCCGCCGGGCATGCAGCTCGGTTCGGTGGTCAGCGCCACGGCGAAAGGCTCCGGCAAATCGGCGGTTGAATTGCCGTGGTCGGCGCTGACGAAAAACATCAGCGACCCGGCGGTGTGGATGGTCGACGACAAGGGCGAGGCGCAGTTGCACACGGTCACGGTCGGTCGCTACCTGACTGGCAAAGTCATCATCAGCGAAGGCCTCAAGGGCGGCGAGAAGGTCATCGTCGCCGGCGGGCAGTTGTTGCACCCGGGGATGAAAGTCGAGATTGCCGAAAACACCTACAAGGATCTGCAACCGGGAGCACAGCCATGAAGTCTCTGTGGCTGTTTCCCGTAGCTGTGTTGTTAGCCGCGTGCTCGAAGAAAGAACCACCGCCCGAGCCGGTGCGCCCGGTGCTGTCGGTCAAGGTCCAGGCGTTGAGTGAGGAAAGCCTCGGGCGTTTTGCCGGCAGCATTCAGGCGCGCTACGAGAGCAATACCGGGTTCCGCGTCGGTGGCCGTATCGCCAGTCGTAACGTCGATGTCGGCACGGAAGTCGAGAAGGGCACGCTGCTTGCGACCCTCGACCCCTCCGATCAACAGAATCAGTTGCGCTCGGCCCAGGGCGACCTGGCGAAGATCCAGGCGCAATTGATCAACGCCCAGGCCAACGCTCGTCGGCAGCAAGCGCTGTTTGATCGCGGCGTTGGCGCGCAGGCGCAACTGGACGTCGCCAACACCGACTTGAAAACCACTCAGGCTTCGCTCGATCAGGCGCGGGCGGCGGTCAATCAGAGCAAGGATCAACTCGGCTACACCGAGCTGCGCTCCGACCACAAAGCCGTGGTCACCGCGTGGAACGCCGAGGCCGGGCAGGTGGTGACCGCCGGCCAGCAAGTGGTGACACTGGCGCAGCCGGACATCAAGGAAGCGGTGATTGATCTGCCCGACACCCTGGTCGATCAGATCCCCGCCGACGTAGTGTTTTCAGTGGCCGCGCAACTCGATCCAAGCATCAACACCACCGCCGTCATTCGCGAGATCGAACCGCAAGCGCAGAGTGCCACGCGTACTCGCCGTGCACGGCTGACCCTGGCCGATACGCCGGACGGTTTCCGCCTCGGTACCGCGATCAGTGTGACCCTCAGTTCAGCGATCAAGCCGCGTATCGAATTGCCCGCGACGGCATTGCAGGAGGTCGATGGCAAAGCGCGCATCTGGGTGATCGACACCCAAAGCAAAACCGTCAGCCCGCGTGATGTCAGCGTTATCAGCCGCACCGACAGCACTGTGGTGCTGGCCGGCGGGGTAAAGAACGGCGAGCAAGTGGTCAGCGCCGGCGTCAACAGTCTCAAACCCGGACAATCCGTGAAACTTGACGAGGACAGTCAATGAAAGGCTCTTTCAACCTCTCCGAATGGGCCCTCAAGCATCAGTCATTCGTCTGGTATCTGATGTTCGTCGGATTGCTCATGGGGGTGTTTTCGTACTTCAATCTGGGCCGCGAAGAAGACCCGTCGTTCACCATCAAGACCATGGTGATCCAGACCAAATGGCCGGGCGCGACCCAGGAGGAAACGCTCAAGCAGGTTACTGATCGCATCGAGAAAAAACTCGAAGAGCTCGACTCCCTCGACTACGTGAAAAGCTACACGCGCCCCGGCGAATCGACGGTGTACGTGTACCTGCGCGACACCACCAGCGCCAAGGACATCCCGGAAATCTGGTACCAGGTGCGCAAGAAGATCAACGACATTCGCGGGCAGTTCCCCCAAGGCATTCAAGGCCCGGGGTTCAACGACGAGTTCGGTGATGTATTCGGTTCGGTCTACGCGTTTACCGCCGACGGCCTGACCATGCGCCAGCTACGCGATTACGTCGAGCAGGCGCGAGCCGAGATCCGCAACGTGCCGGGGCTGGGCAAGATCGAAATGGTCGGCCAGCAGGACGAAGTGATTTACCTGAACTTCTCCACGCGCAAACTCGCCGCGCTGGGGATCGATCAGCGTCAGGTGGTGCAGAGCCTGCAATCGCAGAACGCCGTGACCCCGGCGGGTGTGATCGAGGCCGGTCCAGAACGGATTTCCGTGCGCACCTCGGGGCAGTTTGCTTCGGAAAAGGATCTGGCCGAGGTCAATCTGAAACTCAATGATCGTTTCTATCGCCTGGCCGACATCGCTGAGATCAGTCGCGGTTACGTCGACCCGGCGACACCGGAGTTCCGTTTCGACGGCAAACCGGCAATCGGCCTGGCGATTGCCATGCAGAAGGGCGGCAACGTGCAGGCGTTCGGTAAAGCCCTGCACGAACGCATCGACCAACTCACCGCCGACCTGCCGGTGGGCGTCGGCGTGCACACCGTTTCCGATCAGGCGGTGGTGGTGGAAGAAGCCGTTGGCGGTTTCACCAGCGCGCTGTTCGAAGCGGTGATCATCGTGCTGGTGGTGAGCTTCATCAGCCTCGGTGTGCGCGCCGGTCTGGTGGTGGCGTGCTCGATTCCGTTAGTGCTGGCCATGGTGTTTGTGTACATGGAGTACAGCGGCATCACCATGCAGCGGATTTCCCTCGGTGCGTTGATCATCGCCCTCGGCCTGCTGGTGGACGACGCGATGATCACCGTGGAGATGATGGTCACGCGCCTGGAAATGGGCGAGACCAAGGAACAGGCGGCGACCTTCGCCTACACCTCGACAGCATTCCCGATGCTCACCGGTACGCTGGTGACCGTCGCCGGTTTTGTGCCGATCGGCCTCAATGCCAGTTCTGCCGGCGAATACACCTACACGCTGTTTGCGGTGATTGCCGTGGCGATGCTGGTGTCGTGGGTGGTCGCGGTGTTCTTTGCGCCAGTGATCGGCGTACACATCCTCAGCACCAACGTCAAACCCCATTCTGCCGAGCCCGGGCGCATCGGCCGCGCGTTCAATGGCGGTTTGCTCTGGTGCATGCGCAATCGCTGGTGGGCCATCGGTATCACCGTGCTGTGTTTTGCCCTGTCGATCTTTTGCATGCGTTTTGTCCAGAACCAGTTCTTCCCGTCTTCCGACCGCCCGGAAATTCTGGTTGATCTGAACCTGCCGCAAAACGCCTCGATCGACGAAACCCGCAAAGCCGTCGACAAACTCGAGGAAACCCTCAAGGGCGACCCGGACATCGTGCGCTGGAGTACTTACATCGGTCAGGGCGCGATCCGTTTCTACCTGCCGCTCGACCAGCAATTGCAGAACCCGTACTACGCGCAACTGGTGATCGTCAGCAAAGGCTTCGAATCCCGCGAAGCATTGAGCGAGCGCTTGCGCGAGCGTCTGCACAAGGAGTTCGTCGGCATCGGCAGCTACGTGCAAGCGCTGGAAATGGGCCCGCCCGTGGGGCGTCCAATCCAGTACCGGGTCAGCGGCAAGGACATCGATCAGGTGCGCAAGCACGCCATCGACCTCGCCACCGAGCTGGACAAGAACTCGCACATCGGCGAAATCATTTACGACTGGAACGAACCGGGCAAAGTCCTGCGCATCGACATCGCCCAGGACAAGGCGCGCCAACTCGGGCTGTCGTCCGAAGACGTGGCAAACCTGATGAACAGCATCGTCAGCGGCTCGCCATTGACCCAGGTCGATGACGATATCTACCTGATCAACGTGGTCGGACGCGCAGTGGATTCCGAACGCGGTACCCCGGAAACCCTGCAAAACCTGCAGATCGTCACGCCGAGCGGCACGTCGATTCCGTTGCTGGCGTTCGCCACTGTGCGTTACGAACTGGAGCAGCCGTTGGTCTGGCGTCGCGACCGCTTGCCGACGATCACCATCAAGGCGTCGGTGCGCGACGAGATCCAACCCACCGACCTGGTGAAAATCCTCAAGCCTTCTATCGACGCTTTCGCCGATAAACTGCCGGTGGGTTACAAGGTCGCCACCGGCGGTACCGTCGAGGAAAGCGGCAAGGCCCAAGGGCCGATTGCCAAGGTTCTGCCGTTGATGCTGTTCCTGATGGCGACCTTCCTGATGATCCAGTTGCACAGCGTGCAGAAGATGTTCCTGGTGGCGAGCGTGGCGCCGCTGGGTCTGATCGGCGTGGTTTTGGCGCTGGTGCCGACCGGTACGGCGATGGGTTTCGTGGCGATTCTGGGGATTCTCGCGCTGATCGGCATCATCATCCGCAACTCGGTGATTCTCGTGACGCAGATCGATGAATACGAGAAGAAGGGTTATGCGCCGTGGGATGCAGTGGTCGAGGCGACCGAGCACCGCCGCCGACCGATCTTGCTGACCGCAGCGGCGGCGAGCATGGGCATGATCCCGATTGCCCGGGAGGTGTTCTGGGGGCCGATGGCCTACGCGATGATTGGCGGGATCGTGATCGCGACATTGCTGACGCTGCTGTTCCTGCCGGCGCTGTATGTGGCCTGGTACAAGATTCGCGAACCGAAAAAAGACGCCGCCTAGGGCAAAAGTAAAAGATCGCAGCCTACGGCAGCTCCTACCTATCACCCCATGTAGGAGCTGCCGCAGGCTGCGATCTTTTGATCTTCAACCCACACGCCGCCAGACACTGGCCAACCAGGGCTGCTGCTCGCGTGGCAGCCCCGCCGGCCGGAAATAATGCTCCAGCTCGACAAACCCCGCCGCTTTCAGCAATCCGCGCCAGGCCTCCAGATCGTGATAAGAGCCATAGCGCGGCCCGTTCCAGCCCTCACGGTTATCCCCACGCGGATTCGAACTGAACAACACCCCACCAGGCTTCAACGCGCCGTGCAATTGCTTGAGTACCCTCGGTAACTCCTGCAATGGAACGTGAAACAGCACCGCGTTGGCAAAAATCCCGTCGAAGCGTTCAACCGGTAGATCAAGCTTGAGAAAATCCTGCTGCAACACCTCGCAGCCGCTGTCCTCGCGCGCCATCCGCGCAAATTCCTGCGAACCATCCAGGCCGACCGCAACGTGCCCCATACGGGTAAACGTCTGCAAATCCCGGCCCGGACCGCAACCGAAATCCAGGATCGTGAACGGCGCCGCGCCCTGAATATGCCGCAGCAACGCATCGATGTTCTGGCTGACATCGTGGTCGCGCGTGCCTTCGCGGAAGTCCTCGGCCACCGAGTTGTAGTGGCCGAGGGTGGTGGCGGTGATCTGTTCGAGGTCGGTGGGGGTCTGTTTCATGGTCAGTTGCGTGTTCAAGGAGAGATGCGCTGACTATAAGCGAAAAGATCGCAGCCTGCGGCAGCTCCTACAGAGGGTACACATGCCAATGTAGGAGCTGCCGCAGGCTGCGATCTTTTGCTCTTGCCTCAGCGCTTGTTCAACCCCCGCGCCAAGCGATCCCCACCCAGCTGAATCACCGCTACCAACGCCACCAGCAACACAATCACCGTTAGCATGATCTGGCTATCAAAACGCTGATAGCCGTAGCGATAAGCGATATCCCCCAAGCCGCCAGCACCAATCGCCCCAGCCATCGCCGAAGAGTTGATCATCGTCACCAGGGTAATCGTGAACCCGCCGACAATCCCCGGCAGCGCCTCCGGCAACAGCACATGCCAGACAATGTGCCAACGCCGGCAACCCATTGCCTGCGCCGCCTCGATCAAACCATGATCGACCTCGCGCAGACTCACTTCGGCAATCCGCGCAAAGAACGGCGTAGCGGCAATGGTCAGCGGCACAACGGCGGCCCAAACGCCGTACGTAGTACCGACAATCAACCGGGTAAACGGAATCAGCGCGACCATCAGAATCAGAAACGGGATCGAGCGAAACAGGTTCACGAACGCGCCCAACGCGCGGTTCAACAGTGGCGCTTCGTAGATCCCGCCCTTGTCGCTGGTGACCAGGATCACCGCCATGGGAATCCCCACCAGCAGCGCAATCAACGACGACACACCGACCATCAAGAACGTGTCGATAAAACCTTGCAGCAAGCGATCAAACCACATATCCGACGACCTCCACCCGTTGTGCCCATGGCGCGGCGCGCTCGCGCAATTGCTCGGCGCCAAACGATGAGCCGCTGACGGCTAACAGCAGTTGCCCCAGCGCATGCCCCTGAATCCGTTCGACGCCGCCCTGAAGCAACTTCACCCGGCCACCGAGCGCAGTAAAAAGCGCCGCCAGATCCGGTTCGTCGCTGGCACTGCCGGTGAACTGCAAACGCAGCACCACGGCTGCGTCGGAGGAGGGCGGCTGCGGGTGCAAACGGCTCTGCAATTCTTCCGGCAAGGCGTGCTGCAACGGCGCGAGCAAGGTCTGGCTGACCTCGTGTTGTGGGTTGCCGAACACTTCCCAGACCGGGCCTTGCTCGACAACGCGGCCATGCTCCAACACCACCACGCGGTCGCAGATCTCGCGGATTACCGCCATTTCGTGAGTGATCAGCACGATGGTCAGGCCCAGGCGTCTGTTGATCTCGCGCAGCAGGCCGAGGATCGACTGGGTGGTCTCCGGGTCGAGCGCCGAAGTCGCTTCGTCACAGAGCAGAATGTCCGGGTCATGCACCAGCGCGCGGGCGATGCCGACACGTTGTTTCTGCCCACCGGAAAGCTGCGCCGGATAGGCTTTGTGCTTTTCTTGCAGACCGACCAGTTCGAGCAGTTCGCGAACTTTTTTCTCGCGTTGCTCTTTCGGCACGCCCGCGACTTTCAGCGGCAGTTCGACGTTCTGCCAAACGGTTTTCGCCGACATCAGATTGAAGTGCTGGAAGATCATGCCGATCCGCCGACGCAGCGCTACGAGACGGTCTTCATCGAACTCGCCGATGTCGATCTGATCGATCAGCACGCGCCCCGAAGTCGGCTGTTCCAGACGATTGATCGTGCGGATCAACGACGACTTGCCGGCACCGCTGCGACCAATGATGCCGAACACTTCACCGCGCGAAATCGCCAGATCGATGCCTTGCAGCGCAGCGACCGGGCCTTGCCGGCCGTTGTAGGTTTTGCCCAGGCCGATGAAGCGTACGTGGGCGCGATTCAACTCGGGATGCAGCTCGGTTTTTTCAGCATTGTGTGGCTCTGGAATTTCCAGTCGCCGTTGGATCGCGGCCGTCATGCTCAGCTTTCCCAACCGGCTTGATACAGCTTGCCGTGGGCCTTATCCAGCGCTGCGCGAACGACTGGCGAATGCTGGTAGATGTCGACGAATTTGATCAGGCGCGGGTCGGTTTTGCTCTTCGGCTGGATGACGAACTGGATCACGTATTCCTTGTGATCGAGACCGTCGAACAGCAGCGCGGAACCGGCATCGAAGGTCTTCGCCAGACGAATGTAGGCCGGATAACCCTGGACCAGATCGGCGTCGTCATAGGCGCGTACCAGTTGCACGGCCTCGACTTGAAGGATTTTGATTTTCTTCGGGTTGGCGACGATGTCGTCTTCGGTGGCCTTGTAGCCGACACCCGGTTTCAGCGTGATCAAACCAGCCTTGGCGAGCAATTGCAGACCGCGACCGCTGTTGATCGGATCGTTGGCGATAGCGACGCTGGCGCCCTCTGGCAGCTCATCGAAGCTTTTGTATTTTTTCGAGTAGAGGCCGACGTTATTGATGATCCCCGGCGCGAACGGCACCAGGTCAAAACCGGCGGCAGCCTTGGCGTTTTCGAGGAACGGGATGTGCTGGAAGTAATTCACGTCGATGTCGCCGGCGGCGAGGCTGACGTTCGGCGCGATCCAGTCGGTGAACTCCACCAGCTCGACCTTCAGGCCCTGTTTGGAGGCTTCTTCGACGGCGGCTTCCAGAGGGATGGCGAAGGCGGCGGTGGTGCCGATTTTCAGTGGGGCGTCAGCGGCGAAGATCGCAGAGCTGAACAGGCCGAGGGCCAGGGCCAGTGCTTTGACTGGGTGGGACAGAGTTTTCTTGGTCATGATGGGTTTTCCAGTCAGTGCATGAATTTTTCACAGATCGTTCCCACGCTCTGCGTGGGAATGCCTCTATGGACGCTCTGCGTCCGCTGTTGGGACGCGGAGCGTCCCGGGCTGCATTCCCACGCAGAGCGTGGGAATGATCAGTACAAAGAGTTATTGGCGATAGTGGGAGCCGGTGTGCTGCTCAGGTAGCTGCGCCTCCCCGTGAAACAGCTTCTCGCGCAAGCTGCCGCTGTCATACGAGGTCTTGTACGACCCGCGCCGCTGCAACTCGGGAATCACCAGTTCAATGAAATCGACATAGCTCTCTGGCGTAACAATCCGGGTCAAATTGAAACCATCGAGACCGGTTTCTGCGATCCACGATTCCAGCTCGTCCGCCACTTGCTCAGGCGATCCGACCACGGTGATGTAGCGACCACCGAGGGCGTGCTGGTCGAGTAACTTGCGGCGGGTCCAGTCGTTGTTCTGCAGATTTTTCGTCGCTGACTGAATGGCGTTGCTCTTTACGTACTGGATCGGTTCGTCGATTTCGTATTGGGAGAAGTCGATACCGGTCGACGCCGAGAAATGTGCGACGCCGGCCTCGGCGCTGGCGTAGCTGAGATACTCGGCGTGCTTGGCCCACGCGGCTTCTTCAGTCGCGCCGACAATCACGTTAAGGCCCATGAGCACCTTGATGTCCTCAGGATTGCGCCCCGCTTCAACAGCGCTGGCGCGCACTTTGTCGACCTGAACCTTGGTCGATGGCTTGTTCTGGCCGCTGATGAACACGCACTCGGCGTGACGCCCGGCAAAGAGCAAACCGCGATCGGAACTGCCGGCCTGAAACAGCACTGGCGTACGCTGCGGCGACGGCTCGCAGAGGTGATAACCCTCGACCTGATAGAACTCGCCCTTGTGCTCGACCTTGTGCACTTTCTCCGGCTGCGCATAGATGCGTTGCTCGCGGTCATTGAGCACCGCGCCGTTTTCCCAACTGCCCTCCCAGAGTTTGTAGAGCACTTGCAGGTACTCATCGGCCTGATCGTAGCGACGGTCATGTTCGACTTGCTCGCTCAGGCCCATGGCTTTCGCAGCGCTGTCGAGGTAACCGGTGACGATGTTCCAGCCCACGCGGCCGCGACTCAGATGATCGAGCGTGGACATGCGGCGGGCGAACAGATACGGCGGCTCGTAGGTGAGGTTGGCGGTGAGGCCGAAGCCAAGGTTCTTGGTTACCGCAGCCATGGCCGAAACCAGCAGCAGTGGGTCGTTGACCGGCAACTGGATCGACTCTTTCAGCGGCACATCGACCGAATTCTGGTAGACGTCGTACACGCCGACGATGTCGGCGATGAACAATCCGTCGAACAGCCCACGCTCGAGCAACTGTGCCAGTTCGGTCCAGTATTCAATCGTGTTGTAGCGGGTCGAGGTATCGCGCGGATGCGTCCACAAGCCATGGTTGATATGGCCGATGCAGTTCATGTTGAACGCGTTCAGCAGGATCTTCTTTTTCGTAGCGCTCATCAGATGGTCCCCCGCAACGGCGGGTTTTCATCGTTGAGGTAGTAGTTACCCACCGCGTGATATTTCCAGCGCACCGGGTCGTGCAGGGTGTGCACGCGGGCGTTGCGCCAGTGGCGGTCGAGGCCGTGCTCGATCAGCGTGGCCTGGCTGCCGGCGAGTTCGAACAGTGTACTGCCCGCAGCGAGGGAAATTTCGGTGCTGATCGCGCGTGCTTCGGCGACCGCAATGGATGCGGCTGCAACGCTATCGGCGTTGGTCTCGGCTTGCGCGGCGTCGAGGAATTCGCCAGCACGTTCAAGCAAGGCTTCGGTGGCGTGCAGGCGAATGCTCAAGTGGCCGAAGCTTTTCAGTGTCAGCGGGTCTTCGGTGGCTTTGTCATTGCCGGAATCGATCCATGGCCGGGTTTTGCTGCGCACAAAATGCAGGGCGTCTTCGTAAGCAGCGCGGGCGATGCCGGTGTCGATGGCGGCGTGAAGGATCTGCGCCAACGGGCCGACGGTGGTCGGACGCTCAAACGCACTTTGAAAAGGCAGTACATCTTCGGCGGCAACGTAGACGTCTTCGAACACCACGGAGCCGCTGCCGGTGGTGCGTTGACCGAAACCACTCCAGTCATCGATCACGGTCAGACCTTTGGCGTCACGCGGGACGAAGGCCAGTTGCTGCACGCCGTTTTCATCGACGACCGAGGTCGGAATGCGCTGCGCATAAATCGCACCGGTCGCATAAAACTTGCGACCGTTGATGCGGTAGCCGTCACCGTCGCGTTTGAGGCTGGTGACGCGGTCGTGCGCGGTTTTCGTGCCCAGTTCCGCAAGGGCATTGCCGAAGCGCTGGCCGGCGAGTACTTCGGCGTACAGCCGTTGTTTTTGCGCGTGGCTGCCGTTTACGCGCAGCACTTCCAGTGCGTAGAAATGGTTCTGCGGAATCTGCCCGAGCGAGCCGTCGGCCTGAGCGATCAGGGCGATGACTTTGGCCAGGGTTACGTTGGACACGCCGGCGCCGCCGTATTCCTTCGGCACACTGATGCCCCACAGGCCGGAGCGGGAAAACACGTCGAGTTCTGGCAGTGGCAGGCGACGTTCACGGTCGCGCACGGCGCTGTCGCGTTTGAAATCTTCGGCCAGGTCGCTGGCGACGATCAGGGCTTGCTCATCGCTGGTGATGACCGCGACGTGATGGGAAATCGTCATAGGTGTTTCTCCAGATGTCTGGTCGTCTCAGATCCAGGAATGGCGAGCCGGTAAAGTGCCGTTCAGGCGATACGCGCCGACCGCGTGATATTTCCAGCGCACCGGGTCGTGCAGCGTGTGCACGCGGGCGTTGCGCCAGTGGCGGTCGAGGTTGAATTCGGCGAGGGTGGCGCGGCTGCCGGCCAGTTCGAACAGTTTTTCGCTGGCGAGCAGAGATATCTCGGTAGTCAGCACTTTCGCTTCGGCCACGGCAATCGAAGCGCGGGCGGCGGATTCGGCGGTGAGCGGCGCGGCGTGCACCTGATCGAGCACTTTGCCGGCCTTGCGCAGCAGCGCTTCGGCGGCGTGCAGTTCGATTTTCAGTTTGCCGATATCGGCGATCACATAGAGGTCATCACTGGCGCGATCAACCTTGGCGTCGATCCACGGCCGCGCCCGGGTTTTGACGAACTCGATGGTGTCGTCGATGGCGCCACGGGCAATGCCGGCATCAATCGCCGCTTGAATCAACTGCGACACCGCGCCTTGGGTGTTGGGGATGTCGTTGATCTTCCAGTTGTCGACCACCAGGCTCGACTCGACGCGCACATTGTTGAGCAGGATCGTGCCGCTGGCGGTGGTGCGCTGGCCGAAGCCCGACCAGTCATCAACGATGCGCAAACCCGGCGTGCCGCGACGGACGAAGGCCAGCACTTGCTTGCCGTCATCGTTGAGCGCTTTCACCGCAACCCAGTGTGCGAACAGCGCGCCGGTGGAATAGAACTTCTGGCCATTGATCACATAATCGTCACCGTCGGCGGTGATCCGCGCTTTCAATTCCAGGGTGTTTTTAGTGCCACGCTCAGGGCCGGCGTTGCCGATTCGCCAGCCTTCCAGAACACTCTGGAACAACTGTTTTTTCTGCTCCTGGGTCGCACTGCCAAGCACCAGATTGATGATGCCGAACTGGTTCTGCGGAATCTGTCCCAGCGCCGGATCGGCGGCGGAGATGATCGCAAACACTTCGGCCAGGGTGACGAACGAAACCTGCGGGCCACCGTATTCACGCGGGATGGCAATGCTGCCCAGACCGCTGCGAGTGAACTGTTCGATTTCCGACCACGGCAACTTGCGCTGACGGTCACGCTTGGCGGCCTGCACACGGGCGACTTGCGCCAGATCATGCGCGGCCTTGATGGCTTGGGCGTCGTTGCGCAAGACCTGCGCGGGCAACAACAACGGGGCGATGTCCAGATCAGACTGGACGTTTGCGTCTGCCAGACTGGACATCAGTGCCGCTCCTTGGCTGCACGCAATGCCCTGGCGATTCGCACTGGGGTGATTGTGTTCCGGACCATACTACCTACCTCACATCTCATGAAAAACGCCGCAAAAGTGCGGCGAACGAAAGAATGTCCGGTGGTCCGGTTCATATACCCTAAGCGCGTATAAATATTAAATAAACTAACTTTTAGGAATATGCATAGAAGGGGTGATGGTCGGGTTGGTTAACAATATTTGTAAGCGCCAATGCGATCCCTGTGGTGAGGGGATTTATCCCCGTTGGGCTGCGAAGCGGCCCCAAAATCAGGTAACGCGGTGCATCAGATACACCGCGTGTTATGGGTTTACGACTGCTTCGCAGCCGAGCGGGGATAAATCCCCTCGCCACAGGGGATTTGCGTTTATTCAATTGCGTGGCTCGGCGGCTTTGAGGGCGGGCCTCAGCGGCACTTTCAGGTAAGGGTTCACACAGCCGATCTTCAACGTCCGCGGAGGCGCCCAGCGCGAGTTGTTGCCGACCCGGTCGATGACGCAGTACGTCACGTCGAGGCGCAGATCTTCACCGGCCTCGACGATGACCGCCGGCGGCACCCAGACCTGAATCGGCAAGCCGACGTCTGCCGCCGTGACCGGTACCAGGTCCATGCGCACATCGCCCCAGCGCAAGGTGATTTCATCGTCCTCGGCCATGTTCACGTAAGGCTCGATGGTCAGCGGTACGCCGCGTTTGATCTGGTTCGGATTAACCCCCTGACGGCGGATGGTGTCGGGGATCGTGACGGCTTGCAGTTGCTGGTTTTCGTCGCTGCACAATGCCGATGGCAGGCCTCCGGGACAATCGAGTTTGACTTGCACCCGGGTCGCCGCCGACAGCGCCTGACCCTGGCCAACCTGCATGACCCGGTAGTGGATACGTGCCGTGCCGTTGGCGATGAAACTCTCCGGCACCCGCAGGCTGACCGGGGCGCCGACATCCTCGACGGTCAGGACCTTCGAAGCGACATAACATTTGTTCCAGAACAGTTCGATCAGGTCCCCGCAATCCATCTCGGGATAGGGCGCCACGTCGACCGACAGATGGGCGGCAGCAGCCAGATTGATGCCGGTTTTTTGCGCGGGCGCCAGGATTGGCGCTGCCAGCTCGGGGGTGTGCGAAGTGTGAGTCATCGATTTCTCTCCTTGAAGCTTGCAACGAAGTCCGTTTCTGAAGAACAAAGGCGTGAATCAACTGGCAATACAGCCGAGAACCTTGATCAAGGTTGAATGTGCGTTGATTAAACTAAGTGGCGCCGGTTGGCGACTAGATAAGAGTGTGCGGGAAGGGGTGTCAATAGATGTGCTTAGTTAATCCGTGAATTACGTGCTAATCAGAAGTGTCCTACGCTGATGAGGCCTTATGCCTAGGTCTGTTGGCGAATTGAGCCACAAATCTCAGTGGTTTTCCGCGGTTTCGATAAGTCGCTACGGGAACCCTATCTTTAAATGATGGACATATTTTTAGCGCGGATTATCTGTTGCAGAACATATATGTGTTCTAAATAGAACGTGTTTGATTAGTGTTTGTTGAAGCAGGTTGTTCAGGCGGGATAACGTAACTTCCATCCGTGGAAGTTGCCGTTTGATACATCTGGATTCTCAGGCGTGATTGAGAAACTTGCTGAGAAACTGTTTAGTGCGTTCTTCTTTTGGATTGGCAAACAACGCTTTCGCTTCGCCTTGTTCGACGATCACGCCCTTGTCGAAAAACACCACGCGGTTGGCCACGTCGCGGGCAAAGCCCATTTCGTGGGTGACGATGACCATGGTGCGTTTCTCTTCGGCGAGGCCACGAATGGTCGCCAGCACTTCGCCGACCAGTTCCGGATCGAGGGCCGAAGTCGGTTCGTCGAACAGGATCACTTCCGGCTCCATCGCCAGCGCCCGGGCAATCGCCACGCGCTGTTGCTGACCGCCGGAGAGGCGACGTGGATAAGCGTCTTCCTTGCCGGCGAGACCGACCTTGGCCATGAGCTTTTTGCCCAGGGCAATGGCTACGTCGCGCGGCATCTTCTTGACCACGATCGGGCCTTCGATGACGTTTTCCAAAGCGGTGCGATGCGGGAACAGGTTGAAGTTCTGGAACACGAAGCCAACGTGCTGGCGCAGATTGCGCACCAGCGCTTGCTGCTGGTTCAGCGGGCGGCTGGTATCGATCTCGATATCGCCGACCTTGATCCGGCCGCTGGTGGGTTGTTCAAGGAAATTCAGGCAGCGCAGAAACGTCGTTTTCCCCGAGCCGCTGGGGCCGATGATCGCGACTACTTCACCTTCCTTGACCTCGAGGTCGATGCCGTTGAGCACGACCTGACCCTTGAATTGTTTGGTCAGTTTTTCCACGACAATCATCGCGTCAGGACTCCTGGTCGTGCCGATTGACCCGCTCTTCCAACTTGTTCTGGAAGTGCGAAAGCACCGTGGCCAGAATCCAGTAGATCAGCGCGGCGGCAAGATACATGGTGAAGACTTCGAAAGTCCGGGCGGTAATCAACTGGGCCTGGCGGAACAGCTCCGGCACCTGAATGGTGGCGGCCAGTGCCGTGTCCTTGACCAGTGAAATGAAGCTGTTGCCCAGCGGCGGCAACGCCGTGCGCATCGCTTGCGGCAGGATGGCCCGGCGCAGGGTTTGCGCGCGGGTCATGCCGATGCTCGCAGCAGCTTCCCACTGACCACGCTCGATCGAACCGATCGCGGCGCGCAGAATTTCACAGGCGTAAGCGGCCATGTTCAGCGAGAAGCCGATCAACGCCGCTGGCAACGGATCCAGTTCGAGACCCAATTGCGGCAAGCCGTAATAGATCACGAACAGTTGCACCAGCAACGGCGTGCCGCGAAAGAACGACACGTAGATGCGCGCCAGCCAGCTCACCGATTTGAAGCGCGACAGGCGCATCAGCGCCAGGCCGAAACCCAGCAGCAAGCCGAAGAACATGCCGCCGAGGCTGAGGACTACCGTGTAATACGCGCCCTTGAGCAGGAAGGGCGCGGAGTCCAGTGCGAGTTGGAAAGCTTCTTCCATTATTTAGTGACGTCTGCGTTGAAGTACTTGGTCGACAGCTTCTCAAGGGTGCCGTCGGCCCGCAGCTCTTCGAGGGCTTTGTTCAGGGCTGCCAGCAGCTCAGGCTCGCCTTTACGCACGGCGATACCGGATTCCTGACGCGAGAAAGCTTCACCGGCGGCGACGGTTTTCGGGGCTTTCTTGGCGTATTCAAGTGCGGCCAGACGGTCGATCAGGATGGCGTCGGTACGGCCGTTGTTGAGGTCGGCGAACTTGGTCGGATCATCATCGTAGGTGCGCACATCGGCGCCCGGCACGTTGGCGCGGACCCATTGCTCGTAGTTGGTGCCCAGGCCTACACCGACTTTCTTGCCGGACAGGTCAGCAGCGGTCTTGATGTTCAGTGCCGCTTCTTTGCTCTTCAGCACCAATGCCTGAATCCCGGAAACGGTGTAAGGCTCAGAGAAGTCATACTTCTTCTTGCGCTCGTCGGAGATCGTTACCTGGTTGACCACGACGTCGAGGCGCTTGGATTCCAGCGCGGCCAGAATACCGTCCCACTTGGTTGGCTGGATCTTGGCTTTGACGCCGAGTTTTTGCGCCAGCGCTTCGGAGAGCTCGACTTCGAAGCCAGACAGTTTGCCGTCGGCATCGACGAAGCTGAACGGTGGGTAAGTGCCTTCCAGGCCGACGTTGATAACGCCCTTGTCCTTGATCTGTTGCAGCTGCTCACCGGCCACTGCCTGGCCGATCAGACCGGCGCTCAGCGCCAGGCCCAGCGAACCAACCAGCAGATTGCGACGTAGTGCGGAAAAATTCATGACGAGCCCCTGTGTTTTCTTATGGAAGACGCTGAAGGAAAGTTGGCGAATTTGTTATTCGCGCGACTGCGTTATCGTGCCCTAAAGCAGCTTATGCGTCTTGCGCGAAATTCGCCTGCGGCGAGACTATATGATGACTGCGTTAGACTTGAAAATACTAAATATTTGAAATGTTATTCTTTATTGGAATATGCGTTGTCTCTGGAAAAAGATCGCAGCCTGCGGCAGCTCCTACACGGGATCACCTGTAGGAGCTGCCGCAGGCTGCGATCTTTTGATCTTGCTTACAGAAAATCCCTGTAGGCAAACAACGCCGGCGCACCGCCGGTGTGCAGGAAAATAATCGGCCCCTCATCAAAGCGCTGACGCCCGATCCCGTCCAGCAATCCCGCCATCGCCTTGCCGGTATAAACCGGATCCAGCAACACCGCTTCCTGACTCGCCAACAGCTTCACCGCCGCCAACGTCCCGGCATTCGGTTCGCCATAACGCGGGCCAAAGTATTCGTCCCACAACTCAACCTTGAAACTCGCCGCCAACTCGACGCCGAGCAGGTCCGCCGTGCGTTCGGCGAGGCCCTGCACCTTCGGTCGCTGGTCTTCTTCACTGCGCGAAACGGTCACGCCAATCACCGGCAATTGCGGCAACACTTCGCTCAACGCCAATGCCAGACCGCTGTGAGTTCCGGCGCTGCCCGAGGCCAACACCACTGCAGCGAAATCGATGCCGGTGTCTTTGATTTGCCCGGCCAGTTCCAGCCCTGCGCGTACGTAACCCAATGCACCGAGCGCATTCGAGCCGCCAATCGGCACCAGGTACGGTTTCTTGCCGTTGCTGCGCAAACGCACGGCAAGGGCCGCGAGTTGTTCGTCAGCATTGTCGAGGTTGTCGACCAGTTCGACCTTGGTGTCGAACAGATCCAGCAGCAGGCGGTTGCCATTGCCGGTGTAATTGCTGTCATCGGTGCCCAGCGGGTTTTCCAGCAGCGCCACGCAGCCGAGGCCAAGTTTGGCAGCGAGTGCAGCAGTTTGGCGAACGTGGTTCGATTGCAGCGCACCGGCGGTGATCAGCGTATCGGCGCCTTGCGCGAGGGCGTCGGCGGCGAGGTATTCGAGCTTGCGCAGCTTGTTGCCACCCATGGCCAGCGGCGTCAGGTCATCACGCTTGATGTACACCTCGCGGCCGAGCCAGGAGGACAGGCGCTCGAGTTTTTCCAAAGGCGTCGGATGACCGAGCAGGTCGAGACGGTCAAAGCGATCCAGCTGTTGTTTGATCGGTTGTTTAGACATGGTTCCGTACTGGCGGAGGAAGATGAAAGGACTATAGGCATGCGCTTTTACCCGGGCAACCGCGAATCGCTTATAGCCAAATAAACTGAGCCCAGCACTATCGGTTCTTAATTCGCCCTCGCGAGCATGCCGTAAAGTAGGCGCCGTGGACGCGGCCAGACAGTCCGGCCGCCCGTGAGGAGTCTTTACCGTGAGCGAGCGTTCCAGCCATTGGCAATTGCAGACCATCGTCAGTCAACTGCGCAGCGCGCGGGATCAATGGCGGGCACAGAACGGCCGGGCGTCCGGCGAGCAGGGTGGTCGCGAGTTGCCGTCGCGGGCAGCGATGGCGGAGATTCTCGAAGCGCTGTGTGGCGCATTGTTCCCGATGCGTCTGGGGCCGGTGGATCTGCGCGAAGAGAGTGAAGATTTCTACGTCGGCCACACCCTTGATGTCGCGCTGAATGCCCTGCTGGCACAAACCCGCCTGGAGCTGCGTTACGTCGCCCGCCACAGCGCGCAAGTCGACAGCGAAGTCGAGGCCCGCGCAATTCAGATCGTCCAGGATTTCGCCTTGGCCTTACCGGGCTTGCGCGCCCTGCTCGACACCGATGTGCTAGCCGCCTATCACGGTGACCCGGCGGCGCGCAGTGTCGATGAAGTGCTGCTCTGCTACCCAGGGATTCTGGCAGTGATTCACCATCGTCTGGCGCACCATTTGTATCGCGCCGGGCTGCCATTGCTGGCGCGAATCAGCGCGGAAATCGCCCACTCGGCGACTGGCATCGATATCCATCCGGGGGCGCAGATCGGCCGCAGCTTCTTTATCGATCACGGCACGGGCGTGGTGATCGGCGAGACCGCGATCATTGGCGAGCGCGTGCGGATTTATCAGGCCGTGACGCTGGGGGCGAAGCGCTTCCCGGCGGACGAAGACGGCCAGTTGCAGAAGGGCCATCCGCGCCATCCGATCGTTGAGGATGATGTGGTGATTTATGCCGGGGCGACGATTCTCGGGCGGATCACCATCGGCAAAGGATCGACCATTGGCGGCAACGTGTGGCTGACGCGCAGTGTGCCGGCCGGGTGCAATCTGACCCAGGCCAACTTGCAGCATGATGACGGCACGCAGAAGTAGGGCTTTAACAGCTTCCCCTCACCCCAGCCCTCTCCCAGAGGGAGAGGGGGCCGACCGAAGTGTCTTGCGTCATACATCGACCTGAAATACCGAGTCGATTCTGGATTCGGTAAAGCAGGACCACGTCGGCGTATCGCTCAAATATTCCCCAATCAGTCCCCTCTCCCTTTGGGAGAGGGTTAGGGTGAGGGGCTTTTGACCCTCCTTGGGCTACTGTAGGAAAACTACCGCCCAGCCCTGCGATTAGTCCTTACCACCCTATCCATGTTTAACTTGAACGTTCATTCAAGTTAAACCGGTGGTTCGCTGCCCGCTCACAACAGGAGGCTTGCCTTTGCTGAGTCCGATCATTTCAGCCACGTTTCAACCCCTCGAGGTGCACGTTTCATGAGTGCATCGTCTACCCCCGCCAGCGGTCTGGTGCGCATGAATCCGCCGGTGTTCTACTTCGCCGCGACGGTCATTCTGCTCTTCGGTCTGGTTGTTATCGCCATGCCTGAACAGGCCGGCGCCTGGCTGCTGGAAGCGCAAAACTGGGCGGCCAACACGGTCGGCTGGTACTACATGCTCGCGATGACCCTGTATCTGGTCTTCGTGGTGGTCACCGCCTTATCCGGCTACGGCAAGATAAAACTCGGTGCCGACCACGACGAACCCGAATTCAGTTACCTGTCCTGGGCCGGCATGCTGTTCGCCGCCGGGATCAGCATCACGCTGTTTTTCTTCTGCGTATCCGAACCGCTGACCCACATGCTCCAGCCGCCACAAGGCGAGGCGGGCACGGCGGATGCGGCGCGCCAGGCGATGCAGATTCTGTTTCTGCACTGGGGCCTGCATGGCTGGGGCGTGTTCGCCTTCGTCGGCATGGCGCTGGCCTATTTCGCTTACCGCCACAACCTGCCGCTGGCTCTGCGTTCGGCGCTGTATCCGCTGATCGGCAAGCGCATCAACGGCCCGATCGGTTACGCAGTCGATGGTTTTGGCATCATCGCCACGGTGTTCGGTCTCGGTGCCGACATGGGCTTTGGTGTGCTGCACCTCAACTCCGGCCTCGACTACCTGTTCGGCATCGCGCACACCCAGTGGATTCAGGTCGGCCTGATCACGCTGATGATGGGCGCGGCGATCATCGTTGCCGTCTCCGGTGTCGATAAAGGCGTGCGGGTGATGTCCGACATCAACATGCTGCTGGCCTGTGCGCTGCTGCTGTTCGTGTTGTTCGCCGGGCCGACGCAGCACCTGCTCAACACGCTGATCCAGAACATCGGTGACTACCTCGGCGCTTTGCCGATGAAGAGTTTCGACCTCTACGCCTACGACAAACCGAGCGACTGGCTCGGCGGCTGGACTGTGTTCTATTGGGCCTGGTGGATTGCGTGGTCGCCGTTCGTGGGCCTGTTCATCGCACGGATTTCCCGTGGCCGGACCATCCGCGAATTCGTTTTCGGCGTGCTGCTGATTCCGCTCGGTTTCACCCTCGCGTGGATGTCGATCTTCGGCAACAGCGCCATCGATCAGGTGCTCAATCACGGCATGAGCGCGCTCGGCATGTCGGCCATCGACAACCCGTCGATGAGCATTTACCTGCTGCTGGAAACCTATCCATGGAGCAAAACCGTCATCGCCGTGACGGTGTTCATCAGCTTCGTGTTCTTCGTCACCTCTGCCGATTCCGGCACCGTTGTGCTCTCGACCCTGTCGGCCAAGGGCGGCAATCCGGACGAAGACGGGCCGAAATGGCTGCGGGTGTTCTGGGGCGCGATGACGGCACTGATCACCAGTGCGTTGCTGTTCTCTGGCAGCATCGATGCGCTGAAGTCAGCGGTGGTGCTGACCTCGTTGCCGTTCTCGCTGATTCTATTGCTGATGATGTGGGGCCTGCACAAGGCGTTCTATCTGGAGTCGCAGAAGCAGATCGCGCAGTTGCATTCGCTGGCACCGGTCTCCGGTTCGCGGCGCGGCACGGGCGGCTGGCGTCAGCGCCTGAGTCAGGCCGTACACTTCCCGTCGCGTGACGAGGTGTACCGTTTCATGGACACCACGGTGCGCCCGGCGATTGAAGAAGTGACGGCGGTGTTCGTCGAGAAAGGCCTGAACGTGGTCACTCAGCCGGATCCGGCGAATGACAGCGTCAGCCTCGAAATCGGCCATGGTGATGCGCATCCGTTCATCTACCAGGTGCAGATGCGCGGCTACTTCACGCCGTCGTTCGCGCGTGGCGGGATGGGTTCGAAGCAGCTCAACAACCGCCGCTATTACCGCGCCGAAGTGCATTTGAGCGAGGGCAGTCAGGACTACGATCTGGTCGGCTACACCAAAGAGCAGATCATCAACGACATCCTCGACCAGTACGAACGCCACATGCAGTTCCTGCATCTGGTGCGTTGATTGGCAGCTGGGCGCCGGGACGATTTACGACTCGGCGCTCAGCACCATGAACAACACCATCGCCGCCATCGGCACCCCGAATACCGCACTGCCAATCGCTATTTCCGAACCGAGTGGTTGGCCCGCATGCACCACGCCCACCGCGCCATTAATCACCGTCAACGCCAGCCACAGAGCGGCGAAGCTGTAGGCCATGGTCTGACGGCTGAAGCCGATGCGTTCGCCGATGTAGAGCATCAGGGCGAGCAGAACCAGGCCGAAGAAGATGATGATGGCGGTGTGCATGGTGGTGCCTGCGGGATGTGCGGTGCCAGATCGGCCGCCATCGCGAGCAAGCCCGCTCCCACAGGTTTCGGGGTTGGACACAAATTTGTGAACGACGCAGAACCCTGTGGGAGCGGGCTTGCCCGCGATGGGGCCACCTCGGTGTCCTTTAGAGCATAGCCAATCCAGCTCCCGCCACTGCCCGTCCTGCTTCTCTACTGCACACATTTTGCGACTCCTGCACAGAGTTCGGTCGGCGACGTGTTTTGCTTGCTTGGCCGCGCCTGCCGTTGATCGGATGCCGACTCAGACTACGGCGTGATCATCCCGGATGTACCGGGCTGTTTCTCTGCGGGCACTACGGTCGCTGAGGCGTTTGAGAATACTCAGGAAGCGTTGGCGCTTCACTATGAGGGTTTGGTCGCCGACGCCGCACCGTTGCCGCAAGTGAAGGACATTGATGCTCATCTCGATAATCCGGATTACGCGGGAGGGATCTGGGGTGTGGTCGATTTTGATATCACCCCGTATTTCGGCAAGTCAGTGCGGTTTAACGCCACGCTGCCTGAGCAGTTGCTTGAGCGTATTGACCAGACTGTGCGGCGTGACCAGCGCTATCGCTCCCGCTCCGGTTTCCTCGCGGCAGCCGCCCTGCGCGAACTCTCGGTGTAAAGATGCCCCTGGAGCTGCCGAAGGCTGCGATCTTTTGCCTTGTTTTTAAAGATCAAAAGATCGAAGCCTGCGGCAGCTCCTACGCAGATGTCCGTTTCAGGTGCTTTCGCGTTCGATCACCTGGCACTGCAGCAGATTCAGCCGTTGCACCTCCTCGCTTGGTAATACCCCAAGGCTTTCCAGCACTCGTGTCGCGGCCAGTACGCCGATCTCCAGCGCCGGTGGTTTGATCGTGCTCAGGCTCGGCAGCAGCATCTCGGCGAACGGGTAATCACCGAAGCCGAGAACGGCGCAGTCTTCAGGGATTTTCAAACCGGCGCGTTGCCCGGCGAGCAGGCCGCCGGCGGCGAGGTTGTCGTTGGCGAAGATGATCGCGTCGGGAGGCGGTGAGGCGTTCATCAGGGCGTCCATCGCCTGTTTGCCGGCCTCGAATGGAGTGCGATCAGCGTCAGGTGCGAACACCCACGGCTCCAGTTTTGATTGACGCACGGTCGCGGCATAACCGTCGCGACGCTCCAGGGCGCTGAAGTCGCCCGCAGCACTGTTCTGCACGAAGGCGATACGTCGATAACCTTTTCCCAGCAGATACTTCGCCGCCGCCACGCCCACGTCGAAATGCGAAAACCCGATCTGCATCGGCTCGCGATCCGGCTGGTAATCCCAGGTTTCGATCACCGGCACATCGGCTTCGGCAATCATCTTTTCGGTACCGGCACTGTGAAAGTGACTGGTCAGCACCAACGCCGCCGGCGACCAGCCGAGAAACGCGCGCACCGCGTTTTCTTCCTGCTCGGTGCTGAAGTAACTCGACGCCAGCAACAGCTGATAGCCATGACGGCTGAGCGTGTCGCTGAAGCCTTGAATGGTGTTGGCGAAGATCGGCCCTGAGATGTTCGGAATGACCATGCCGACGATTTTCCCCCGCGCCGAGGCCAGCCCGCCGGCCACCAGATTCGGTACGTAACCCAACTCGGCCACCACTGCCGCAATCCGCTCGCGGCGCTCGGGTGAAACCTGTTCCGGCTGATTGAAATAACGCGACACGGTGATCGCCGAAACCCCGGCCTCACGCGCCACGGCATTGAGGGTCACACGTCCGGCACCACGGCGCTTGCGGGGCTTTTCTTCGCTCACGGGTCGATCCTTGTTAAAAACCAAATCGCATATAAAACTAATTTTTCAGTATTGGACGCTCTATGTGCGGCTTGCCAATACTGTCGATGTTAGCGCTAACATAGCGCGTTGTCTGCTACTCGCTCGAGCGAATGCCCAAGACACCGATTCAGGCGCTGTCGTCGCAGAACGGCAGCGGATCAGGACCATTTTCGAGCGGGCAAAGCATGCACAACATTGCTGGGGCGACACACACACTGGCGCAGTCGATTCGCGCCGCTGGCTGGTTACTGACAGGGCTGGCGGCGCTGCCGTTGCCCAACGCATTCGCCGCTGACAATAGCGAGCAAGAGCCGACACTGAAGTCGGTGACCGTCACCGCTACCCGCCGCGAAGAGTCGCTGCAAAAAGTGCCGGTCGCGGTCTCGGTGATCGACGGCGAACAGCTTGAGCGCGATAACCGCAACGGTGTGGCGAGCATCGTTCAGCAAGTGCCGTCGCTGAATTTCCGCACTGGCGCGTCGAACAAGGACACCTCGTTATTCGTACGTGGCGTCGGCACGATTTCCACCTCTCCAGGCGTTGAGCCGACCGTGGCCACGGTGATCGACGGCGTGGTGTATGCACGTCCGGGACAGGCAACCATGGACCTGCTGGATCTGGAGCGCGTCGAGGTTTTGCGCGGTCCGCAAGGCACGCTGTTCGGCAAGAACGCCTCGGCCGGCGTGCTCAACATCACCAGTAAGGCGCCGACCGCCGAGACTCACGGTTACATCGATCAGTCGTACTACAGCGGCAACGAAAATCGCACCCGTTTCGGCATTGGTGGCAGCCTGATTCCGGAGACGTTGAAAGGCTCGATCAGCACGCTGTTCGGCAGCTACGACGGCAACGTCGACAACCAGCACAACGGTCAGGAGGTCAACGGCTACAACCATCGTGGCGTGCGCGGCAAACTCGAATTCACCCCGAATGACGACGTTACCTTCACGCTGATTGCCGACTACATGCAGGCCCATGACGACGGCCCCAACGGCGTGGTCAGCAAGTCGTTGACCCCGGCCTTTGCCAACGCGCTGAGTCCGGCATATGCCTCCAGCCACAACCGCGACATCAACACCGACACCCGTACTCACGTCGAGGACATCAACAAAGGTTTGTCCGGTCAGTTCGACTGGCAATTGGGCGATTACACGCTGACGTCGATCACTGCGTGGCGTGGCTGGGACAACACTCAGTATCAGGACGGCGACCGCCTCGGCACGGTGACGGCAGCGTTCCCCGGTACGGCCGACAAAGGCGATCTGGCCTTCGATCAATACTCGCAAGAGCTGCGCCTGGCTTCGCCGAAGGGCGAATTCCTCGAATACGTTGGCGGCCTGTTCTACATGCACGGCAAGGATGAAGAAACCTATCAGCGCACGTTGACAACGACCACGCGCACCGACCGTGGCGTCGCCCACTACAGCACCACCAGCGACAGTTACGCGGTGTTCGGTGAGAGCACGCTGAACTTCACGTCTGACTTTCGCGGTATCGCCGGCCTGCGCTACACCCACGATGATCTCGAATACGATCACCGTCGCGTTTCGACTTCGGCGACCACCGTCAGCGGCATCCAGCCGTCGACCAGCAGCTCAGGTTCCGTCGACGAAGATGGCTGGTCTGGCCGCCTCGGTTTGCAGTACGACTTGAGCGATGCCGTCACCACTTACCTGACCTACTCGCGCGGCTACAAAGGCCCGGCCTACAACGTGTTTTTCAACATGCAGCCGCGCGACACCGAAGCGCTGAAACCGGAGACCTCCAACACTTGGGAGGCGGGGATCAAAGCCACTTCCTGGAACAATCGCCTGACCACCAACCTCGCGGTGTTCCACAGCGAGTACGACAACTACCAGGCGAATTTTTTCGACACCGTCGCCGGGCAAGTGGTGACGCGGCTGATCAACGCCGGCAGCGTCAGCACCGAAGGCGTCGAACTCGATTACGCCCTGCAAGCGACCCAACAATTGAAGCTGTCCGGTGCACTCGCTTACACCCGCGCGCGCATCGACGAATTCGCCTGCCCGGCCGGTGCGGCGGCGTCGTGCAACGTCAACGGCAAACCGCTGCCGTTCAGCCCGGACTGGAAAAGCTACGTGCGCGCCGACTACAGCATCCCGCTGGATAACGGCCTGGATATCGAACTCGGCACCGACTACAGCTGGCAAAGCGAAGTGCAGTACGACATCAGCCAGAACGTCGACACCAAACAAGGCGCCTACGGTCTGTGGAACGCCAGTGTTGCGCTCGCCGATTACAGCAATGGCTGGCGCGTCGCGCTGCTGGGCAAGAACCTCACCGACAAGTCTTACTCGCCGGTTCTCGCCAGCGGCGGCAACTACATCTACCGCGCCGTGCCACGGGATGACGAGCGCTATTTCGGTGTGCAACTGCGCAAGGATTTCTGAGATGAGCAGACAGTTGAAACTCGGCGCGTTCCTTATGGCCACCGGGCACCACGTGGCGGCGTGGCGTCATCCGGATGTGCCGGCGAATGCGGGTCTGGATTTCGCCCATTACAAACGGCTGGCGCAGATTGCCGAGGCGGCGAAATTCGATGCGTTGTTTGTCGCTGACAGCGTCGCCGCGCCGACCCAGAACATCGCCAGTCGCATGGCGCGCTCCGATCACTTTGAACCGCTGACGTTGCTCTCGGCGCTGAGTGCAGTGACCGAGCACATTGGCCTGATAGCCACGGCGACCACCAGTTACAACGAGCCGTATCACGTGGCGCGCAAATTCGCTTCGCTCGATCATTTGTCGGGCGGGCGAGCGGGGTGGAATCTGGTGACCTCGGACAATGCTGCCGAGGCGCTGAATTTCGGCCGCGACGAACATATTGGCCATACCGAACGCTACAGTCGTGCGCGCGAGTTTCATCAGGTGGTCACCGGGCTCTGGGACAGTTGGGAGGACGATGCGTTTGTGCGCGACAAGGCGAGCGGGGCGTATTACGACCCTGCGAAGTTGCACGTGCTGGATCACGTCGGGGAACACTTCAGGGTCAAAGGCCCGTTGAACGTTGCGCGCTCGCCACAGGGGCAACCGGTGATCGTTCAGGCCGGATCTTCCGAACTCGGCCGCGAGTTGGCGGCGCAAACGGCTGAGGTGGTGTTCACCGCGCAGACTTCGCTGGCCAATGCGAAGGCGTTCTACGCCGACCTCAAAGGGCGCTTGCCGAAATACGGGCGCAGCGCCGAATCGCTGAAAATCATGCCCGGGGTTTTTGTCGTGGTCGGCCGCACCGAAGCCGAAGCGCAGGAAAAATGTGAAACGTTTCAGCAATTAGTCGAACCCGAGGTTGGCGTCGCCTTGCTTGGGCGTATGCTGGGCAACTTCGATTTGTCGAAGTACCCGCTGAACGGACCGTTGCCGCAGTTGCCGCAGACGGAAAGCGGTCAGCAGAGCCGGCAGAAATTGCTCACTGAGTTGGCGGGGCGGGAGAACCTGAGCCTTGCCGAACTGGGGCGCAAGATAGCTGGCGGGCGCGGGCATTACAGCCTGGTCGGTACGCCGCAGCAGATCGCTGATCGTTTGCAGGAATGGTTCGAGCAGGGTGCGGCGGACGGTTTCAACGTGCTGGTGCCGCACCTGCCGGGCGGGCTCGAAGACTTCGCCAACAGCGTGGTCCCGGAACTGCAACGTCGTGGGTTGTTCAGAACGGAATACGAGGGCCGGACGTTGCGCCAGAACCTTGGCCTCGCCCGACCTGTAAATCGCTTTGCATGACTGGTAGAGCTTTTGTGGCGAGGGGATTTATCCCCGTTCGGCTGCGGAGCAGTCGTAAAACCAGCGCATACGGCGCACCTGATTCATCGAGGTTTCAGGTTTTGGGGCGGCTTCGCCACCCAACGGGGATAAATCCCCTCGCCACAAAGGTATTCGGTTTCAGATGACTAAAAGACAGACAAGAGAGGATTCGATGACTTACACCGCTGCCGAAAACCGCTATGACTCCATCCCTTACCGCCGCGTCGGGCGCAGTGGTCTGGTGCTGCCGGCGCTGTCGCTGGGGCTGTGGCACAACTTCGGCGACAGCACGCCGATCGACACCCAGCGCGCGTTGCTGCGTACCGCGTTCGATCTGGGCATCAACCACTTCGACCTGGCCAACAACTACGGCCCGCCATACGGCAGCGCCGAGATCAATTTCGGCCGTTTGCTGCGTGAAGACTTCAAGCAGTATCGCGACGAGCTGATCATCTCCAGCAAGGCCGGTTGGGACATGTGGCCCGGCCCTTACGGCCAGGGCGGCGGCTCGCGCAAATACGTGCTGGCCAGCCTCGACCAGAGCCTGCAACGCCTGGGTCTGGACTATGTGGATATCTTCTATTCGCACCGCTTCGACCCGGACACCCCGCTGGAAGAAACCGCCAGTGCCCTCGCCGCTGCCGTGCAACAGGGCAAGGCGTTGTACATCGGTATCTCGTCGTATTCCGGCGTGAAAACCCGCGAAATGGCCGCGCTGTTGAAAGAATGGAAAGTGCCGCTGTTGATCCATCAACCGGCGTACAACCTGCTCAATCGTTGGGTGGAAAAGGATCTGCTCGATACCACCGATGAACTCGGCACCGGCGTGATCGCTTTCACACCGCTGGCGCAAGGTCTGCTCACCGACAAATACCTCAACGGCGTGCCGGCGGATGCGCGGGTCAATCGTCCGGGCGGTGGCTCGCTGCAGGCTTCGCACTTGTCCGACGCCAACATCGCTCACGTGCGCGCGCTGAACGAGATCGCCAAGCGTCGTGGTCAGAGCCTGGCGCAACTGGCGCTGGCGTGGACGCTGCGTGATCCCCGGGTGACCTCGGCACTGATCGGCGCGAGCCGGCCGGAGCAGATTATCGAGAACGTCGGCGCGTTGAAGAATTTGAGTTTCAGTGCTGAAGAACTGGCGGAGATTGACCGCTTTGCCCAAGAGGGCGGGATCAATCTGTGGGAGAAGCCTTCGACGGCGCAGTGATGACGATTGGGTTGTATCAGCAAGATCCAACCCCCTCACCCCAGCCCTCTCCCCCAGGGGGGCGAGGGGGAAAGGGAGCCGATCTTCATGCCTTTCAAAGCTTGAGTTCAACCCGATATTTCAGGTCGATGTAGCTTGTACAGACACCTCGGTCAGTCCCCTCACCCTCCGGGAGAGGGTTAGGGTGAGGGGCTTTTGCTTCAATAAGGCTCAACGAAAAAACGGTACATCCCCCAACACCGTCGCTCGCTGCATCACTCGCCGCGCCGGCCGGTAGTCATCCACTGCGTAATGCTGGGTCACGCGGTTGTCCCAGAACGCAATATCGTCCTGCTGCCAGCGCCAGCGAATGGTGAATTCCGGTCGCGTCGCATGGGCGAACAGAAACTTCAGAATCGCCTCGCTCTCGGTTTCCGACAGCTCATTGATCTTCGACGTGAAGCCTTCATTGACGAACAACGAGCGCCGCCCACTGACCGGATGCGTGCGTATCACCGGGTGCGACAACGGTGGATTCTTGCGTCGCGCTTCTTCCCACTGCGCCAGCGCTTGCGGCGTATTGCCGTAGCGTTCCAGCGGAAACGAGCGAGTGAAATCGTGCGTGGCGGTCAGCCCTTCGAGCAAACCTTTCATCGGCGCCGACAGCGCTTCATACGCGGCAATCCCGCTGGCCCACAGCGTGTCGCCACCAAACTCCGGCAGCAATTTTGCGCTGAGTACCGCGCCCATTGCCGGCGTCGGCAGGAAGGTCACGTCGGTGTGCCAGATCGCGTTGTCGCGCACGTCGGTGACGGCGGTGTCGAGGATCAGCACTTCCGGCTGTTCCGGCACGTTCGGGTAGATCGGGTGAATGTGCAGATCGCCGAAATAGGCGGCGAAGCGTGCCTGTTGCGGTGGTTCGATCGGCTGGTTGCGGAAGAACAGAACCTGGTATTTGAGCAGCGCCTGCTCGATGGCGTCGCGGTGTTCCAGGGACAGCGGCTGGCTGATGTCGACGCCGCTGATCTGCGCGCCGAGGGCCGAGCTTAACGGGGTGATGTTGAGGCTGCTCATGGTCTTTCTCTTCAATTCCAGATAACCACCTCCCTGTAGGAGCTGCCGCAGGCTGCGATCTTTTGATCTTGATCTTTTTAAAAACAAGATCAAAAGATCGCAGCCTGCGGCAGCTCCTACAGGGGGTGATTCAAAAAAATGCTTTAGTGGGCCTGGCCGTGCCACGGCACCAGTTTGCGCTGCAGGGCGCGCAGGCCCATTTCCATGGCGAAGGCGATCAGGGCGATGACCAGAATCCCCAGCACCACCACATCGGTGACCAGGAACTGCGCGGCTGACTGCACCATGAAACCCAAGCCGCTGGTGGCGGCGATCAATTCGGCCGCGACCAGCGTCGACCAGCCAACCCCTAGACCAATGCGCACGCCAGTGAGAATGTCCGGCAGGGCGCTCGGCAGAATCACATGACGAATCAGCTGTAAACGCGTTGCACCCAGCGACTGCGCCGCGCGCAATTTCGCCGGATCAACCGTGCGCACGCCGGTCGCCGTAGCGATGGCGATTGGCGCGAAAATCGCCAGATAGATCAGCAGCACTTTCGACAACTCGCCGATGCCGCACCAGATCACGATCAGCGGCAGATAGGCCAGCGGTGGAATCGGGCGGTAGAACTCGATCAACGGATCGAGCACACCACGGGCGATGCGGTTGGCACCGATGGCAATGCCCACCGGCACGGCGGTCAGAATCGCAAAACCGAGGCCCAGACCGATGCGGCTCAGGCTCGCACCCAGGTGCTGCCACAAGGTCGAATCCATATAGCCCGTGGTCGCCAACAACCAGCCTTTTTGCAGCACGGCGGAAGGCGGCGGCAGGAACAGCGGTTCGATCAAACCGGTGGCAGTCACCGCCCACCAGATCGCTAACAATGCAAACAAGGTCAGCAAGCTGATCCAGCGCGTGCTGAGGCTGCGGCGCACCGGAATCGCCACCGATGCGCTGACCGGTTTTACCGCAGCCGAGGAAACGTCGTAACTGCTCATGCGCGCTCCTGCCGTTGCCCGGCGCTGCGTTGCGAGAACACTTTGCTCAGCACGTGTTCGCGGGTTTCGATAAAACGTGGATCGGATTTGATCGCGCGGGCGGACTCGCCAGCGGCGTAACGCTGACCGAAATCCAGATGCAGGCGTTCAACGATCTGCCCCGGATTCGGCGCGAGCAGAATCAGGTCAGTGGCGAGGAACACCGCTTCTTCAATGTCGTGGGTGATCAGGAAAACCGGCTTGGCGGTGCGCTGCCAGACTTGCAGCAACAATTCCTGCATCTGTTCGCGAGTGAACGCGTCGAGGGCGCCGAAGGGTTCGTCCATCAGCAATACACGCGGATCAGCGGCGAGGGCGCGGGCGAGGCCGACACGCTGCTTCTGGCCACCGGAAAGCTGCCAGATCCGGCGGCTTTCGAAACCGGAGAGATCAACCAGCGCGAGCATTTCACGGGCGATCTTTTCGCGTTTGTCCTTGGCGACGCCGGCCAGTTCCAGACCAAATGCAACGTTGGCCAGCACGTCCTGCCAAGGCAGCAAGGCGTCGTCCTGGAACACCACGCCACGTTCGGCGCTCGGGCCTTTGACCGGTACGCCGTCGAGGGTGATGCGCCCGGCGCTCGGTTCAACGAAACCGGCAATCAGGTTCAACAACGAAGTCTTGCCACTGCCGGACGGGCCGAGGGCGACCAGCAATTGCTGAGGCCCCAGGGTCAGAGAAATATCCGCCAGCACCGGTTCCGGGCTGCCCGGGTACTGTGCGCTGATGCGCTCCAGCTGTAGCAAGGCCATCGCAGTTAACTCCCGATCAGTTGGTGATGAATTTGGCGCTGACGTACGGCGCGTAGTCCGGCAGAACGGCTTCGACCTTGCCTTGCTCCTTGAGGAACGCGGCGGTGTCGGTGATGGCTTTGGTGGTCGGCGCGCCGAGGGTAACGACCTGATCCGCCGCGAGCGGGTAGACGTTGCCTTGCAGCAGCAGCGGAATGTCGCTGGCCTTGGCGCCGGAGAGTTTCACCAGTTTGTCGACGTTGGATTGATCGGCGAGCCAGGCTTTCGGGTCTTTGCGGTAATCGGCGTAGGCGTCGAGGGTGACCTTGGCGAACGCTGTAACGATTTCCGGGTGCTTCTCAGCGAAGTCTTTGCGCACTATCCACGCATCGAAGGTCGGCGCGCCGAATTTGGCCAGTTCGCCGGAAGTGATCAGCACTTTGCCGTTTTCCTTGGCCACGCCGAGTGCCGGATCCCAAACGTAGGTGGCGTCGATATCACCACGCTTCCATGCGGCAACGATGGCCGGTGGCGCGAGGTTGAGGATGGTGACTTTCGATGGGTCGATGTTCCAGTGCTTCAGCGCCGCGAGCAGGCTGTAGTGACCGGTAGACACGAACGGCACGGCGATTTTCTTGCCGACCAGATCTTGCGGGGTCTTGATGCCGGAACCGTCGCGAGCAACGAGTGCTTCGGCGGCGCCGATCTGGGTGGCGATGAGGAAGGTTTCGACCGGGACTTTGCGAGTTATCGCAGCGGTCAATGGGCTCGAACCGAGGTAGCCGATCTGCACGTCGCCGGAAGCGATGGCGGCGATGATGTCGGCGCCGTTGTCGAACTTGCGCCAGGCGATATCGGCTTTGGTGGCTTTTTCGTAAGCGCCGTCGGCCTGGGCGACTTTCGCCGGGTCAACGGTGGTTTGGTAGGCGACGGTGAGGTCGGCGGCCTGGGCCAGGAAACTCGCAGCAGCCAGAGAGGCAACGGCGAGCAGGCGAAGCGGGAAATTCAGTTTCATTGAACAGCTCCATATCAGGCGACCGAGCGTCGGCGTGAAAGGAGACTAAATGATCTAAGAATCAGTAAATAAATAACTTTTTCGAATGAGCTTATGAGCGGAAAAATCTAAGAAGGGCTCAGATCGTTCCCACGCTCTGCGTGGGAATGCAGCCGGTGACGCTCCGCGTCACCTGGACGCGGAGCGTCCCTTGAGGCGTTACCACGCGGAGCGTGGGAACGATCAAGTGTAGGAGCCGAAGGCTGCGATCTTTTTTACTGCCAACGCTTAATTGCTGATCGCCAAAATGCTCGCCTGATATGACCCGACAAACACATCAAAATCGCCCACCTCGTTCTGCTCCAGCTCAGCCTGCGCAGCCAGCGACGTACGCGCCAACTCCTCAAACTTCGCCTGTTCATCCGCCGCCAACGGCTCGCTGCGGAAAAACTCGGCATGCGCCTGACTCTGACGCAACGAGAACTGCGCAAAGCTTTCCTTATGCTCAGCCATCGCCGCCAGCACCTGCGCGGATGGCGTCAGGGACGGATCGCTGACCTTGGCCAGTTGCGTATCCAGCGCCTTGCTGTGCGCATCGCCGCCATGGCTCTGGTCCAGCAACGCCGCCAGTGGCGCGATTTGCTCCAGCAGTTCGGCGGCCCAGGTTTTCATCTCGACAGATTCACCGTCACGCTGCAATTGCAGGCCCGGACGACGACCTTCCTTGACCACGCTGAGGAAGTTCGACGTCGCGTTGCCGCACGAGGTGTTGGTCAGCAACGGACTGTCATTGAGCGCGCAGTACAGCAGGAACGCATCGAGGAAGCGTGACTCGGTGAGGTCGATGCCCATCGGCAGGAACGGATTGATGTCCAGACAACGTACTTCAACGTACTGAATGCCACGGGCCACCAGCGCCTGAATCGGCCGCTCGCCGGTGTAGGTCACGCGTTTCGGGCGGATGTTGGAGTAGTACTCGTTTTCGATCTGCAGGATGTTGGTGTTGAGCTGAACCCACTCGCCATCCTGATGCGTGCCGACTTCAACGTACGGTGCGTACGGCGTGGCCACGGCTTTGCGCAAGCTGTCGGTATAGCTCGCCAGATCGTTGTAGCACGGCGTCAAACCGGCCTGGGCGTTGCTCTGGTAACCGAGGTCGCTCATGCGCAGGCTGGTCGCGTACGGCAGATACAGGGTGTCCGGATCGAGTTGTTCGAGTTGATGCGAACGACCACGCAGGAACCCTGCATCCAGCGCTGGCGACGCACCGAACAGGTACATCAGCAGCCAACTGTAGCGACGGAAATTACGGATCAGTGCGATGTAGGAAAACGACTGGAAGTCGCGATCCGTGCCGACAAAACCTTCGGTTTCGCGCAGCAACGGCCAGAGCTTTTCCGGCAGCGAGAAGTTGTAGTGAATCCCGGCAATGCATTGCATGGTCTTGCCGTAGCGCAGGGCCAGGCCCTTGCGATAGACGTACTTGAGCTGACCGATGTTGGAGGTGCCGTAATAGGCGATCGGAATGTCTTCCTCGGCCGGCAACGGGCACGGCATCGATGGACTCCACAGGTACTCGTTGCCGAGCTTGCTGTAGGCAAAACGATGAATCTTGTCCAGGCTCGCCAGCGTGTCGGCAGGATCCGGCAGGGCAGGCGTGATGAATTCCAGCAGCGACTCGGAGTAGTCGGTGGTGATCTGTTCGTTGGTCAGCGCGGAACCCAAGGCTTCGGGGTGCGGCGTTTGCGCCAGGCGACCTTCGCTGGTCACGCGCAGGCATTCACGTTCGATACCGTGCAGGCACTGCTCGAGCAGAGAGAGGTTAGCGCGCTCGCCGAGCAGAGCCAGGCGGCGGTTGAGAAGTTCGCTCAATTTGGATTCCTTCACGCGTCAGTCGCCCCAATATGGGGGTGGGCAGGACGGTCTACAAGGGTGAAGTTGAAACTGGCGTTATCGCCTGGTTTTTCTAGCCGGTCAGCCGCACACATACCCTGTAGGAGCTGCCGCGGCCCGAGCCTTCGGCAGCTCCTACAGGATTCATTGCGCCGAAATTAACCCAAAATGGTGACCGGTAGCTACAGGACAGCGAACGTGCCTTGCGCTTTTGCGACCAGTTTGTCGCCCTGCATCACGTCGGCTTCAACCACCAACGTGCGCCGACCCGGGTGAATCACCCGCGCCGTGCACAGCACCTCGCCGTCGGAAACGGCGCGGATATAGTTGATCTTGCACTCGATGGTCGCGCTTTGCTGATCGAAGCCGTGGGTGCTGGAACAGGCCAGCCCCATGGCGATATCGACCAGACTGAACAGCGCGCCACCGTGCAATTTGCCGCCGCGATTGCGCAGTTCGGGTTCCAGCCCCAGGGCAACTTGCGCCACCCCGGTTTCCAGGCTGTGCAGGCGGCAGCCCAACAGCTTGAAAAACGCGCTCTCGACGAGCCCGGCCGGAATTTCCATCAGCGTTTCTTCAACTGCTTGGCGTTGGCGAACAGCGAGGCCATCGCATTATTCACTGGTGCGGCGGTTGCTGTTTCCTTGCGCGGCGCGTTGTTCGAAGGCTGGCGTTGCGCCGAGCCCGGACGCGAACCACGCGCACCGTCGATTTTCTCGCCTGGGGTGTCGCCCATGCGCATCGACAGGCCAACGCGTTTGCGTGGGATGTCGACTTCCATGACCTTCACTTTCACCACATCACCGGCCTTCACCGCTTCGCGTGGGTCCTTGATGAATTTTTCCGACAGCGCTGAGATGTGCACCAGACCGTCCTGATGCACGCCGATGTCGACGAATGCACCGAACGCGGTCACGTTGGTGACGACGCCTTCGAGGATCATCCCCAGTTGCAGGTCTTTCAGATCTTCAACGCCTTCCTGGAACTCCGCAGTCTTGAACTCCGGACGCGGGTCGCGGCCCGGCTTTTCCAGTTCTTGCAGAATGTCGGTGACGGTGGGCAGACCGAAGGTCTCGTCGGTGAACTTCTTCGGATCCAGACGCTTGAGGAAGCTTGCGTCGCCGATCAGCGAGCGGATGTCGCGGTCGGTTTCAGCGGCAATACGCTGCACCAGCGGATAGGCTTCCGGGTGAACCGCCGACGAATCCAGCGGGTTATCGCCGTTCATCACGCGCAAGAAACCGGCAGCCTGTTCGAAGGTTTTTTCGCCCAGGCGGGCGACTTTCTTCAGTGCTGCACGGGTTTTGAACGCGCCGTGCTCATCGCGGTGAGCGACGATGTTCTGCGCCAGCGTCGAGTTGAGGCCGGAGATACGCGCCAGCAGCGCCACCGAAGCGGTGTTCACGTCAACGCCAACGGCGTTTACGCAGTCCTCGACCACAGCGTCCAGACCGCGCGCCAGTTTCAGCTGCGAAACGTCGTGCTGGTATTGGCCGACACCGATGGATTTCGGATCGATTTTCACCAGCTCGGCCAGTGGATCCTGCAGACGACGGGCGATGGAGACGGCGCCACGGATCGACACGTCCAGATCCGGGAATTCCTTCGCCGCCAGTTCTGACGCCGAGTACACCGATGCACCGGCCTCGGAGACCATGACTTTGGTCATCTTCATGGCTGGGTATTTTTTGATCAGCTCGATCGCCAGTTTGTCGGTCTCGCGGCTGGCGGTACCGTTGCCGATGGCGATCAGATCGACCGAGTGCTTGGCGCACAGGGCAGCCAGAATGGCGATGGTCTGATCCCATTTGTTGTGCGGCACGTGCGGGTAAACCGTGGCGTGATCAAGCATTTTGCCGGTCGAATCGACCACGGCCACCTTGCAACCGGTACGCAGGCCCGGGTCGAGGCCCAGGGTTGCGCGCGGGCCAGCCGGGGCGGCCAACAGCAGGTCGTGCAGGTTGTGCGCAAACACGTTGATCGCTTCGGTTTCGGCGCCGTCACGCAGTTCGCCGAGCAGGTCGGTTTCCAGGTGGGTATAGAGCTTGACCTTCCACGTCCAGCGCACCACTTCACCGAGCCATTTGTCGGCCGGACGGTTCTGGTTCTGGATGTTGAATTGCTGGCCGATCATGCCCTCGCATGGGTGCATTGTGCCCGGCAGCTCGTCGCCGACTTTCAGCGCGGAGCTGAGAATGCCTTCGTTACGGCCACGGAAAATCGCCAGCGCACGGTGCGACGGCATGCTTTTCAGCGGCTCATCGTGTTCGAAGTAGTCGCGGAACTTGGCGCCTTCTTCTTCCTTGCCGGCGATGACGCGGGCACTGAGGGTGGCTTCCTGTTTCAGGTAGCTGCGCAGTTTTTCCAGCAGGCTGGCGTCTTCGGCGAAGCGTTCCATGAGGATGTATTTGGCGCCTTCGAGGGCTGCCTTGACATCGGCCACGCCTTTTTCGGCGTCGACAAAGCGTGCGGCTTCGGTTTCCGGGGCCAGGTTCGGGTCGTTGAACAGGCCGTCGGCCAAGTCGCCAAGTCCGGCTTCCAGGGCGATCTGGCCCTTGGTGCGGCGCTTCTGCTTGTACGGCAGGTACAAGTCTTCGAGGCGAGTCTTGGTGTCGGCGAGTTTGATATCGCGTTCGAGGGCAGGGGTGAGTTTGCCTTGCTCTTCGATGCTGGCGAGGATGCTGATACGCCGTTCGTCGAGTTCTCGCAGGTAGCGCAGGCGCTCTTCCAGATGACGCAACTGGGTGTCATCGAGACTGCCGGTGACTTCTTTCCGGTAACGGGCGATGAAGGGAACGGTAGAGCCTTCATCGAGTAGCGCGACGGCCGCTTCGACCTGTTGTGGGCGTACGCCGAGTTCCTCGGCGATGCGGCTGTTGATGCTGTCCATAAAACCACCTGACATATTGTGAAAGCAGGCTCGCAGGCACGGAAATAAAGGCCCGGAGTCTGGTTGAGCGGCTTGAAGATTGCCGCTGCCTGGGTCAAAAGGCAGACCATTGACCCGTGAAATCGAACAGTTACTGCACAGTGCCGGAAAAAGTGCCGGCCATTTACGGTAACGATTCAGACGTTGCCTGGCACAAAACGCCGCGCATTATAACCAGCGTTCTGACATTCGGGGGCGTTGCAGTCTGTAGGCATAAACCCCGGTTTTCTGGCAGTGAAGGAAAAATCTGCTAACAATGCACACGGTGCGTATAACGACAGCTACGCCATAATGCGCGCCGAGCTAAAAGGAGCATCCAATGAGCAGCACTGCACAAACTGCTGAAGGCGAAAAAATTCTTATCGTTGATGACGATCCGGGGCTGAGCAGCCTGCTGGAGCGTTTCTTCGTCAGCAAGGGCTACCGTGCCCGCGCCGTACCGAACACCGAGCAGATGGATCGTCTGTTATCGCGTGAAGTATTCAATCTGGTCGTCCTCGACCTGATGCTGCCGGGCGAAGACGGCCTGACGGCTTGCCGCCGCCTGCGTGGCGCGAACAATCAGATTCCGATCATCATGCTTACCGCCAAGGGCGACGAGCTGAGCCGGATCAAGGGCCTGGAACTGGGCGCGGACGATTATCTGGCCAAGCCGTTCAACCCGGACGAGCTGATGGCTCGGGTCAAAGCGGTATTGCGTCGTCAGGCACCGTCGGTTCCTGGTGCGCCGGGCAGCGAAGACGAAAACGTCACCTTCGGCGATTACACGTTGTCCCTGGCCACTCGCGAACTCAAGCGCGGTGACGAGGTGCACATGCTCACCACCGGTGAGTTCGCGGTTCTCAAGGCGTTGGTGATGAACGCGCGTCAGCCGTTGACCCGCGACAAACTGATGAATCTGGCCCGTGGCCGCGAGTGGGATGCCCTCGAGCGTTCCATCGACGTGCAGATCTCCCGTCTGCGCCGGATGATCGAGCCCGATCCGTCGAAACCGCGCTACATCCAGACTGTCTGGGGCGTGGGCTACGTGTTCGTACCGGATGGCGCCGCCACCAAGTGATCGGCGATTTGTAGGAGCGGGTCTGTCAGGCCCGGGTTGAATGACCCGGGCGCAGACTCGCAATCCGCAATATGCGAGCATTGCTCGCTCCTGCAAGTGTGTAGCGGTTATAGATGAAAACCCCCGTCTGGTTCCCCCAAAGTTTTTTCTCTCGCACCCTCTGGCTGGTGCTCATCGTCGTGCTGTTTTCCAAGGCGCTGACCCTGGTTTATCTGTTGATGAACGAGGACGTGCTGGTGGATCGTCAGTACAGTCACGGCGTCGCCCTGACGTTGCGCGCCTATTGGGCCGCCGATGAAGAAAACCGCGCGAAGATCGCCGATGCCGCGACCCTGATCCGGGTTGTCGGTGCCGGTGTACCGGAAGGCGAACAGCATTGGCCGTACAGTGAAATCTACCAGCGACAGATGCAGGCCGAACTCGGTGCCGACACCGAAGTGCGTTTGCGTATGCACTCGCCGCCAGCGCTGTGGGTGCGTGCGCCGAGCTTGGGGGATGGCTGGCTGAAAGTGCCGCTGTACCCACATCCGTTGCGCGGCCAGAAAATCTGGAACGTACTCGGCTGGTTCCTCGCCATCGGCCTGCTCTCGACTGCGTCGGCGTGGATTTTCGTCAGTCAGCTCAATCAACCGCTGAAACGCCTGGTGTATGCCGCGCGGCAACTCGGTCAGGGCCGCAGTGTGCGTTTGCCGATCAGTGACACGCCAAGCGAGATGGCCGAAGTTTACCGTGCCTTCAACCAGATGGCTGAGGACGTCGAACAGGCGGGGCGTGAGCGAGAGCTGATGCTGGCCGGGGTTTCCCACGATTTGCGCACACCGTTGACGCGGTTGCGCTTGTCGCTGGAGCTGATGGGCGACCACACCGATCTGACTGACGACATGGTGCGTGACATCGAAGACATGGACGCGATTCTCGACCAGTTCCTCGCGTTCATTCGCGATGGTCGCGACGAGTCGGTGGAAGAGGTGGATCTCAGCGATCTGGTGCGTGAGGTGGCAGCACCTTACAACCAGAACGAAGAGAAAGTGCGCTTGCGCCTGGAGCCGATCCAGCCGTTCCCGCTACGTCGAGTGTCGATGAAACGCTTGCTCAACAACCTGATCGGCAATGCTTTGCACCATGCCGGCAGCGGCGTTGAAGTGGCGGCCTATGTGTCCGGCGACACCAGTGCGCCTTATGTGGTGCTGAGTGTGATGGACCGGGGGGCGGGAATTGATCCTTCGGAGCTTGAGGCGATTTTCAACCCGTTTACCCGCGGTGACCGTGCCCGTGGTGGCAAGGGGACCGGGTTGGGTCTGGCGATCGTGAAGCGGATTGCTTCGATGCATGGCGGCAATGTCGAGTTGCGCAATCGGTCCGGCGGCGGGCTGGAGGCGCGGGTAAGGTTGCCGCTTGGGTTGATGCTGCCTCGGGATGCCGTTTAAAACATAAAACCCTCACCCCAACCCTCACCCAGAGGGAGAGGGGGCCGACCGAGGTGTCTGGCGTCATACATCGACCTGAAAGACTGGGGCGATTGTGGATTCGGCACAGCAGGATCCGGTCGGTGTATCTTTTAAGCATCCCCCAATCGGTCCCCTCTCCCTATGGGAGAGGGTTAGGGTGAGGGGCTCTTGCTCTTCGCTCTAGCCTTTGCCTTTGGTCCGGGTCATATTCGGCCCACCATTCTTTTCCAGATGCTCAATGATGATCCCCGCCACGTTCTTGCCGGTGGTGGTCTCGATCCCTTCCAGACCTGGCGACGAGTTCACTTCCATCACCAGTGGCCCGTGATTGGAGCGCAGGATATCCACACCCGCTACCGCCAGCCCCATGACCTTGGCTGCACGCAGCGCGGTCATGCGTTCTTCCGGAGTGATCTTGATCAGGCTCGCGCTGCCGCCGCGATGCAGGTTGGAACGGAACTCACCCGGCTTGGCCTGACGCTTCATCGCCGCGATCACTTTGTCGCCGACCACGAAGCAACGGATATCCGCACCGCCGGCTTCCTTGATGTATTCCTGAACCATGATGTTCTGCTTCAGGCCCATGAACGCCTCGATCACCGATTCCGCTGCCGTTGCGGTTTCACACAGCACCACTCCGATGCCCTGAGTGCCTTCCAGCACCTTGATCACCAGCGGGGCGCCGTTGACCATGTCGATCAGGTCGGGAATGTCGTCCGGCGAGTGCGCAAAGCCAGTCACCGGCAGACCGATACCACGACGCGAGAGCAATTGCAGCGAACGCAGTTTGTCCCGTGAACGGGCAATCGCCACCGACTCGTTGAGCGGGAACACGCCCATCATTTCGAACTGGCGCAACACCGCACAACCGTAAAACGTCACCGACGCGCCAATCCGCGGGATCACCGCGTCGAAGCCTTCCAGCGGTTTGCCGCGATAGTGGATCTGCGGCTTGTGGCTGGCGATGTTCATGTAGGCGCGCAAGGTGTCGATCACTACCATTTCATGCCCGCGCTCGGTTCCGGCTTCGACCAGACGGCGGGTGGAATACAGACGCGGGTTCCGCGACAGCACAGCGATCTTCATGCAACACCTGTGGAGGAGGTAGATACCGGGAACACCGGCTTGTCTTGTACATATTTGATGCCTGGATTGACCACCAACTGGCCATCGATCAGGGCTTTGGAGCCGAGCAACAGGCGATAACGCATGGACTTGCGGCAGGCGAGTGTGAACTCGACCGGCCAGACCCGATCACCCAGGGCCAGAGTAGTGCTGATCACGTAGCGCACCTGCGCATGGCCGTTGGAGCTTTTGATGGTCTTGCGGGTCACCAGCGGTGCTTCGCAACGGCGGTGACGCAACTGCACCACCGTGCCCAGGTGCGCAGTAAAGCGCACCCACTTTTCGCCGTCGCGTTCGAACGGTTCGATGTCGGTGGCATGCAGGCTGGAGGTGCTGGCGCCGGTGTCGATTTTCGCCCGCAGGCCAGCGACTCCCAAATCCGGGAGCGCCACCCACTCGCGCAGACCGACAACGGTCAAATGGTCAAATGTCTTCAAAAAAATGCTCAACCGTGGCAACCGCTCAGCCCACACGAGGCCGGATTCGCGGTATTCACGCAGAATAAGGGTTAAAAGGCGACAGATATCTACAGCCCGGATTTCCGGCCCCTGAAGCAGGCGCCGGAACGCGCGCATTGTAATCCGGGACAGGGTCATTCATGACATGACTGAAACGGTAGTACAGTTCATCAATATTTCAGAATGAGGAAACGCCATGGCACAAAAAAGCGCAGAGGACGACAAGGTCCGTCTCGACAAGTGGCTGTGGGCAGCGCGTTTTTTTAAAACCCGCGCCTTGGCCAAAGCAGCGATCGAGAGTGGCAAGGTGCATTGTCGCGGCGAGCGCTGCAAGCCTGGCAAAGAGCCACGCATTGGCGATGAGTTCGAGATCCGCACCGGTTTTGAAGTGCGTACAGTGAAGGTCGAGGCGTTGTCGATCGTGCGCCGCGGCGCGCCTGAAGCGCAGGCGTTGTATTCGGAAACCGAGGTGAGTATCGCCAAGCGCGAAGCAACTGCGGCGATGCGCAAGGCGGGTGCTTTGGGTGTGAGCACCGATGGCAAGCCGAGCAAGAAACAGCGGCGGGATTTGTTCAAGTTTCGCGGCAGCAGCAACGAATAAAAAGATCGCAGCCTGCGGCAGCTCCTACAGGAAAATGCATTCCCATGTAGGAGCTGCCGCAGGCTGCGATCTTTTAGCATTCATCCCATCAACGAGCAGACACCACACTCATCCGCGAAACCACCGGCAACTTGCCCAGCAGCGCGAAAACCGGCGCGGTCATCTTCAGCCAGAAGTTCGATGCGTGATAGGCAAACGGCGTGTAATAACCCCAGCCCAATGCCCACACCGCCAGCAATACGCCACCGATGTAATCGTCCTGCCCCCAATGCGCACCCGCCACCAGGCGCGGCAGCATGAACAGAACAGCCAAGCCCCACACCGCTAAAAACTGCCCGGCCGTACGGCTGAACACGCCCATGAACAGTGCCCAGATCAGCAGTACCGAAGCATGGTCACCGGGAAAGCTCTGGCTCGAGCGATCTTTCACTTCCCAGGTTTTTTCCAGATCCGGGAAGTAATCGCTGATGTGCACGGCACCTTCGAGCACCATTGACGGACTGCTGTGCTGCCAATCCATATGGTCGGCGAACTTGGAAAACAGTGCGCGAATCACCACCATCAACAGCAGGATCGAAAGAAAACCGAAAAAAGCCCGGCGTACGTCAATCGCCTTGAACACCCAGTCGCCCTTGATCAGCAGGGTCAGCAGGATTAGGCCAACGACGATGTCGAACGGACGCATACTTGCAATTGCCCAGATGTGGAGCCATATCGGGTTGCTGGCCAGTGGTGCATTGAGTGAGCGAAACAGCCACTCGTCGAAAATCACACACAGCGAGTTGCCCGTAGGCCATAACCAGAAAGCCAGTAGCGCTAATGGCACGACGTTGCACAGAACCAGCCGGCCGAGGTTCCACCTTGATTGGAACAAACCCGGATTGTTCATAAAATGCCTCCAATGGCTGAACAGTCAGCAACAAAAATTATGCCGAGAAGCGTAAATTTTCACGTTTTGTAACCATTTTGTCACCACATTCAGATACCCAGACCTATGACCGACCTACCGGATACCGATTTCACCCAACGCTTCATCTTTGATGACAGCGACACCCGTGGCGAACTGGTCGCGCTTGAGCGCAGCTACGCCGAAGTCCTTGCCAAGCACCCGTACCCGGAACCGGTTGCGCAATTGCTCGGCGAACTGATGGCGGCCGCCTCGTTGCTGGTCGGCACCCTCAAGTTCGATGGACTGCTGATTCTGCAGGCGCGTTCCGAAGGGCCGATCCCGATGCTGATGATCGAGTGCTCCAGCGACCGCGACATCCGTGGTCTGGCGCGTTATCACGCCGATCAGATCGCGGCGGATGCGACCCTCGCCGACCTGATGCCGAACGGCGTTCTGGCCCTGACCGTCGACCCGACAGTTGGCCAGCGCTACCAAGGCATCGTCGATCTCGACGGCGAAACACTGTCCGATTGCTTCACCAACTATTTCGTCATGTCGCAACAGGTTGGCACTCGCTTCAAGCTGTTCGCTGACGGTCGTCGTGCCCGTGGCTTGCTGCTGCAACAATTGCCGGCAGACCGTTTGAAAGACGAAGAAGATCGCGCCGCCAGCTGGCAGCACATCACCGCACTGGCCACCACCCTGACCGCCGATGAGTTGCTCAGCCTCGACAACGAAACCGTGCTGCATCGCCTCTACCACGAAGAGCAGGTTCGTCTGTTCGATGTGCAGAAACTGCGCTTCCGTTGCAGTTGCTCGCGGGAACGCTCCGGCAATGCGCTGGTCAGTCTCGGTCTGGAAGATGCGCAGCAATTGGTGGTCGAACACGGCGGCAACATCGAGGTCGATTGCCAGTTCTGCAACGAGCGCTACCTGTTCGATGCCACGGATGTTGCTCAATTGTTCGCTGGCGCAGGCGTCGACACGCCGTCAGATACCCGGCACTAAAACGGTTCAGCGCAGGTAAATTCACTGCTCAGCGACGGAATATCGCCGTTACGACGGGAGGACCCTACTCTTTTTGGGCGTTTCTGGCATAATCCGGCCCACTTTTTGTCGCGGTAGTAGTGCACGACTTTCTACTACAAAACGTTTGGAGCACACTCGGCCACTGGCCGACGGGGAATCTCATGACGCAAGCCAATAACGCCGTGTACACCGATCTGAGTGTTGATGATCTGGTAAAAGAAGCCTTGAATCGCGGTGAGGGCGAGCTTGCCGATACCGGCGCCTTGGTTGTTCGCACTGGTCACCGCACCGGTCGTTCGCCAGTTGACCGTTTCATCGTTGAAGAGCCTTCCACCCAGGCCGCTATCGCCTGGGGCCCGATCAACCGCAAGTTCCCGGCCGACAAGTTCGATGCCCTGTGGGACCGCGTTGAAGCGTTCAACAACGCGCAAGAGCACTTCGTTTCCCACGTACATGTAGGCGCGGCCGAAGATCACTACCTGGCCGTGAAAATGACCACCCAGACTGCCTGGCAGAATCTGTTCGGTCGTTGCCTGTTCATCAACCCGGCCCAGTACAACCCGGCTGGCCGTGAAGAGTGGCAAGTGCTCAACGTCGCCAACTTCGAGTGCGTGCCTGAGCGTGACGGCACCAACTCCGACGGTTGCGTGATCCTCAACTTCGCCCAGAAGAAAGTGCTGATCGCCGGCATGCGTTACGCCGGTGAAATGAAGAAAGCCATGTTCTCCGTGCAGAACTTCCTGCTGCCGGCCGCTGACGTGCTGCCAATGCACTGCGCTGCCAACATCGGCGAAGAAGGCGACGTGACCCTGTTCTTCGGTCTGTCGGGCACCGGTAAAACCACCCTGTCGGCCGACGAAAGCCGTTACCTGATCGGTGACGACGAACACGGCTGGGGCGAAGGCGTGGTGTTCAACATCGAAGGCGGTTGCTATGCCAAGTGCATCGACCTCTCCGAGAAGAACGAGCCGGTTATCTGGAAAGCCATCAAGCACGGCGCTGTGCTGGAAAACGTCGTCATCGACGACGCCAAGCACGCCGACTATGCCGATGTCAGCCTGACCCAGAACAGCCGCGCGGCCTACCCGCTGGAGCACGTTGCCAAGCGTTCCGAGCAGAACCTCGGCGGCGAGCCAAACGCCGTTATCTTCCTGACTTGCGACCTGACCGGCGTACTGCCGCCAGTGTCGATCCTCAACGAAGAACAAGCGGCCTACCACTTCCTGTCCGGCTATACCGCTCTGGTGGGCTCGACTGAAATGGGTTCCGGCAGCGGCATCAAGTCGACCTTCTCCACCTGCTTCGGCGCGCCGTTCTTCCCGCGTCCGGCTGGCGAATACGCAGAGCTGCTGATCAAGCGCATCCGCGGTTTCGGCTCCAAGGTTTACCTGGTCAACACCGGCTGGACCGGCGGCGGCTACGGCGTCGGCAAACGCTTCAACATCCCGACCACCCGTGCGGTGATCGCAGCGATCCAGAGCGGCGCGCTGATCGGTGCTGCCACCGAGCATCTCGACACCATCAACCTCGACGTGCCACTGGCCGTACCGGGCGTTGAAACCAACCTGCTCAACCCACGCAACACCTGGGCTGACAAGGCTGCGTACGACGAGGCTGCCAAGGCATTGGCCGGTCTGTTCATCGAGAACTTCAAGAAGTTCGAAGTGAGCGACGCGATCAAGGCTGCAGGGCCGAAGTTGTAAGATTGGTTTGTTGCGAATGAAAAAGCCGCCCTTCGGGGGCGGCTTTTTTGTGGGCGTTTTTCCTGTTATGCGTCTTGTTTTGGCGTTTTCTTCAGTAACGAAGACAGTGAGTGACCTTTCAACGCAAATGCGCATACGCCGAAATATCCAGCACACTGGTCGCCAGACCGGTCGCCGGCGTGTAAATCGCACCTTTCACCGTCGAGAACGGCACGCCTTTGCTGCCCAGCGAAACGTAGCGCTCACCCTTGTCCAGTTCGGTGAAGTAGGTGTAGGAAAGGTTGTGCATCAGTTTGTATTTCGCTTCGTCACGAACGACGTTGGCGGTGAGCGTCTTCAGGTCGGCGTCGCTGAGGTTAAGTGTTCTCGTCAGAGACACGCCCCAACGCTTGAGACATGTTTCAGCGAGATGGCGGACGATGCGGCCAGGGTCGACAAGCGCCTTCATGTCGCTGCTGTTGGTCGGTACGCCGCCGCCGGCGGTAGCGTTGCCGGCCAGGGTGGCGTGGCGGCCGGCCATTGGATAGACCGAGGTTTTGGTGCCTGTGGCGGTTTGCGGGATGACACAGCTGAAGCCTTTCGAGCGCTCGTCGCGGGCGTAGAAACCGACGTATTCCTTGACGTTGCTGGCCAGCTTGACCCGCTCATCCTGAAAGTTGCTGATACCAGGGACGGGATCAATAGCAAAAATGTTTACCGGGATATTTTTCAGTGCGCTGTCCTTGAACATTGCATTGGCCAACATATGGCAACTAATACCACCGCGGCTCCAGCCGACCAGATTAACCTTTGTCGGAATGATGCCGTCTTTACGGAAAGTCTTGATGATTTGTTCCTGTAACTTCTGCTGGGTAACGCTACGGTCGCCGTAGTTATATTTACGCCAGAACCAGGAACCTTCGATCTTTACATCTTCAATTGGAATACCGGCAGCCTTCAGGCGGTTGTATTCCGCCTCGGTCAGTTGCTGACGCTGCCAGTCGCACTTGCCTTTGATGATGTTCATGGCGTGCATTACGTTTTCCTCCCAGCCTGTGCCAAACAGGGTGCCGGTCAGGCCGTATTCCTTGGTTTTGGTAAACAGGTCGTCGGCTTGCAAGTTGCCGCTGCCAGGGCCGTCGACCACGATAAACTCGGCGTACTCACGGCCGACATGATTCGAGGCCAGGGTCGAAACGATTTCACCGTTCCAGAAATTCTCATGGGTAGTGTCAAACTTGTTGGAGCCGGTGCCACAAAAAAATATGGTTAAAACTGTCATGGTGTTGCCCTTGGTTTATATAAGAGCAAACAACTTAGTGTTATTGGGTTGAATAAATAAAGCGATGTGTTGTTTCCGGTTTTGTAGTTTTGCGGATTGTTTTGCTCAAGAAGGCGTTTGCTTGGCAACTTCAAGCAGGTCGCAGCCATCTTTGATCAATAAATAAAGTGCGTTGACGATGTTGGGAATGTCTTTTACGTCAGATTGTTTGAAACACAAACAATAGAGCGTTTCCAGCAAATCACTGGCAGCGCGCAGACGCTGGTCTGCAGCATCGAGCAGGTCGCCGTGGCTGGCGTGAGTGTCGATGACCAATACAGGGTTTTCGCTGTAGCAGGTCTTGAGCGGGCGATAGCGGATGATCATGGTGGGGCGGGTCCTTTACAAAGGCGCTCGTTCGCGCCGGTGGGGTATTTCAGCCGCGCCGGCCACTATAGAAGAGCGTTAAGCGGGCGAACAAGACCGCCGAAGTGGACAGAATTCGTAGGGGTTTTTCCGTGGTGCGGGCATTTGCCCTACGCGTATTCATGGGGTTTTTCAGGCAAAACCCCTACGCGTAAAATTTCCTACGGGTTTGTCAGGCGTTTCGCGGTAAACCTCTGTATGGTGCGCGCCAGAATCTGTGGGACGTTTCCAAACGTCCGATACACACTTAAAGGGAATTAGGTATGCAATGGCTACGAATGGCCTCGATTGTGTTGCTATGGGCCAGTGGTTGCCGCATGACGGTCGCCGCGGAAGCCGGCAATGCGCTGGTGCTCAATCATCTCGACCGCACCGGTTGGCCAGAAACACTCGCCAGCCAGACCAATGTCGACACCGCCTCTCGCGCCGAAGTGTTGATGTTCGGCAAAGCCTTGCTGGCCAGCGAAGCGCTGGACGAGTCCGGGCTTGAGCAACGTTTGGGCGTTTCGCACGTACAGCTCAAATCGGTCAGGCATGTGCGTGACAATCTGTGGGATCGCTTGCTCGTTACCTATCGCCACGCCAGTCAGGACTGTGACGGGCAGCCATTTTGTCCGCGGGTGCGCAGTGTTGCCGATCTGCGTCAGTTATCGGCAGCATTTACCGGCGATATCAGCCCGGAACACGCGTTGTGGGCGAGCAAAAGCCTGGATCTGCATGGGCGGGTGCTCGACGAGCAACTGCGGGTGGCCGTGTTGCAACCGTGAGTCTCGTGTCGGCTCGATCGGCCTCTTGGCGAGCAGGCTCGCGGCCACCAAGGTTGGTGGATCCTCTGTATCATTGCGAATCGATTTGGCCCTGACCTTTTTCTCGACTCGCTGCGATCGCCCGCTAGGCTGTTGGCATGACAGCGGTCAACGGAGTGACAGCGAATGCACAACACCCTGGAACAGGTTTTTGGTTTTCCACAGTTTCGACCCGGACAAGAGGCTGCGATCGGCGCAGTGCTGGCCGGGCGTTCGGCAGCGGCGATTTTTCCGACAGGTTCCGGCAAATCGATTTGCTATCAGGTGCCGGCGCTGTTGCTGCCACACCTGACACTGGTGGTCTCGCCATTGCTGGCGTTGATGCAGGATCAACTGGCATTCCTGCAACGCCACGGAATTTCGGCGGGCAGCATCGATTCGGCACAGAGCCGCGAAGACGCCAATGACGTCATGGCGCGTGCCCGTTCGGGTGAGCTGAAGATCCTGATGATTTCCGTCGAGCGTTTGAAGAACGAACGCTTCCGCAACTTTTTGCAGCAGGTACCGATCTCGTTGCTGGTGGTGGACGAGGCGCACTGTATCTCGGAGTGGGGCCATAACTTCCGCCCCGATTACTTGAAGCTGCCGGACTACCAGCGTCAGTTCAACATCCCGCAAACCTTGTTGCTGACGGCCACGGCGACACCGAAAGTCATCGCTGACATGCAGGCCAAATTCGCCATCGCCGCCGACGATGTGGTGACCACCGGTTTCTACCGGCCCAACCTCAATCTGCTGGTCGAGCCGGTGCGTGGTGCGGACAAGCGTCGGCGCCTGGTGGAGTGGATGGCCGAGCGTGCGAACCAGCCAAGCATTGTCTACGTGACCTTGCAGAAAACCGCCGAACATATCGCCGAACACCTCGAGCGCAACGGCATTCAGGCCGAGGCTTATCACGCCGGTTTGCCTCACGAAAAGCGCGAGGGTATCCAGAAGCGCTTTATGGCCGGGCAGTCCAATTGCATCGTCGCCACCATCGCTTTCGGCATGGGCATCGATAAAAGCGACATCCGTAATGTGGTGCATTTCGACCTGCCCAAGTCCATCGAAAACTACAGTCAGGAAATCGGTCGCGCGGGGCGGGACGGGCAGCCATCGGACTGTCTGGTGCTGGCCAACCGTGACAGCCTCAACGTGCTGGAAAACTTCGTCTACGGCGACACACCGGAGCGCGACGGCATTCGCCATGTGCTCGAAGAATTGAAAGCGTCGGTGCCGGAAGGGCAGTGGGAGTTTTTGCTCGGACCGCTGGCGGATCAAAGCAACATTCGCTCGTTGCCGCTGAAGACCTTGCTGGTGCAGTTGGAACTGCGTGGCCTGATCGCGCCGCGCTATGCGTATTACGCCGAATACCGCTTCAAATATTTGCTGGAGCCTGACGCCTTGCTTGAGCGCTTCGAAGGCGAGCGCAAGGATTTTGTCGCTGCGATCATTCAGACCTCAAGCCGCGCACGTACGTGGGCCACGGTGAGTTTCGAGGCGATGTACACGCAGTACGCGGCGGAACGCAATCGTGTGGTAAAGGCGCTGGATTACTTCCAGGAGAAGGGCTGGGTCGAGCTTGAAAGCAAGCAGATGACCGAGGTCTACAGCCTGCTGCACAGTGATTTCGACAGCGACGTCCTGAGCGCTGAGTTGCACGATTATTTCACCCGGCATGAGCAGGCCGAAGTTGCACGGATTCACGCGATGCTCGAGGTGTTCGCCACCGAACGTTGTCTGGGTTATCGCCTGGCCGAATACTTCGGCGACCACAACGCTCCCGAGCGCTGCGGGCATTGTTCCGTGTGTCATGGGCATATCGCGCGATTACCGGCACCGCCCGAGTTGCCAGCGCTTGTGGATAACAATTTCGCGGCGCTGTGCAGTGATTTTATCCACAGGCATGAACAACACACCGGCAGCGTGCCGACAGCAGAGCGGTTGACGCGATTTCTATGCGGGATCAGCGTGCCGTTGTTCACCAAGCTCAAGGCGCGGACAATTTCCGGCTATGCAGCGCTGGAAGAATACCCCTACGCCGAAGTCCGCGAGTGGTCCCGACAACACCTGCAATCCGTGTAGGAGCTGCCGCAGGCTGCGATCTTTTGATCGTTGATTTTTCAAGATCAAAAAATCGCAGCATCGCGAGTTGTATCCATCCGCTGAATGTCGATCATCACGGTAATAAACTTCAAAAACCCTGGCCGGCTGACTATGGTTGGTGTCTGTCTTCGGATCGCCAATAAGAGAACAACATGAGCCAGACATTCGATATTCAGCAGGCCGCCGTGATCGGCGCGGGCACCATGGGCCGGGGCATCGTCATGTGCCTGGCCAACGCCGGTGTGAGCGTGCAATGGGTGGATAACAATCCACAGATGCTTGAGCAGGCACTTGCTACGGTTGCCGACACATATGCACACAACGTGCGGCAGGGCCGGATTGATCAGGCCGAGGCCGATGCACGTCTCGCCCGGGTGAGTGCGGCGGCGGATTATGCGGCGATTCGTGATGTCGATCTGGTGATCGAAGCGGTGTACGAAAATCTTGAACTCAAGCAGAAAATCTTCCGCGAGCTGGATGGCTTGCTCAAGCCCGAGGCGCTGTTGGCGAGTAACACGTCAGCGCTGGATATCGATGCGATTGCTGCGGCTACCCGGCGTCCAGCGCAGGTGCTGGGCCTGCATTTCTTCAGCCCGGCGCACATCATGAAACTGCTGGAAATCGTCCGCGGTGCGCAGACTTCGCCGGCGGCGCTGGAGGCGGCACTGATGCTCGGCCAGCGCATGGGCAAGGTCAGCGTGGTGTCGGGCAACTGTCACGGCTTTATCGGTAATCGAATGTTGCATCCGTACGTGCTGGAGGCGCGCAAGATGCTGCTCGAAGGCGCCTATCCACAGCAGGTCGATGCGGCGTTGCAGGGTTTTGGTTTCGCCATGGGGCCGTTTCGCATGTACGACGTGGTCGGCATCGATCTCGAATGGCGGGCTCGTGAGCTGGCTGGCATCGGGCAGGACGCGCCGGAGGTTCAAGTGGATAACCGATTGTGCGAGCTGGGCCGATTTGGCCAGAAGTCCGGCAACGGTTATTACCATTACGAGCCGGGCAGCCGTCAGGCTGAGCATGACCCAGAGGTCGATGCGCTGGTGTTGCGCGTCAGTGAGGAGTTGGGCTTCCAGCGTCGTGAGATCGGCCCGGAGGAAATTCTCGAGCGTTGCCTGCTGGCGTTGGTCAACGAGGGGGCAAAGATTCTCCAGGAAGGTATTGCCGAGTCGGCGCATGACATAGATCTGGTGTATCTGAACGGTTATGGCTTCCCGGCAGACAAAGGCGGGCCGATGGCCTGGGCGGATCAGCAGGGGCTGGCGGATATTCATCAGCGCTTGCTGGCGCTGGAGACGCGGCAGGGTGATCAATGGAAACCGGCGCGGTTGATTGGCGAGCTGGCGGCGCAGGGGAAGGGGTTTGCCGAGCACTGAGTGATTTGGTGCCTGTGGTGACGCCTTCGCGAGCAAGCCCACTCTCACGCTTGAAATGCGTTCCGAATGTGGGAGCGGGCTTGCTCGCGAAGGTCGCGCCTCGGTTTTAAATTAGACTCGCAAAAAATACCTTCAGGGATTGCTGATCAATGTCCAACCCGATGCCACAACGCACTGACTACCCACACTTCCAGCCGATCACCACGCGCTGGCACGACAACGACGCTTACGGTCACGTCAACAACGTCACCTATTACAGCTTCTTCGATACGGCGGTGAACACCTACCTGATCCAGGTCGGTGGACTGGATATTCATGACGGTGAGGTGGTGGGGTTTGTGGTCAGTTCGGCGTGCGATTACTTTGCGTCGATCGCCTTCCCGGATCTGATCGAGATCGGCTTGCGGGTCGGCAAACTGGGCAACAGTTCGGTGCAATATGAGCTGGCGGTGTTCAAGGTCGGCGAAAGCGAAGCCTGTGCCGCCGGGCGATTCGTGCATGTGTTCGTTGACCGGGCGAGCAATCAGCCGGTGCCGATTCCAGGTCAATTACGGCAGGCTCTGGAGCGTCTGGTGGTGGCTTAAAGCAAAAAAGATCGCAGCCTGCGGCAGCTCCTACATTGATTTGTGTAGGAGCTGCCACAGGCTGCGATCTTTTGATCGACCTGCCGCGATTCAGCAATCAGCGGTGGCGATAGTAGTTGTGATGCTTGCGATGGCCATAGGCGTGGCCACGACCACGGTGGTCGTCGCGGTAGTAGCGACGGTTATCACGACCGCGATCGTAATGACGATCATCGTCATTGCTCTTGTTGCCCATGTAGTTGCCCAGCGCGCCACCGGCGCCGCCACCTGCTGCGGCACCGATCAGGCTGCCGGTGGTGCCGCCCATGCTGCGGCCAACCACGTTACCGCCGGCTGCGCCCAATGCGCCGCCAATGGCCGCTTCGCCACGGCTGTGTTTGTTGGCGCCGACTGCGCTACCACCCGCGCCGCCCAAGGCTGCGCCAATGGTTGAACCTGTGCTGCCGCCTAAAGACTGACCGACGACCGAGCCAAGAACCCCGCCCAATGCGCCGCCCACACCTGCTTCGGTGGTGCCGCCTGCAGACGCAAAACCACTGACCAGGCCAAGGGACAACAAGAGAATCTGGGAGAACTTCATAGAGGAGCCTCAAAGGGATGACGGCGCCGATCCTGAGGCTGTGTAACAAGCGTGACAATCGAAATCCGACGAATAGCACGACTTGTATACAATTTCGCAAGTTGCTGTTTTATATGCGGAACTTAACCGATTTTCGCCGGTCTTTAGCTACTTCGGACAGGCCGCTTTTGTGAAAAAGCGGCCTTTTTTGTGGGCGTTTGTAAGGCAAAAGCGAAAAGATCGCAGCCTTCGGCAGCTCCTACCGGGATCGGTGCAGGAGCTGCCGAAGGCTGCGATCTTTTGACCTTGGCTTAAGCAGACTTGGCCATGATCAAACCAGTCTCGCTCGCCGCTTCCAACCGAATCGCAATGAACTTCGATGTCGGCGTATGGCTGCCATCCCCGGTGCTTTCCAACGGCACCAGCGGATTCACTTCCGGGTAGTAAGCCGCGGCTTGCCCCGCCGGAATATCAAACGCCAGCAAGGTGAAGCCTTTCACCCGACGCTCACGGCCATCGTCCCACAGCGAGACGATGTCAGCCTTCTGCCCCGGACGGAAACCCAGGCGAATGATGTCGGCCTCGTTGGCGAACAACACATCACGCTGACCTTTGACGCCACGATAGCGATCGTCCAGCCCATAAATCGTCGTGTTGTACTGATCGTGGGAGCGCATCGATTGCAGGATCAGGTCCGGCAGTTGCCCGGTGGCGCGGGTGCGTTCGTGCACCAGATCCTTGGGCAGCAGGTTCGCACGGAAATTGGCGCGGCCCGAAGGGGTGTTCCACTTGCGTGCGCCGGCGCTGTTACCCAGATAGAACCCACCCGGGTTCTTGACCTTTTCGGCGAAGTCCTTGAAGCCCGGAATGGTGTCGGCGATCAGCTCGCGAATGCGCCCGTAATCGGCTACCAGCCAGTTCCAGTCCACCGGTTTGCTGCCCAGTGTCGCGGCCGCGATGCCGGCGATGATCGACGGCTCCGAACGCATCTGGTTCGACAGCGGCTGCAACTGGCCGTTGGAGGCGTGAACCATGCTGAACGAGTCTTCGACAGTGACGGCTTGCGCGCCTTCAGTCTGGATATCGATGTCGGTACGACCGAGGCACGGCAGGATCAGCGCGTCTTTACCGTGAGCCAGGTGGCTGCGGTTGAGCTTGGTGCTGATCTGCACCGTCAGGTCGCAATTACTCAGTGCTTCAAACGTGCGCGGGCTGTCCGGTGTGGCCTGGGCAAAGTTGCCACCCAGACCGATGAAGACCTTGGCGCGGCCCTCGGCCATCGCATGGATCGCCTCGACCACGTTGTGGCCATTGTGGCGCGGCACCTTGAACTGGAAGCGACGCTCCAGCGAATCGAGGAACGCTACCGGCGGACGCTCGTTGATGCCCATCGTCCGGTCGCCCTGCACGTTACTGTGACCGCGCACCGGGCACAGGCCCGCGCCCGGTCTGCCGATGTTGCCGCGCAGCAACATCAGGTTGGCGATTTCCTGGATGGTCGGTACCGAATGGCGATGCTGGGTAATGCCCATCGCCCAGCACATGATCACGTTCTTGCCTTTGGCGTACATCCGCGCGGCTTGCTCGATCTCGACGAGCGTCAGGCCGGACTGCGCGACAATCTGCTCCCACGGTGTGTCGTCGACGACGCCGAGGTACTCCAGCACATTGGCGCTGTGTTCATTGAGGAAGTCGTGATCAAACACCGCCGGCGCGCCAGCCTTCTGCGCATCGCGTTCCCATTGCAGGAGGAACTTGGCCATGCCGCGCAGCACCGCCATGTCGCCGCCAAGTGCCGGGCGGAAATACGCGGTGTTGGTCGGCTTGTCGCCGTTGGTGAGCATTTCGATCGGGTGCTGCGGGTGCTGGAAGCGCTCCAGGCCGCGTTCTTTCAGCGGATTTACGCACACCACTTGGGCGCCGCGCTTTACCGCTTCACGCAGCGGCTCAAGCATCCGCGGGTGGTTGGTGCCGGGGTTCTGGCCCCAGACGAAAATTGCATCGGCGTGTTCGAAGTCGTCGAAGGTCACAGTGCCTTTACCGACACCAACGCTTTGCGCCAGTGCAACACCGCTGGCCTCGTGGCACATGTTCGAGCAGTCAGGGAAGTTGTTGGTACCAAAGGCGCGGACGAACAGTTGGTACAGGTACGCCGCTTCGTTACTGGCGCGACCCGAGGTGTAGAACTCGGCCAGGTCCGGGCTCGGCAGGCTTTGCAGGTGCCGGGCGATCAACGCGTAGGCATCCTCCCAACTGATCGGTTTGTAGCGATCGGTTTCGGCGTCGTAGACCATCGGCTCGGTCAGGCGACCCTGATATTCCAGCCAGTAGTCGCTCTGCTCCAGCAGCGAGGTCACGCTGTGCTTGGCGAAGAACTTGGCATCGACGCGACGCTTGGTCGCCTCCCAGTTCACCGCTTTCGCGCCGTTCTCGCAGAACTTGACCATGCCGCTTTCCGGCGAATCGCCCCACGCGCAACCCGGGCAGTCGAAGCCGCCGTTCTGGTTGGTCTTGAGCATCATGCGCAGGTTTTTCAGGGCGTTGTCGCTGGTCAACCAGGCCTGGGCCACACTGATCAGGGCACCCCAGCCGCCGGCGGCGCCTTTGTAAGGCTTGTAGCGCGGGACAGGTTTCTGGTCGGCTTGATGATGTTGGCTCACGCTTGATTCTCCATCGCGGGGCTATACACCCGCGGCGCACTTTTCTGCGGCAGGTGGATGAGATTGAGGTTGTGTCGACGGGCCCATTGCACGGCAAGGCCCGTGGGCGCAGACAGGCTGACCAGGGTCTGGATGCCGGCGCGCAAGACTTTCTGGATCAATTCGAGACTGCAACGGCTGGTGACAATCGCCAGTCCGCCCTCTGTGGATATCTTTTGCCGGATCAGCCCGCCGATCAGTTTGTCGAGGGCGTTGTGCCGGCCAATGTCTTCGCGCCCGAGCAGCAACTCGCCGCTGGCATCCATGAACACGGCGGCGTGTACCGCGCCGCAGTACTGGCCTAAAGGTTGAAACGCACTGATGCGCTGGCGCAGGCCGTCGAGCCATGCGATCGGTGGCAACGGCGCACCGGCCAGGACTTTCAGATCAGGCAAGGCCTGCTCGACCGCTTCAACACCGCACAGTCCGCAACCGCTGGTGCCCGCCAATTGCCGGCGCTGCTGCTTGAGGTTCCAGAAGGCGCGATTGGCGATGGTCACTTGCGCGTATTGCGCAGAACCGGCGCCAGTCAATTGCAGGTCATAAATGTCGGTGGCGTCGATGATGATGCCGCTGCCGAGGCTGAAGCCGACGATGAAGTCTTCAAGGTCGGTCGGCGTCACCAGCATCACTGCCTGACTGATGCCGTTGTAGGCAATCGCCAACGCGACTTCCTCGGCCAGCGCGGTGCTGGCCGATTCTTCGCGGGGTAGATCGCTGTAACTGTAAGTCTGGCTGGCGGCTGGCGCAGGCGTTTCGAGTGCAGGCGCCGCGCAGGCTGGGCGCTTGGCGTTCATGGCATCACCGACGGATTGATCAACGTTAAGACTAGGCGCGGCAAGATGTCGCGTCTAATCGCTACTGTCGATCTATCGATAGATGCCGTCGATCAAGAAGCCATTGGCGATTCCCGATACAACGCGAAACAGGCCTCGGCCAACGCTGAACGCGGGGCGCCGCGACGCATGATCAAGCCAAGCGGGGCAAGGGTCCGGGCGTTTTCGAGCGGTTGCAGGCGCAGGTGATCGGTTAATTTTTCGAGGCCGCCGTCGAGCGGCATGATCGCGCAGCAAAAGCCGCCGTGCACAGCTTGTAACAATTGATGGACGGCATCGGTTTGCAGCAACGGCTGCGGGCTCAGGCCACGGCTGTGGAAGTTATGGTCGATGGACTGCCGAAAATGCATGCCGCTGGTGAGCATGCCCAGCGGCAGTTCAATCAGCGATTCCCAGCTCAACGGCGCTTCGCCGAAGGTAAAAGTGCGCTGGTCGTAAAGCAGGCCCATGCGCGTTTCGCTGAAAGCCAGCGATTCGAAGCGCTCATTGTCCAGGCGATCCAGGTAGGACACGCCAAGGTCGATGCGGTTGTTTGCCAGGTGCTCAAGAATTTGCTCGGAGCTTAGAGCCGACATTTCGAAACGCAGGTTCGGGTGCGCAGCATGCAGGCGTTGCATCAGTGGCAGCGGATCGAAGCTCGACAGCGGCACCACGCCCAGCCGCAGCGTGCCGATGAGGTTACCGCGACAGGCCGCGGCTTCCGCGTGCAAGCCGTCATAAGCCGCCATCACCGACCGTGCCCACGCCAGCACGCGCTCGCCCGGTGCGGTAAAACCTTCGAAGCGCTGGCCACGGTTGACCAGTGGCAGATCGAGCTCTTCTTCGAGATTGCGCAGGCGCATCGACAGGGTTGGCTGAGTGATGTGGCAACGCGCGGCGGCCTGGCCGAAGTGGCGGGTTTCGTCGAGGGCGATGAGGAATTTCAGCTGCTTGATGTCCATCTTCGCTCCGAAGGGTTGTTGGCGGGGTGCGCGATTCTACCGCTTGGGCGGGGACAGGGTCATTGGTCGGCTTGGAACCGGGTTTGTCCGCGGTGGTCTAGGCTTGGACGACTGACCCTTTATTCCATGGAGAGAACACGATGAGCCTATTCAGCTTTATCAAAGATGCCGGTGAGAAAATCCTCGATGCACTGACGCCTGACAAGGCCCAGGCAAACGGTGAGGCGCTGACCAAGCACGTGCAGGACGCGTTGTCGGGGATTGATACCTCGAAGATTCAGGTAAAGGTCGAAGGCGAAAAAGTCATCGCCACCGGTGAAGCCTCGAGCCAGGAAGAGAAGGAAAAAATTCTTTTGGCGCTGGGTAACGTTGCAGGTGTCAGCGGTGTGGATGATCAGATCACCGTAAGCGGGCCGGTTGTCACTGCCGCGCAATTTGTCGTGGTCAAGTCGGGCGACACCCTCAGCGCGATTTCTCTGCGCGTGTATGGCGATGCCAACAAGTATCAGAAAATCTTCGACGCCAACAAACCACTGCTCAAGGATGTGAACAAAATCTATCCAGGCCAGACACTGCGTATCCCTGAATAAACCGCCCTATAGGAGCTGCCGCAGGCTGCGATCTTTTGATCTTGCGTTTTGAGGATCAAAAGATCGCAGCCTGCGGCAGCTCCTACAGTGGATCAGAGGTTGGCGATCAGGCTGCGGTAATCTTCGACGGCGGCAAACTCGGCGGTGTCCCTCGGTCCCTTGCGACTGTCCGGCTCCTTTACCGCCAACAAATGCGCTACGCCAAAATCTCGCGCACTGCGCAGAATCGGCAAGGTGTCGTCGATGAACAGGCTACGCGCCGGTTCAAAGCCGATATCCGCCTGCAAGGCATCCCAGAACTGCGGGTTCTCTTTCGGGTAGCCGTAATCGTGGGAGCTGATCAGCCGCTCGAAATACGGTGCCAGTTCAATTCGCTCAAGCTTCAGTGACAGCGAATCGCGATGTGCATTGGTGATCATGATCACCCGCTTGCCAGCGCGCTTGAGCGCCTCCAGAAAGGTATCAGCATCCGGACGCAAGGCAATCAGGTGCGCGGTTTCCTGTTTCAACTCGCGTACCGACAGCTTCAACTCGGCGCTCCAGAAATCCAGGCAGTACCACTGCAACTGGCCGGCATGGCGTTCGAACAGCGGCTGCAATTCCATCTCGGCCATGGCCCGGCTCACCCCGTGCAGCTCGGCGTAGCGCTGGGGCAGGTGTTCCAGCCAGAAATGATTGTCGAAGTGCAGATCCAGCAGCGTGCCGTCCATGTCGAGCAGAACGGTATCGATGTCGGACCACGGTAATGAAGGCATGGCAACGTCTCGAGCGGTAGAAAGATATCCGACGTAAACAATCGGGAAAGCCGCGTTATAGTAGCGCGTTCACGCCAAGGAGCTTTGCATGCGCCAGAAACCCACCGTACTTGCCCGCGAAATCGTCGCCACCAGTCGCCTGTTTTGCGTCGAAGAACTCAAGCTGCGTTTTTCCAATGGCGTGGAGCGCACCTACGAGCGTCTGGTTGGCAAGGGCGCGGGTTATGGCGCGGTGATGATCGTGGCGATGCTCGACGCTGAACACGCGGTGTTGATTGAGGAGTATTGCGGCGGCACCGACGAATACGAATTGTCTCTGCCCAAAGGCTTGATCGAGCCAGGTGAAGACGTGCTGGCGGCAGCCGAGCGTGAACTCAAGGAAGAGGCCGGGTTTGGCGCGCGGCAATTGGAACATCTGACCGAGCTGTCGCTGTCGCCCGGTTACATGAGCCAGAAAATTCAGGTGGTGTTGGCCACGGATTTGTATGAAGAGCGACTGGAGGGCGACGAGCCTGAGCCGATGCGGGTCGACAAGATCAACCTGCGTGACCTGTCGACGCTGGCGCAGAACCCGCAATTCTCCGAGGGCCGCGCACTGGCGGCGCTGTATCTGACCCGTGACCTGCTGAGCCAGCGTGGGTTCTTCCCGTCATGAGTGAGATGCCGATGAGTTTTCCCCATCCGTTGATGGCGCCAGTGGTTGAACTGGCATTGCAGGCTGGCGAGGCGATCCTGCCGTTCTGGCGCGCTGGCGTTGAAGTCACGGCCAAGGCCGATGACTCGCCGGTGACCGCAGCGGATCTGGCCGCGCACCACGTTATCGTTGCGGGGCTGACGGCGCTGGATCCGAGCATTCCGGTGTTGTCCGAAGAAGACGCCAACATTGCGCAGAGCGTACGTGCCGGTTGGCAGCGCTGGTGGCTGGTCGATCCGCTGGATGGCACCAAGGAGTTCATCAGCGGCAGTGAAGAATTTACCGTCAACATTGCGTTGATCGAGAATGGACGCGTGGTGTTTGGCGTGGTGTCGATGCCGACCAATGGTCGTTACTACGTCGGCGGGGCCGGACTTGGCGCCTGGCGGTGTGACCAGGGCGGCACGCCGGTTGCGATTCAGGTGCGTGATGTCCCGGGGCCGGGTGAGGCGTTTACCGTGGTTGCCAGCCGTCGGCATTCCAGTCCTGAACAAGAGCGCCTGCTGGCCGGGTTGAGTGCCAGCCTGGGCGAGTTGCAGTTGGCGAACATTGGCAGCTCGCTGAAGTTTTGCCTGTTGGCGGAAGGCGCGGCGGATTGTTATCCGCGCCTGGCGCCGACGTCGCAGTGGGACACGGCGGCGGCGCAGGGCGTGCTGGAAGGGGCGGGCGGTGAGGTGCTGGATTTGCGCGGTGAGGCGTTCTGCTATCCGGCGCGGGAATCGTTGCTGAACGAGTTCTTTTTGGCGCTGCCGGCGAAGGCGGCCTGGCGGCAAAGGTTGTTGGAGTTGGCCCGGGGTTAAGTGGGCTGATCGGCAATCGCCCTCACCCCAGCCCTCTCCCCCAGGAGAGGGAGCCGAGGGATATTGGAAAGCAGCGCTGACTTGGTCGAGGTTTGCTGAATCCATAATCGCTGCGATCTTTCAGGTCGATGTACAACGCAAGACACCTCGGTCAGTCCCCTCTCCCTCGGGGAGTGGGCTAGGGTGAGGGGTTGTTGATCTTCAGCGGTGCAAAACGTACTGCCCGGTAAATGTCACGGCGTCTTCTTCGCTGCCCTGATTGACGATCCGCGTATCGAGCGTCAACCGCGCCCGCCCATAACGCTGATACATCGCCAGAAACTTCTTCCACGCCTTCGCTTCAGGCGCCGGACAAATCGCCACGGCATCGCCGGTCACCGGCAGTGGATAACTGATCTGCCCTTCCTGAATCACAATGTGCCCGTCGGTGATGCCTTCTTCTTTCAGACGCAAATGCAACCAGCCCCAACCGGCCAGCACCGCGCCGCAGTAAAGGCTGCCGCCGAACATGGTGCTCTTGTGATTGACGTTGCGATCCAGCGGCAAATACAGGCTCAGCTGTTGTTCCCGCCAGTCGAGCACCTTGAGGCCCATGTCTCGAGTCAGGGGGATGTCGTGATGCAGGACCGATTCTAGATAGGCGCGGTTGTTGCTCATTCGTTTTCGTCCCCATGACTGCTGTCGCCGAAATTCAGGCCGTGCTTGCGCAGTTTGTCGTGCAGGGTCTTGCGCGGTACACCCAGAGCTTCGGCGAGGCTGCGCACCGAGCTGTGTGAGCGCGCCAGTTCAGCGGCGATCAATGACTTCTCGAAGTTTTCCACTTGCTCGCTGAGCCCGCCGTTAATGACTTCGACAGTGGTCACGCCGCTGCCTTCGACGGCATTGTTGTCCAGCGCCAACTCCAGACCGAGAGCGAAACGTTCGGCAGCATTTTGCAATTCGCGTACGTTGCCGGGCCAGGTGTGCCGCAGCAGCAAGGCACGCTGTGCCGGTTGCAGTTCATGCGGCGGCAAACCGTGGCGGGCACTGGCTTCATCGGCGTAATGCTGGAACAGCACCAGCGCATCTTCGCCACGTTCACGCAGCGGCGGAATGCGCAGCGGCGCGACATTGAGACGGTAATACAAGTCGGCGCGGAAGCGTCCCTGATCGGCGGCTTGGCGCAGGTCTTCCTTGGTCGCGGCGATGACGCGGATGTCCAGCGGGATCAGCTGATTGCCGCCCAAGCGTTCGACCACGCGTTCTTGCAGCATGCGCAGCAACTTCACCTGCACATCCATGCTCATGCTCTCGATTTCATCGAGAAACAATGTGCCGCCGTTGGCGAATTCGAATTTGCCGATTCGGCGTTTCTGCGCGCCGGTGAACGCGCCGGGCTCATGGCCGAACAGTTCGCTTTCCACCACCGACTCGGCCAGTGCGCCGGCGTTGATCGCCACGAACGGGCCGTTACGCCGGCTCGACAGATCATGCAGAGCGCGGGCGACGACCTCTTTGCCGGCCCCGGTTTCGCCGAGGATCAATACGTCAGCCTTGGTCGCCGCCAGTGCTCCGATCTGCTCGCGCAGGCGCAGCATCGGCGCTGAATGGCCGACCAGTCGCGCGCTCAGTTCGTTGCGATCACTCAAGGCCAGGCGCAGGCTGCGGTTATCCAATACCAATCGGCGCAAGGCCAAAGCGCGGCGCACGCTGTCGAGCAGAGCATCGCTGGCGAACGGTTTTTCGAGAAAGTCATAGGCACCGGCACGCATCGCCTGCACTGCCAGCGGCACGTCGCCATGGCCGGTGATCAGCAGCACCGGCAGCTCGGGATCCTGGGCATGCAATTCACTCAGCAACTCCAGGCCATCCATGCCCGGCATGCGGATGTCGCTGACCACTACGCCCGGCCAATCGCGCTCAAGTTGTGCGGCCAGACCCTTGGCTTCGGACAGCGGCAATATTTTCAGGCCGGCCAGATCCAGCGTCTGGCCGAGGGCCTGACGCAGGTGCGGATCGTCGTCGATCAACACCACCTGAATGCGATTGTCGATGGTCATGCACTTCGATCCTCGGACGGTTGCAGGCTGACCCCGGGCGCACCGGCGCGCAGCCGCAGGGTAATCAAGGCGCCGCCTTGCTTGTGGTTGGCGAACGACAGTTCACCGCCGAAGGCGCGCATCAGCGTTTCACAGATAGCCAGCCCCAGACCGAGGCCCTGGGTGCGGGTCTTGGTGGTGTAGAAGGGCTCGCTGGCGCGGCCGAGGGCTTCCATGCAAAACCCCGGGCCGTTGTCGCGAATGTACAGATTGACGCCCTCGGTGGTGGATTCGGCACTCAGCCAGAGTTTGCGCGGCGGGCCTTTCTCGGTCAGCGCATCGAGAGCGTTGGCCAACAGATTGCCGAGCACCTGGCGCAGGCGGGTTTCGCCGGCCTCGACCCATAGAGTGGCGGCCGGCAGGTCGCGAATCAGCTCGACTTCCATGCTGCGCCGACGTTTGGCCAGCAGCGCCAGGGCATCGTCCAGTGCCGGTTGCAGGGCGACGCTTTCCGGGGCATGGCGGTCGCGGCGGGCAAAGGCGCGCAGGTGGGCGATGATCGAGGCCATGCGTCCGGTCAGTTCGCTGATCAGCTTGAGATTGCCGCGCGCATCGTCGGTGCGCTGATGATCGAGCAATACTTCGGCGTTCTCGGCGTAACTGCGGATTGCCGCCAGCGGCTGATTGAGTTCGTGGCTGATGCTCGCCGACATCGTCCCCAGCGCCGACAGTTTACCGGCCTGGACCAGGTCGTCCTGCGCGCGGACAAGCTCTTGCTGCGCCTGCTCGCGTTCGAGCACTTCCTGCTTCAAGCGGCGGTTGAGGCCTTCAAGATCGCTGGTGCGTTCGGCGACCCGGCCTTCCAGTTCACGGCGCGCCTTGGCTTCAAACGCGATGCGCTCCAGATAGTGGCGGCGGCGCTGCATCATCAGGCCGAGCAACAGCATCACCACCAGCAACGCCGCGCCGCCGATGGCGACCACCGTGCGTACCGGGCGGTCAATCAGGGTGCGCGGGGCGAGAATGCTGACGCTCCAGCCTGTTTCGGCGATGTCGTGGGTCTGGATCAGCCACGCAGTTGGGCTGAGGTTCAGTGGCCGTGGCTCACGGGTCGGGTAAGGCTGGATCGCGGTGATGGCCGAGCGTTCGCTATCGCTCAACACTCGCGTCGAGCGAAAGCGCCATTCCGGGCGCGAGGTGAGAATGACCACGCCGTTGTGGTCGGTCACCAGCAGTTGTTCCGGGGTTTTGCCCCACAGGCTTTCGGTATGGTCGAGGTCGACCTTGATCACCAGCACGCCGATGATCTTTTCGCCATTGCGCACGGCGGCGGCGAAGAAGTAACCGCGTTTGGCCGACGTGGTGCCAAGCCCGAAAAAGCGCCCGAGGCGACCGGCCATGGCTTCGCTGAAATACGGGCGGAAGGAAAAGTTACGGCCGACGAAACTGTCGTGCTTGTCCCAGTTCGACGCGGCCAGCGTTTGCCCGCTGGTGTCCATCAGGTACATGACTTCGGCGCCGGTCTGCGCGGCGATGTTCTTCAGCAGGCGATTGGCGTTGCCTTGGGTCACGCCATCGTCAGGCGCGCCGAGCACCGCACGCAGGGCCGGCAGGTCGCCAAGAATTTGCGGCAGCACTTCGTAGCGGTGCAGGGTGCCCAGCAGGTTGGCGACGTAGAGGTCGAGGGTCTGGCGATTCTGCCCGGCCAGTTCGCTGCGGTAATAGCGCTCGGCCAGATGTTCCAGCGGCCATAGCAGCGGCGCCAGACACAGGGCCAGCAGGGCGAGACTGCGCCAGCGGGGCCTGCGGGGAAGGGTTGGTTTCATAAGCCGGATGCGCCTGTAGGGACAGGCGCATTATGCCTAGGCTCAGGCGAAGACGTCAGCGTCCTTGAACAGCGCTGCAACCTGATCCTTGGCGGACAGCTTCGGCGCCTCGTCCAGCTGCCAGTCGATGCCCAGATCCGGATCGTCCCAGCGAATGCTGCGCTCCGCCGACGGCGTGTAGTAATCAGTGGTCTTGTAGAGGAATTCGGCGAATTCGCTCAGCACCACGAAACCGTGGGCGAAGCCTTCCGGTACCCACAGTTGACGGTGGTTTTCCGCCGACAGGCGCACCGCCACCCATTTGCCGAAATGCGGCGAGCTACGACGAATGTCCACGGCAACATCAAGCACTTCGCCGACAGTCACGCGGACCAGTTTGCCCTGAGTGTTTTCCAGTTGGTAATGCAGGCCACGCAGCACGCCTTTTTGCGAGCGCGAATGGTTGTCCTGCACGAATTGCGTATCCAGGCCGGTCGCGTCCTGAAACGCCTTGGCATTGAAACTCTCGTAGAAGAAACCGCGCTCGTCACCGAAAACCTTTGGTTCGATGATCAGAACACCGGGCAGATCGGTGGTGATTACATTCATGAGGATTTCCAAAGATAAGTGTGAATAGCCGACATTCTTGCGCAAAGTGCCGGAGGGCGCGAGTGTTCGAATGTAAATAGCGGCTACCCGTGTCACGACGGTTAGGGGTTGCGCATCCTTGGAAGCAATGGCGATATAGGCGCCTAATAAAATTTCAGGGGTCGTTTCATGCCGCTCGCCACGTTGATTCATCGCGCCAGTTTGCCCAGCCCGCAGGTCTCCCAGGAGCAGGCGCTGCAATGGCTGGCAGAACATTACGGGCTCAGCGGCACCTTGCAAGCGCTTGGCAGCCAGCAGGACCTCAATTACCGCGTCGACAGTGCCCGCGGACGCTTTGTGCTGAAAATCTGCCGCGGCGATTACGCCCTGGTTGAGTTGCAAGCCCAACACGCCGGGCTTAAATATCTGGCTGAGAATGCCCATGTGCCCGTGCCTCGGGTGATTGCGGCCAACAATGGTCAGGACCTGTTGTCGCTGCAAGCGGGCGGCGAAGCGGTGCATGTGCGCCTGCTCGATTACATCGAAGGCCAGCCGCTGACCGATCTCGATCATCTGGGCGAGGAAGTGGTGGCCGGGTTTGGCCGGCTCTGCGGCGAAATGGATCTGGCACTGGCGGGTTTCGACCATCCGGGCCTTGAGCGCACGTTGCAGTGGGATGCTCGGCATGCCAGCGCGTTGATCCGCCATTTATTGCCGGTGATCAAGGACGAGCGGCAACGCCTGTTGATCGCTGATACCGCCGAACAGGCCGAGCGTCGTTTGCAGCCATTGCTGGACAAATTGCCGGTGCAGGCGATCCATATGGACATTACCGATGACAACGCCGTTTGGGCGCGTGACGCCCAGCGTCGTTGGCAACTGCAAGGCGTGATCGATTTCGGCGATCTGGTGCGCACCTGGCGCATCACCGATCTGTCGGTCACCTGCGCGGCGTTGCTGCATCACGCCGCTGGCGATCCCTTTGTCATCCTGCCGGCGGTGCGGGCTTATCACGCGGTCAATCCGTTGCAGCACGAAGAGTTGCAGGCATTGTGGCCATTGATCGTGGCGCGTGCGGCGGTGTTGGTGCTCAGTGGCGAGCAGCAGGTCAGCATCGACCCGAACAATACGTACAGCCGCGACAACCTCAGCCACGAGTGGGAAATATTCCGCGTCGCTGCGTCGGTGCCTTTGGCGCTGATGGAGGCAGCGATTCTTACCGCTGTCGGTCAGAGCTTGCCGGCAATCAATGGCGCAGGTTTTGCGCCGTTGTTACCGAGTCTGGTCGGACGTGAGTTTGCGCTGATCGACCTCGGCGTATTGAGTCCACATTTCGAGGCCGGCAACTGGGAGCAGGAGGGCATTGATCAGCGTCTGCTGACGGAAGCCGCAGCGGCGCATGGTTTGGCGGCGAGTCGCTATGGTCAGTATCGTTTGTCGCGTACCCGGCCCGATTGCGCCGATGAGCCGGAGACTTTTCCACTGCACGTTGAGTTGCGCGTGCCCAACGGCACTGCCGTGGAAGCGCCGTTTGCCGGTGTACTGCATCTGGCGGCGGACGGCGCGGTACAACTGGATGGGCCGCAGCTGAGCGTTTGTCTGCGCGGCGTGACACCTTCGCTGCACGCTGGCGCAGCGCTGGTCAAAGGTCAGGTGTTGGGCGCGGTCAGCGGACCGTTGATCGTGCAATTGAGCCGAGGCGCGCAACTGCATGCGCCGCTGTTTTGCACACCGACCCAGGCGCCGGCTTGGCAGGCTTTGTGTCCGTCGCCGGCAGTGTTACTGGGGCTGGCCTGTGATGCCGCACCGGAGTTGGATGCACAGACCCTGCTGGAACGTCGCGACGCCAGTTTCGCCCGCACGCAAAAACACTATTACGTCGATCCGCCGCGCATCGAACGGGGCTGGCGCAATCACCTGATCGACATGCAGGGGCGTTCGTACCTCGACATGCTCAACAACGTCGCGGTGCTCGGTCACGGTCATCCGCGCATGGCTGCCGTCGCCGCACGCCAATGGTCACTGCTCAACACCAACTCGCGGTTCAACTATGCGGCAGTCGCGGAGTTCTCCGAGCGCTTGCTGAAACTGGCGCCGGAGGGCATGGATCGGGTGTTCCTGGTCAACAGTGGCAGCGAGGCCAACGATCTGGCGATCCGCTTGGCCTGGGCCTACAGCGGCGGCCGCGACATGCTCAGCGTGCTTGAGGCCTATCACGGCTGGACCGTCGGCGCTGACGCGGTCTCGACCTCGATTGCCGATAACCCGAAGGCGCTGGAAAGCCGCCCGGACTGGGTGCATCCGGTGACCGCGCCGAATATTTATCGCGGTCAATTCCGTGGCCAGGATTCAGCACCGGACTACGTGCGCAGTGTTGAACATCAACTGCAGAAAATCGCTGAGCAGAAACGCCAACTCGCAGGTTTCATCTGTGAACCGGTGTACGGCAATGCCGGTGGCATTTCCCTGCCGCCGAATTATCTGAAGCAGGTCTACGCGCTGGTGCGTGCACAGGGCGGCGTGTGCATCGCCGATGAAGTGCAGGTGGGATACGGGCGCATGGGCAAATTCTTTTGGGGTTTTGAGGATCAAGGCGTGGTGCCGGACATCATTACCATGGCCAAAGGCATGGGCAACGGCCAGCCGCTCGGCGCGGTGATCACGCGCCGGGAAATCGCCGAAGCGCTGGAGGCCGAGGGCTATTTCTTCTCCTCGGCGGGCGGTAGTCCGGTGAGCTGCCAGATCGGCATGGCGGTGCTCGACGTCATGGCGGAAGAAAAGCTCTGGGAGAACGCGCAAGTGGTCGGTGGCCACTTCAAGGCGCGGCTCGAAGCGTTGATCGATAAACATCCGCTGGTGGGCGCCGTGCATGGTTCCGGCTTCTACCTGGGACTGGAATTGATCCGCAACCGCGAGACACTCGAACCGGCGACCGAGGAAACCGCGCTGCTGTGTGATCGCCTGCGTGAACTGGGAATCTTCATGCAGCCGACCGGCGATGACCTGAACATTCTGAAGATCAAGCCACCGATGGTGACGTCGCGACGCAGCGTCGATTTTTTTGTCGATATGCTCGATCGGGTGCTTGAAGAGGGTCTCTAGTCATCCGCATATCCCCTGTAGGAGCGAGCCTGCTCGCGAAAGCGTCGGTTCAGTCAGCACTGCTGTTGAAGGAGAAACCGCTTCGCGAGCAGGCTCGCTCCCACACTTGAATTCGTGCGAGTAGTTCGATTTGTATCGGGTTTAATTAGGAAATTTTAGACGGAATACATTTTTTGCGATTCTAAATACGATATTTATCGGTTATAAAGTCGCCATCGCTTTTTAAGCCTTCGACAGTTCCCAGGAGTCCTGATCCCCATGACCACTTTGAAAAGTACCCCGCGCGCCGATGGCTTCCACATGCCGGCGGAGTGGGCGCCGCAGACTCAGACCTGGATGATCTGGCCCGAGCGCCCGGACAACTGGCGTCTGGGTGGCAAACCGGCACAAGCCGCCCACGCCGCAGTGGCGAAGGCCATCGCCCGTTTCGAACCGGTCACCGTGGCAGTGTCCGCCGGCCAGTACGAAAACGCCCGCGCGCGTCTCGACGTGCCGAATATCCGCGTGGTCGAGATGTCCAGCGATGACGCCTGGGTGCGCGACAGCGGCCCGACGTTCGTCATCAACAACAGTGGCGAAGTGCGCGGTGTGAACTGGGACTTCAACGCCTGGGGCGGTTTTGACGGCGGCCTGTATTCGCCGTGGAACCGGGATTCGCAGGTCGGCGGCAAGATCCTCGAGATCGAGCGCAGCTCGCGTTACCGCACTGAAGGTTTTGTGCTGGAGGGCGGTTCGATTCACGTCGACGGCGAAGGCACGCTGATCACCACCGAAGAATGCCTGCTCAACCGCAATCGCAACCCGCATCTGGGCCGCGAAGAAATCGAAGCGGTGCTCAGCGCCAATCTGTCTGTGGATAAAATCATCTGGCTGCCGGACGGTTTGTTCAACGACGAAACCGATGGCCATGTGGATAACTTCTGCTGCTACGTGCGCCCGGGCGAAGTGCTGCTGGCGTGGACCGACGATCCGCAGGATCCGAACTACCCGCGCTGCCAGGCGGCAATGCACGTGCTGCAAAGCAGCACCGACGCCAAGGGGCGCCCGTTCACGGTGCACAAGATGCCGATTCCGGGGCCGCTGTACGCGACCGAAGAAGAGTGCGCCGGGGTCGATCCGGTGGACGGCACGCAAGAGCGCAATCCGTCCGTGCGCCTGGCCGGTTCCTACGTGAACTTCCTGATCGTCAACGGCGGCATCATCGCGCCAAGTTTCGATGATCCAATGGACGCGCCGGCAAAAGAGATTCTGCAGAACCTGTTCCCGCAGCACGAAGTGGTAATGGTGCCGGGCCGCGAACTGTTACTCGGTGGCGGCAATATCCACTGCCTTACCCAGCAGCAACCCGCGCCGCACAAAGAGTGAGGCGAGACGTAACAGCTTGAGTTGATTCATAAATCGGTCAGGCAATGTTTAGCTCGCTAAGCATCAACACAGGCCCGCAGCCCGTCAGGACTGCGGGCTTCTTTGTATCCACTTGTCGACAACTGAGAAACATTGGCATAGCTCTTGTATCCATCACCCGTGCACTAGGGAGGGAGGAGAACTTCAACAGTTCTGTCATAAACCTTGGATAAGTTAGCCGCTCACGTACGGGGAGAGAGCGCTGAAATGAACGCCGAAGTGAACGTAGTCAGCGAGCGGACGTTGCACCCCATGGCCGTAAACGGCGAATCGCTGCAGATTGTCGCGCACTGGTTGAAGTCCAATGGAACGCGTCAGATCAGGGAACCTGATCCGCGCCGGATGATGATCGAGCGATACCCCGCTGATCTGTTCAGCGAGGCCGAACTGGAAGCGTTGTGGGCTGTGATGGAAGGATAAGAACAACAACAGGGATTGGTAAAAGCGCTGCCGGGATGGCGGCGCTTTTTTATGCACGAAAGAAAAGATCGCAGCCTGCGGCAGCTCCTACAGGGAATCACACATTCCAATGTAGGAGCTGCCGCAGGCTGCGATCTTTTGATCTTGTTTCTTAGAAGCTATAAGTTCCGGTCATCACAACGCTGCGCGGTGCCCCGGGCTGAATCTGATACTGGCTGGTCGCCGATGCGTAATAGTCACGATCGGTGATGTTGTTCAGCGCCGCCCGCAAATCCCAATCCTTCATGCGGTAACCCATCAGCGCATCCCAACGGCCATAACCCGGCAATACGGTGGTGTTGGCATTATCGGCGTAACGCTGGCCGACCAGGGTCAGACCGGTTTCGCCATACCAGCCCATTTCCGGTTTCCAGGTCAGGAACAGGCTGGCGTTGTGCTTGGCGACGTTGTTGATGCGTTTGCCTTCGAGGCCGTTGTTGTCCTTCTCGATGGTGGCGTCCTGCACGCCGACGCCACCGCGGACGTACCAGTTACCGACGATATTGCCGGTGGCAGTCAACTCGATCCCGCGTGAGCGTTGCAGACCGGACATTACCGTCAGCGTCGGGTCGTTAGGATCGCTGGTGCGGCGGTTGTACAGTTCCAGGTCGTAGATCGCCAGCGTGGTACTCAGACGATCGTCGAGCCAATCGCTCTTCACGCCGATTTCTTTCTGCTTGGTCAGTTCGGGGCTGAGGTCGTTGCTGTTGCCGGCCGCTCCCGGCGTGATGCCGATCAGACCGCCGCCGACCGGAGAGAAGGTCTTCGACCACGAGGCGTAGAACGAGTGGTTCTGCAGCGGCGTCCAGACCAGACCGACGCGCGGGCTGGTGCTGTGGCTGTCGCGATCTTCGGAAATGTTGCGCAGCTTGTTGGTCGACTCGATATCGAAGGTGTCGTAGCGCAGACCGCCGAGCAGTTGCCATTGATCGTTCAGGCGCAGTTGATCCTGCACGTACACTGCGCGGCTTTCGACTTCCGTGTGGCTGTTGCTGGAGACTTGCATGCTGCCGGTATGGCGCAGGTCGCGGTTGGGGCTGTAGAGGTCGAGCGACGGTACGGGACGTGCGCCAGGCGTTCTGCCGGTGGCGGCGTTGTACAGCGTTGGATCGCGGCGCTGGCTGCCGGTCTCGACGCCGGTGAGCAGGCGATGCTCAAGACCGAACGTATCGAAACTGCCTTCCAGTTCGAGGTTGTTGTAGATGTTGCGGGTGGTCAGATCCTGCTGCCAGTGCTGACGCGTGACCTTGTTGGTTTTACTGTCGAAACCTGACAGGTAAGTGTTATCGAAATCACTGTCGAGCTTGAACACCCCGAGGGTCTGGCGCAGTTGCCAGCTGTCATTGATTTCGTAGGTGAGTCTGGAGCGCAGCGATTGCGTCTTGTCGTCGATGAAGTCGTGATCGTTACCGTAGGTGGTGTCGCGACCGACATCGGCGGGACGCCCGTTGACCCCGGGAATCCCGCGATCCGGTGTGCGGTTGTAACGGCTGTATTCGTACTGCACCAACCAGTTCAGGTCGGGTGTCAGTTGCCAGCTCATCGACGGCGCGAACAGTTGGCGATTGCCGCTGACGCCGTCGCGGAAACTGTTTTCATCCATGTTGCCCATGTTCAGGCGCAGGCTGAGGTTGTCGCTCGGGTCGGTGCTGAGGTCAGCGTAAAGGCTGCGCAAATCTTCGCTGCCGCCTTGCGCTTCGATGGTCGAGCGGCGGCCGAATTCCGGCATCTTGCTGACGCGGTTGACGATCCCGCCCTGACTGCCACGGCCGTACAACACGGCGGCGGGGCCTTTGAGGACTTCGACGCGTTCGATGTTGTGCAGGTCGCGCTTGTATTGGCTGTCGTCGCGAATGCCGTCCAGATAGAAGTCGTTGCTGGCATCGAAGCCGCGAATGCGCAGGCTGTCGAAACGGGTGTCGGCGCTGCTGCTGACGTTGGGCATACCACTCAAGGCATCGCCGATATCGTTGGTGCCATAGCTGGCAACGTTTGCGGTCTTGATCGAATCGATCGCCTGCGGCACATAGCGCACCGGCGTGGAGGTGCGGGTTGCGGTAGTGCTGGCCTTGACGCGTGGATCATCGGCTTGCGCTTCGGCGTTGATCGCGGTGGCAGGTAATTCAGTTGCCGAATAGGCAAAACCGCTGGACAGAAAGGCAGAAAGCCCAAGGGTGACGGGCGTAAGACGGAACGGGGCAGGCATTGAAAAGCGCATCCGAAAGGGTAGAGGAATTCGAGCGCGCGAATGGTAATGCTTTGCATTTGCTTCCGTAATTTATTCTTGAGAAGTTCCCCAGGTTCATTGTTTCAATTTATGTCGAGATCGATACAAATGGCGTAGTCGGGCATTCGACCGGTTCAAGCAACAGACTGAAAGTCATTCTGGCGTTTTTCCGCAATGCCTCCGGGTTTAGTCTGCCGGCATCGAATTTTTCTACTTTCTTGCCGGTATTTCTGATGATCCTTCACTACATTTACGACCCATTGTGCGGCTGGTGCTACGGCGCCAAACCGCTGGTTCAGGCGGCGCAGCAATTAATGCCAGTCATCGCGCATGCGGGGGGCATGATGAGCGGTGCCAATCGCCAGAACGTTTCGGCGCAGCTGCGCAGTTATGTAATCCCGCATGATCGGCGCATCGCTGAATACACCGGGCAGCCTTTCGGCGAGGCCTACTTTGAAGGCTTGCTGCGCGATCACTCGGCGGTATTCGATTCGACGCCGCCGATTGCCGCCGTCATGGCGGCGGATCAAATTGATGGGCGTGGTCTTGAATTGCTTGGGCATGTGCAGACGGCGCACTACCTGGAAGGGCGACGGATTGCTGATGAATCGGTACTGCTGGATCTCGCCGTGCAGATGGGTTACGCCGTCGAAAGCTTTCAGGCTGCGCTCAGTTCCGTGGATACCGAGCAGCATGTAAAAGCCAGTCGTGCGCTGTTGGCTCAACTGGGCGGACAAGGTTTTCCAACATTTGCGCTGGAAGACAACGGTCAGTTCACGCTGGTGGATATCAGTCCATGGCTGGGCAAACCGCAGGCTTTTGCCGACTGGTTGAACGAGGCGCTCACAGCCGAAGAAACCGGTGAAGGGGCTGTATTTTGTGGCATCGACGGCTGCGCCGATGTTCGCTGAAATCACTGGCTGACGGCATTTCCGGGCAAGCCGATATCGCAAAAATTACATTTCTTAGACGATTTTTACCTATTTAAAGACGATTCTTGAAATTGACACATTATTGAGGGCGCGGCTACGATTCGGCCCAACGCCTGTGGCCAACCGCCATGACTCAAAAAAATGAAAGGGCTCGCCAAAGTCTGGCTTTGGCGAGCCGTTTTATTTCGGGGTGAAAAGAAGAGTGCAAAAGCGCCGTTTCAGCCGTTCGACACAGCGCGTTTCAACCCGTAATAAGGAAAACAAAATGTTGAACAAGCGGATCAGTCTGATCGCATTGGGGATGTTGAGCGCCACTCAGGCCATGGCTAACGACCAGGCCGAGTCCAAGGGTTTTGTTGAAGACAGCAGCCTCAAAGTGCTGCTGCGCAATGCCTACATCAATCGTGACTACAAAGACGGCAACGCCGACAAGTCGGAATGGGGCCAAGCGGCCATCGGTACGTTCTCGTCCGGTTTCACTCAAGGCACCATCGGTGTCGGTGTTGATGCGTTCGGTCTGTATGCATTGAACCTGGAGCGCAGCGAAGATCGCAGCGGTGCCGGTGGTATCGACTTCTTCAAGCGTGGCGACAGCGGCAAGCCGGCCAATGACCTGTCCAAGGGCGGCGCGGCGGTCAAGTTCCGTCTGTCCAGCACCACCCTGACTTACGGTGACCAGATGCCGGCCCTGCCGGTGCTGAACTACGACAACTCGCGTCTGCTGCCGGAAAGCTACACCGGTACCTTGATCACTTCCAAAGAGATCAAAGGCCTCGAATTGAACGCCGGTCGTTTCACTGCCGAATCGCGCAAGAGCGCTGAAGGCCGTGACAGCGGTGGTCTGAAGTCGATCAACGTGTTGGGCGGTAGCTACCAGTTCACCGAACACTTCAAGGGCGCGCTGTACGCTTCCGACGTTGAAGACGTGCTGAAGAAGCAATACGTAAACGCCAACTACGTGTACCCGATCGACAAGGATCAGTCGCTGACCCTGGACTTCAACGGCTACCGCACCAAGCTGGACAATTCCTATGTCCGCGAAAGCGGTGCGACCGGTGATGACAACAAGATCTGGAGCCTGGCAGCCACTTTCGCCACTGGCCCGCACTCGTTCACCGTGGCGCATCAGCGCTCCACCGGCGACAGCAACCTGGGTTACGCCTACGGCGGCTACCAGAAAGAACAAGGTCGTGTCGGCGACGGTGGCAACACCATCTACCTGGCCAACTCCTACTGGTCCGACTTCAACGCTGAAGACGAACGCAGCTGGCAGCTGGGCTACGGCCTCGACTTCGGGGCCTTCGGCGTACCGGGTCTGAGCTACAACTTCGCTTACGTGCGTGGCGACAACATCACCACCTCTACCAGCGAAGGCGGCACCGAGCGCGAGATCTTCAACCAGTTCAAATACGTCGTGCAATCTGGCCCGGCCAAAGACCTCAGCGTGAAACTGCGTAGCTCGATCCTGCGCGTGTCGCAGAAGTCCAGCGAGTACAACGTCAGCGGCAACGAGCTGCGTGTATTCGTCGATTACCCGATCAACATCTTCTGATGATCGATCGAGTGTAAGAAACATGAGAAAAACCCCGACAGGTTCGGGGTTTTTTTTTGACGATTTTTTGATGAAAACCCCAAAAAACCCGTGTTTTTGTCATGTAAAAGTTGTTTTTGAGCTGCTGTAAACGCCGTTTCAAACAATGCTTCAAATGCCTGAAATTCTTTCTCATGGACGCAAATTCTCCACCTAATAGATTAGGCCGCTCAACGCAGCGGAGAATTTGGTAATGATCGTTTTGAACAGAGAAGTGGGCGAATCGCTACGGCGCGACAAATATGTCAACGTCCAGGGTGGTGACTTCAATCTCTACGGTCATTTTGCCGACTTCGTCAGACTGACCAAAAGTTGGGAAAACATGGAGCCTGACAGTTACTACGGTCAGGCCGAAGCCGGCATGCGTTACCGTCGTTACAGCGACTTCGAGTACAACCCGAAAACCCGCGAGCTGACGCAACTTGAGCATCGCGCGTACGTGCAATCGAAAGAGAACAACGCCTATGTCGGCGGCCTGGTGCGGCACTTCCAGGACTTCTCCGATGAAGTGATCACATCGCCGGTGATGCGCAGCCTGATCGACACCGATTTCGAAGTGTACAAAAGCGTGTTGCCGGAAGAGCTGCACGATGAAATCTGGCAATGCCAGATCCATCAGATCCGCATCGAGATCAAACCGGGCAAGCAACTGGAAATCACCCCTGAAGGCATTCACTGCGACGGTTACCCGTTCAGCGGCGTGCACTTTTGGGGCCGTAACAATGTCGACGGTGCGGAGAGTCGTCTGTACGACATCCACGAGCATCAACTGGCGTCGACCACTTACCAGGAAATTCTCGATACCACCTACTTCCTCGATCGCGACATGCGTCACTACGTGACCCCGGCCCGCAACACGCACACGCATGCGATGGCGTACCGGCAGATTCTGGCGATTTCCTTCTCGCGGCCCGGGACCGCTTTCGACATTGTTCGCTAATCAGATCACCCCAATCGATGGCGTCGAATGCTCGACGCCAGTGGTGCTGCGACGCGCCACGGCCAAGGATGCGCAGCGCATGGAGCGCTTCTTCCGCCAGTTCGACGAAGTGTCCTTCTGCGAATGGCAGGACGCCAAATGCCTGCGCGGCGTGTTGATTCAGAAAACCACCACGTCGTATCTCGCCTTCGACGTCGCTGGCGAAATCGTCGGTGCGGTACTCGGCGGCATGCTCGGCAGTCGCGGCACGATCAATCATCTGGCGGTCAGCCCACGCTATCGCAGCCAGGGCGTCGGCCAGCGTCTGGTGGAAGCGGCTTCGTCCGACATGAAACGCGTCGGCGTGTTGCGGATGTTTCTGTTCGTCGACGATGCTAACCTCGCGGGCAAGCGTTTTTGGACTGCCCAGGGTTTTTGCGAGCCCCATGGCGAACGGACATTTGAGAGGGATCTATGAATGAAACGTCCGGCAGTGCGCCGTTGATGGTCAACCATCAGCCGTCGCGCACGTTTGCCGAAGCCAGCCCGGTGGTCGCCGGGTACTTCACGGTGTCATTCGTGTTCGGGCTGATGGCCGTCAACGCCGGGTTGCCAATGTGGCTGCCGGTGGCGATGTGCTTGTTCGTCTATGCCGGCGCTTCGCAATTCGCTGCGCTGGCGCTGATCTCCAGCGGTGCATCGCTGACCACCATTGTGCTGACCACGTTCCTGATCAACGCGCGGCACATGTTGATGTCGGTCTATATGGCCAAAGCCCTGCGCGCGCTCGGTTTGAGCCGCATGGAACGTTGGGCTTACGCCGGTGGCCTGACCGATGAATCCTTTGCCTTCCACAGTGTGAAACTCGGCACCGGTGCGCCGGTCAACGTGCGCTATCTGATCGGTTTCAACCTGTTCTGCCACACCTCGTGGGTGCTCGGCGGATTGCTCGGCGCGGTGTGCGCACAGTACGCGGCACACCTGATCAAATATCAGCTCGACTACGCACTGACGGCGATGATGCTCTACGTGCTGGTGTCACTGTGCAACACGCGCAACAAACTGATCGCCGCCGCGGCAGCGGTGATCTGCATGGGCGCCCTGAGCCTGGTCGGCAGCTCGCCGTTTAATGTGTTTATCGCCACGTTTGTGGGCTGCGGAGTGGGTGTATGCCTGACCAAACGTTCCTGATTCTGGTAGTGGTGCTGATGATGGCCGTGACCTTCCTGCCACGCGCCTTGCCACTGCAAATCAATACCGAGCACTGGCCGCCATTTGTCGCGCGGGCGCTGGAATACCTGCCGGTGGCGATCGTCGCTGCTATCAGCCTGACTCCCTTGTTGATCAAGGATCAGCACATACAGCTCGATCGCCCGGAATTCTATGCCGCGATTCCGACGTTGTTATGTGCGTATTTCAGCAAAAACCTCTTTCTCAGTGTGGCGGTTGGGACGGCTGCGTACATTGCGCTCGGCTCGTTCATGTAACGGCAGATCGACAACATCGCTGAGTGCCTGGCGCGACAACTCCGAGTTGTTCACCGCCAGGCGCACTTCGAGGAAGTCCTCGAAACCCGGGAAAATCGTCAGGCCGTTTTTCTGCGCAGCCTCACGCGAAACCATGCCGACCGCGTCCATCTGCGTGATCAACGACAACGTCAGCGTTTCGCTGCACGAATAGACCATGCGCTGACCATTCTCGTGATTGCCCAGCCCGGCGTCGAGAAAACGCAAAAAGCTGTGGGAATACGGACAATCTTCCGCAGGACGTACCTGAAACTTGTTGCCCAGCAACGTCAGTGGATCGTTTTCCTGACCGCAATGCGCACCGACCACCTGCACCTGCACGTCCGGCAAAACGATGCTCGGCAAACCCGGCCGTTGCGGCCCGATCAGCACCGCAAGATCAAAGTCTTCGTTCTTCAGCTTGCTGAGGTTTTCCATCGACTCGGCATAACTGAATTCCATCTGATAATCGGGAAATACCTCGATCAGGCGTCCGATCATTCGCCGGTTGAAGTCAGTCGACAACGTGTTGTTCAGCGCAACCTTCAACGTCCGCTGGCCCGGCACCTTCAGCGCCTCGACCTTTTCTTCCATCTGTCGCGTGGCAATCAGCACTTTGTCCATATAAGGCGTGAGCTCGGTACCTTGCGGCGTCAGCGTCAGACCTTTGTTGGAACGTCGAAACAAGCGGAAACCGAACTGCTCTTCGACCTTGTTCAACTGCGCGGCCAACGCCTGCACAGTCAGGCACGAATGCTCGGCTGCGGCCGACAAAGAGCCGGTCTGCACGATGCGCATGAGGTTGCGTAAGGTTCTGCTATCCATGGGTAATGCCCTCTAAAGTGGGCTGGGTATTGTTGTTTACGAGACCGCCGGTCCGGCGGCCATATGCTGGGTATATTCCTGCACCTGAGCATAGTTGTCGCGGGTTTAGTAGCGAATTGATGTCCCTGCCGATGGCTGGAAGCTGACACAGGATCGGGGTTTTTGGGGGTATGGGGGTGATGAGGGTCAAAAAAAGTGCGTGGTTTTGGTGCGTGAGATGGGTTTTTGTCGAAGGTTTTTGGCGAAAATCTAATTCGTTTCTGTATTAAATATTAATATCTATCCGTATCTGTACTAGGCTCATATTCAGGTTTCTAATCAAGGAGGCGGCCACATGACCACCTCATCGCAGGCCGTAACCCCACGCGAACAACTCGACGCCCCCGAAGCCGGTCGCGTCGCGCTGAAGTTCTTCTTTAACCTCATGGAGCGCTGGGGCTGCAGCGCCGAGCAGCAACGCATATTGCTCGGTGGCGTCGGCAACACCACGTTCTACAAATACAAACACCTGCCGAATGTCCGTCTGCCTAACGACACCCTTGAGCGCATCTCCTACCTGATGGGCATTCACAAGGCGTTGAGCATCATCTTCAGCAATAGCCGCGAGCGCGCCTACACGTGGGTCAGCAGCCCGAACACGGCGGCGCCGTTCAATGGACAAACAGCGCTGGATTACATGCTCGCCGGCCGCGTGGTCGACATTGCCGATGTACGCCGCTACCTCGACGGGGTGCGCGGTTGAAAGCGCCAGAGTTGGTAGATGTGGCATGGCCGCGAGCCTACCGGATCGTCAACAGCAGCTTCCCGCCGATTGCGCTGTTCGAAGATGTGCTCGATCCCGAAGACCTGGAAGTTGCCTACGCGATTGAAGCGCTGACCAATGATCGGCTGATCGAACAGGCCGGCGTTCTCGCCCGAGTGAGAATCGAAGACCGACTCTCCGGTCCCGGCTCGACTCCGGTGATGGCTGCGTTTACCCACATCGGCAAACGCAGTCGTTTCTGCGATGGCACCTTCGGCGTTTACTACGCCGCCAGCAGTCAGGCTGCTGCCATCGCCGAGACCTGTTATCACCAGGAGCGATTTCTCGCCGCGACTCAGGAGCCGGATCTTGAGTTGACCATGCGGACTTACGTTAATCGGGTGGTTAAACCGTTACACAACATTCGTCACGATCACCCAGAAATGCACAATCCGGATCCGGACGCTTATGGGCCGTCTCAGCTATTCGCCCGACAACTGCGCGAAACCGAGTCGTGGGGACTGCTCTACAACAGCGTTCGCCTGCCCGGTCATGAATGCGTTGCCGCATTCCGGCCGCCAGCGGTATCGATTCCGAAGCAGGGCAAGCATTTGCGCTATGTGTGGAGTGCGAGTCAGCAGAAGATTTCGTTTGTGCTTGAGATCAGTCAGGTCTGAAACGCAAAAAGCCCTCGCATCAGCGAGGGCCTTACAACGGTGGTTACATCAACGGCTTGTCCGGCGGCGCATCCATCACTTTCACTACATCATCGATCAGCGCTTTGCTCAAGTCCTGCAAATACTGCGAGGCATAAGCGTGAAGATCAGGATCTCGCGAGATTGAAGTGTCCGCAGTGAGCAGTCGTGAAATGTGAAGCAAGTGGGATGCGTGGGAAAGGGCGGCTATCACCGGCACACCACGGTTGGTGCGGAACATTGCCTGATTGGATTGAAAGGAAAAGTGGGTGAGGCCGAGGGTTTTCAGATCTTGAGAGTGGGTCATTTAGCTTCACCTGCCGTTCGAGATGGACGGGCGTGAAGTGACCTGTGTGCTGACGGATCAATGGCTTTCATTTGTTAACTCCCTGTATCAAATGAGAGCTGCCATTTCATTCTCAGGCGAAAGGGTGGCAGCTATGCGCAGGCTGAGAAACCGGAGATACAGGAACCCGGCAGGCCCGAAGGTCTCCCACGCACAGCCGCCATTGCACGTGAACGCTGACACTAAAAAAGCGTCGGCAATCGTGGTTTGGGGCGCTGGTGCGCCTGCATCTTACGCGGGTTCTCAGGCCCGGTCGCTGAATTGGCAGCGACGGGTTTGACGGTAGCTTGGGGAGGACGGATGCGCAATCGTGGCCAGGTGGTGGCTGCTGGTGTTTCTTTGCAGTGCAACACTTATGTTGCATGTGCAGCAAATATGTTGCACATTCGCTTTACCGAAACGGCGAGTGATGCACATGAAGTACAGCGAGTTTCGGCGATGGTTGAAAGCCCAAGGCGTAGAGTTCCAAAACGGCAAGGGTAGCCACTTCAAGGTTTCCTTGAACGGCAAATCAACTGTGTTTCCCGACCACGGAGCCAAGGAAATGGGCGAAGGGTTGAGAAAATCGATAATCAAACAGCTGGGCCTCAAGGATTGAGACCCAGTTGTACCCCATGAGAGGAATCGTGATGTTCGAATATGCGTTGGAAGTTCACGAAGAGCCGGACAGTGTCTGGTTGTCCTGCGCAGAAATTCCAGAGATGCACGCCGTTGGCGACACCCTTGAACAGGCGCTCGACAGTGCTATCGATGCCATCGAGACCGCCCTGTCGATCTACGTCGATGATCGTCGATTGATTCCGACAGGTGATGCGGGGGAGCAGGAAAGTGACGCGGTGTTGCGGCTGCCTGCACTGACTGCGGCAAAGGTTGCGTTGTGGAATACGCTTCTGGAGTCTGGGGTCAGCAAAGCTGAACTGGCACGACGCTTGGGTGTACAACGGCCTCAGGTAGATCGGTTAGTCGATTTCCTGCATCACTCCAAGATCGAGAATGTCGAGCGTGCTTTGCAGCAGCTTGGGCGTCGGATTTTGCTTTCGGTTGAGGCTGCGTAGGATTGTAGAAAGCCCCCGACAGCGATTGCTGTCGGGGGCTTTTCATTCGGGATGGAAAAACAAACCTCAGAAACAACAAAGCCCCTGCAGTTCTGCAGGGGCTTCGTTTTGTGGTGCGGCACCAGACGAACGGTATGTTTCGGCGAGAGTAGGTTTTTCGGGCATCTGGAGTTCGCTGGAAAATTCGGCGTACCCCAACTAGTAAATATAAATAAATCAGCTAGTTATGGCGCTCGGTGGAATCGAATTCGGGATTTTTTAGATGTGAGCACATTGTCGGTCTGTAAGTAATTCAGAGCCGCATACGGAATGGAAAGCCTCCTGAATTCGATCGTTGTCGATCATCCCCTCCGTAGAGAGTAGGCAGAAGTCCGCCAAAAACGGTCATTCGGCGCCCTTGTTTACGTTCAGTCCTACTACAACTGCGAAGCCAACCTCATGCGCCAAACACGCAATTTAGTCCGGAGCAGCGACCTCTGAATGAGTTAAGAAAAATTGTTGCCCCAGCCTTTCCGCTTCTAGGCGTGTCGATTCAAATCGTTGGGCACAATCCGGAATATCATCAACCATAAAAAATCTATTAAATATCTGCGAGGTGAAATTTCGATATTTTTCTCGATTTAGCTGGTCTCTCCCCCCCCAAAAACCAAGGGCATTTAAATCTTCCTTGTCAGAGTCAGCGGCATCCAATTCTTGTCCGGCTTCATAATTTTTACAATAGCCCTCTAGGAACCGTTTTGCCAAATATAAATACCATTCTTCAGAACTTCTGCCAATAAATCCACTTCCTACAATCCTGCTTCCCAATAGATCTTTAAATGCTAGTTTTGCATCTAAGCTTTCAAACAATATCCTGTAAAATCCGCGAAAAGCCTGTAATAAGTCTGGTCCGGATATTGACTTGATAGGCCCAATTATTGCGAAGCAAGGGGAAGGCCTTATCGGATTGACCATAGATAATGAGTGCCCACCAAAACACGTTGCGACACAGACTAAAAGATTGAATCCACTGGCCATATTCAGTTCAGCAAGAATTGGCTGCAAATCCGACCAGGTTATTTTTGAATTGTCCGAAAGCACTAACCCAGAAGCATCCGCAAGTCCGTGCATTTCCAAGTGAAGTATTGGATGCTGACCTAATTCAATGGAGTTACACAATACAAGAAGCTGCTGCTTAAAACCGATCAAATCAGAAAATTCATATAATTCAATAGGGATAGGATGAGATGAATCTTCGGACAATCCCTCTAAATATAATTTCAACTCTGTGCCGGATTTGAATTCATGAGGCTGAAGAGACTGAAACACCACAACCCTGTCGAACGTGAAATCTGCCATACTAGCTTCCAAAAAAATAATCGAAAATAATATTAGCAAAATTTCGGCGGCTCCCACAGGGGGGAAGTTTGATTTTTGGAAGCCAGAAACAACAAAGGCCCGAATTTCTGCGAGCCTTGTTTTCTGTGTGTATCGATTTAGCCCGTCCGAAAACTTCGCTTCTCCTTTGAGAAACTCTCCATTTCGGACGGTTCTTAAAAAGGCTGGATCGATTAGCAGCTCGTTTCTACCTCGAAAACCCAGTAGTTGTTCGGATGAACTTCATGGTGTTTTCGTATATTTCTTGGCTAGTTTCACTGGGGAGGTTATGACGCGCAGTAAATTGTAAAAGGTTCTCCAAGTTTCGGATTAGCCAAAATCCTATTTGCTCTGGGCGATCGAACGTAATGTGCTTGGTACCGTCGAAGTGCGGCTTCGCTGTGACATCGCACATCGCCATCAAACAATGTAGCAAGTCCATGGCGTCCAATTTTGTGGAAAGAAAATATAGCCAAGGGATGCCAAGCTCCAGGCTTTTTGCGTACCAATTACGGATTTCTGGGATCTCGTAAATTTCTCGAGGATCCTCGTTGAAACCGTCGATAAACAGCTCGACTTTCCCTTGGTTTTTGATCAGCGATTGGCGGCTTCTGCTTGACCGCTCTATCAGCTCCTCAATGGATTTAAAGGATAAATCTAAAATTTCATCCTTCTCAACTTGGAAAAACTGGAAGCCGGCGGCGTCAAGTGAATCATTAAGTTTCCAAGAATGCCGGATAGCCTCTGTATGGTCGATCGCAGGCCCCGCGATTCTCGTCCATGTTTCAATAATGTCTTTGGAGAGTACGTTTCGGCTTGGCATTTCTATGTGCCATCCATTGGTCGAAGGCATTATGATTTCTTTCTTGAATTGCACCCAGCACCCTTTAGTACAGGTGCTATTTAATACAACTAATATGATAGGGGTGGTTGTGTTTAGATAGAAGTTTAAATGCTTGTTTTCTCCATTGTACTTTATGTCGCCTTCGGTGTTGGGAGCGTAATAGGAATCGCCGCATTTTATTTGAACTGCCAACGTACGACCCGTCACGTTTTCTCCGATGACGATATCGATATATCCGTCAATACCGAAATCTGAATCTTGTGGAACTGGCCGATAACTGAAATTCAGCAATTGATGGACAAAATTAGCGAAAAATGTCTGCCCGATACTGCCCTTGAGTTTGGAGGATGTTAACTGTGGAAATGTATGTTCACTCATTCAGTGGGCTTCCTTAGCGGCTCAGATCGTTAGGGGTGATGGAGAAAGAGTCTGCTTGGACGGTCCAGCGCCTCATGGAGCAAGAAGTTATCATGACCGGCTGCCCAAGTGAACGTTAGGGCTGGTTGCCGACACGTTTGGATGGCGACAGAGATTAGGGGGTATTACCGCTCGACTCGCTCAGTTCAACCTGACTTTACACACAGAGAAAACACGTCCGCTGCGGTTTGGCTGGTTCGCGGTTGAAGATCGCAGGAAACGTGGCGAAGGGATGCCAGAAACATTCGACTTTTTTGGGTTAACGCATCTCTGTGGTCAAGCCAAGAATGGGATGTTCGAGGTGGGGCGCGTGACCATCAGCAAACGTATGAGAGCAACACTCAAGGAAATATGATCGCGGTTACATAAGCGCAGGCAAAAGCCTGTCCCAGTGATTGGGCAGTGGTTGACTCGGTTGTTTAGATGCTATTGAAATTATCACCACGTGTCCGGTAATACACGGCGGCTGGATGCTTTTTGCCGGGAAATTATCGGAGCTTGGAGGCATGCCCTTAAACGGGGGGAGTCAGCGACACCGACTGAATTGGGAACGCATGACTGCGCGGGCCCGATTGCTTATCCCCTATACACGCGAACTACCTATGGATCCTTATCCCATAATCAGCTTCGGCGTTAAAACCCAAAGCAGGAGCCGTATGCGGTAATTCTGTACGTACGGATCTGTGCGGGGGCAGATGACTGCCATTCCTACCGCGAGCAACTATACTGCCCAGCCATAACGGAGTTTATGTGGTGTTTCGTATTCACTGGGGATAAAACCTGCGCCCATTGCTAAAGGAGTTGCTCTCACTACAAGAACACCCTCTTCATTTACCACCTCTTTGATGATCATCAGAATGGCCGCGAACCTGCTACCTGCAAAATTTGTGTAAAGAGCAGAGTTCCCATACATATGCCTTGTGTTGGCAAGGAGCTGAACTTCAATGTTCTTTGCTCTTGCGTATACAAATCTGTCTTCCTCTCCATTTTTTCGCTCCCCGCCTCTGAAGTGAAAGCCTCTCATACAGAAACAAATCGAGCCTGGTTTGAGGATTGTTTTTATTTCTGTCTTTGTCCAAATTGCACCGAGCTCAATTGGGTGTGTCTTTTGTATTAGTTTGTCAACTGCATCCATATAGAGGTCGTGAAGTCTCTGCGAGTCATCCCATTCGAATCGTTCATATATAGTTGTTAGGCTGTTATCACGATCCTTGCATTCTAGCTGGAAAATTGGAATTCCATTTCTATCGACTACTTTTCTCTTTGCAAGAAAATATAACAGGCCTGCGTCAAATTTCACATCAAATGCCTTCATCAATACTGGTAGTCTTTGATGGTTTATATATGTCCACATTGCTTGATCAAGGTTGGAGCTTGGCAGCATTGCATTCGCCGAGCGATTTTTCACCTCATCTTGCCAACGGATTTTGAAATCTATAAGTCGACCGGCAGTCAAACTCTTTGAAAGCGGCCGTTTGGTATGAGCCTCCTCGTGGCAGTTTTTGCAAATCACCACGAGGTTGTCTTCAATATTATTGGCAGGGTTTTCATCGATATGGTGAATTTCAACTGGTGCACGCGGAACTCGGCATACACAGCAAGTTTTGGCGGCATTGTAGAGCAAGAGACTTTCGAGTTGTTTCGGTATTTTTTTTCTTGCCTTTGAAGGATTTTCCATGGGGTCTCCTAATATTTAATTGGTTTTACAATTTCAAAAGTTAGTAGCTGTAGGTGAACTCTTGCGACTGACCAGAGCCCCTGATGGCCCTGGCAGCCACATACCGGTATGAGCAGTCTGTGTGGCCAATCGTGTACTGTTTTTGCCAGTTCCTCAGGTGAACTGCGTAGCTTCGGTGTTTAACGTGCCCAGCGAGTCTTCACACAGACTGTGTCGAATGCAGGTAGCTCATGCATCTTACGCCTGACGGCTCACTACCTCATGCGGCACGCCTACGGAGTGGCTGTGGCAGCGGAGGGAAAAGGAGATGTAGGCAATCCTGATTTACGGTTTTGGCTCGTACTCTTGCTGCGGCGCTCAATTTGGTCACGCCAAGTTTCAAGAGCCATGATATCAGCGAGTAACTCATCGGGTTCTGGCACAGCAACGCCTCCCTCTATGGCTTTGTCGTGTGCATAGTTCGAGCACTTGCTCATCCCGGCATTTACTTGTGCATAATCGTTATCATCAACGATCACCTCTGACAATCGCTGGGTTTCGATGCCTTTACGAAAACGTAGAACTACTCGGCGTAGCAGCACTTCCTCAACAGCACGCTCCCAAGCCATCCTCAGGAAAAAATAAGCTTCGCCTGTCTGTCTACGGTGCGCATCTTCCTCGCCGTCTTTATACAATCTTGCAATGATTTGCTGCTGAGCCTTAAGCGCCCCAATGCGTTTTGTTGTATTTTTTCCCTCGAATGGTAACTCTGGATTGGAAACTCCGAAGCCTTCGGCTCGCCTCGACAGACTTTGTGTAAGAACGGTGATACCTGCGGACTCCGCTTCCTCAGCCAAAATGCAAAGAAAGTAGATGTCATGGGTGAACACAATCACTTGGCGCCGCGCGGCTTCGTCTACGAGTCGCGCAGCAACACGTTCACGCCGTCGGTGATCTAGGGACGATACTGGATCGTCGAAAATAATACCGCCAGTGCTATCACTAAGCTTCACTTCAGCTAAAAATGAAGCTAATGCAACAGCTCTTTGCTCGCCTTCGCTCAATAGATCTCGGGGGCTACGGCTTTGCGGTAACTCCAGCTTTAGCTTATGCAGTACTTTGCCTTTCCCGGAGCGGCTTTGCAGGGTGACACGAAGTCCTCCAACCCCTAGTGCCTTGAACTCAGCATTAAGTGCATCCGCAAGCCCCTTTGAAATGATGCTTTCTGCCAACTCAGATGACTTCAAGGAAATAGCGTTCGTCCTGAGCGCCGGTAAGCACTTTGTCAGCTTTGCCTGATGACTCAGCCGTGAGACAGCCGCAATGACAGCATCTTTGACTTGGCCCAATTTTACTCTTGCATCAAGCTCATCCAGCTGCTTCTGCAACTTTGCTCGAGCCTGTTCATCGGATGCTTTATCCAGATTTACAGCCTCGGCATTTAGCTTGTCTGCGAGAGACTGGAGCCGTGGGGCTGGATTGACCAATGCTTGTTCGGCCCCTTCCCAAATTTGTGTAGTCACCGCTGCCTTGATGGCTTCTCGACGAGCTGTCAGAACTTGCTCGAAGGCAGCAGAATCTGCCGCAAGTTGAGAATCGAGTGTTTGAATTTCGCTGAGCGTAGCGTCGTCCAAACCTAGAGTCAGATCATGCGTACTTAGAGGTTTATACTGGGCAACCAATTCAGCACGGCGAGCCTGAGAAGTTTTTTCTGCCTCTTGTTGAATGAAGGCTTCAAAGTGAGCCAAGCGATTAGCCCCTTCCATGAGCGGTTGCTGACACAGGGGACAGGATGCATCGCTTCCCAATGCAGGAAAGGTTTCATCCGGGTGGGACTCAGAGGAAAATTTGCGTGCGGCTTCGAATAGCTCACGCCAAGCTTCGCCTCCTGTTCCTGGCAGTAAACCTTCTTGTTCCTTGAACTGATTTGCAGCCAGCTCCGCAGCTGCTTTGGCGGTAAGGTAGGTCCTCGACAGGTCGCGCAGCTTGGTCACGATTGCTTGATCCACCAACGTCGCCTTGTTGGTAGCAATCGTTGCAACGCCGCCAACTCGGCGAGCGAGTAACCTCAGTTGGTTAGCTTTTTCCCTGGGATTATTTTCTTTTAGGCTTTTGCCTAAATCTGTGTGCAGGCTCAGTTCTTCAGGGGCCAACGTGGCCAGTGCTTCAATTTGGGCCGGAGAAGTCTTGGCAGACAGTGTTGCAATTAATGCTCCGACAATCGTGTCGCCGTGCAACGGAACAAACGCAGTCAGGTCAACGGCATATTGTCTCTGCTCCGCCTCAATCGCGCTCTTCAATTGCTGATGGACACTTGCTAGTCGTTCAAAAACATCGAGTCCCTGAGGTACGTACGAAAAATCGTCTTCATTTACAAGATAAGCATTGGCGCAGCGTGAGTCGAAAATGGAGAGAGCTGATAGCTCAACGGGTGCAGCTCCGTCATTTACCCAGTGCACGTCTTGTATCGTACCGTTAACACCGATTTCGAAGATGGCTTCAGCCGAAGCGGCTTTGTCCACGGGTCGGTTGGCGTTGGGATAAATGACTTCAGCTTGATCGCGCGCGCGACATGCGCGCTTTAGCACACGGGAGTAGCCCGATTTGCCCGAACCATTACCGCCGTAAATAACGGTCAAGCCCGAAGGAGCGAAAGACAGGCTGTGGTTTTCGGCAATGGCATTAACATTTAGTAAGTTTTTCATTGCCCGCAACTCGACATGCATCGATGACTTCAGCGGAGCGGGGATCTGATTGGATGCAAGCGGGCTTGGCGTTCGGCCTTTCGGGTCAGGAATACCATGAGCACTCTTGAGCAAAGCTAGTAAGTCACCCAAATCCTCTGCTGTAAGAGTCTGTTTTGCTAACAAACGTGCAACGCAATCGCTTTGCCAGGTGGGTAGTCCCTGGGTCCAGCTCAGTATTTCCTGCAATATCGACATGGAAACTCCTTTTTCTCTGGGGCACGTGCTCGGATTTTTTTGGAGGTCGATGTCAATTTGCCATGCACCGCAGGATTGAGGAAGGGTTTCGGTAAGTCGCCACCAAGACTCAAGACCCTCTTTGGGTCTGATCGTCATAATCTGGCCAGTTGATGGCCTCAGCCTAACGCTCGAACTGCCAGGATTTTCCTAAGCGAAGAGTGAGTAAATGTATGGTGAGCAGATAGTAATAGCGCGTCGATTCAGCGTGCTGGTTCACGTGGTGATTTAGAAACCATGCGAGATGCTTTTGCTGCCAAGTCTATGGGTTGTCTCGGTGCCAGCGTTCAGCGATAGCTGTTTGGATAGCCTTCGCCTGACGGAGGTGGCGTTGGCGGGTGGTAAGCGACCCGGTCAGGACACCCGCCAGGAACCGATTCATATCGAATGCCGTGCTCATGCTTGACCACCAATGTAAGCGACCACCACGACGATACGGCCGTGCCTCAGCTCATAGCTGATTTGTACTCGGGCATCCTGATCTAGGCGTCGGTCGAGTTGATAGCAATGGCCACCGTTGATGGGGGCGGGATGGTGGGTGATTTGTTCATAGCGTTCGCACGCATAGGCTGCCCGTAATTCGTGGAAGCCTTTGAGGTCGTGCTTATGGATGATGTCCCGTGCGGGGCGGACGGTGTCCCGCAGAAAGTCCTGGTAGCTTTCGTTCGGAGCAAGCAGGTTGCGGCTAGCGTCGGGCGAGGCCTGTTCGGCAAACCTAAGTGCGTCACGAACATGATCATCTACCGTAATCCATCGAGGTGCCGATGCACCTGAGCGGCCACCTTTGGTGCCATCCTGGATGTTGATTCTGCCAAGTTGCTCTGCTTCACGTTGCAATCGGGACAGGTCGGCCAAAATGGCCTCGCGCATGCGCATGCCGGTGGTTCGCGCTAACTGCACGATGGCTGCGGCGCGCGGCTGCTGATGTTCGCAAAGCACGTCGACGATCCGTTTTACCTGTTCGCGGTCTTGGCCTTGCGAAACCGAGCAACGAACACTGGTGCGCCGCATTCCCAACGCCTTGCTTGGACTCGGCACTTTCACATATTGATCACCGCGAAGCGCGGCCATGGTCCGATTCACACTGGACAACCGGTTTTGCGCAGTGGCGATGGCCAGCTCACCTTTTTCAACTTGTTGGCGCAGATGTCCGGCGTAGTCCAACAAGGTCCGCCGATCAATCTGCCGCGCATCGTTAAACCCCGGCCCATTCTCCGAGCGGCACCAACGTACAAATGCCTGCCAGCGATCACTGTGCGCCTTGACCGTGCCGTAATGCCCGCCGCCAAATAGATCTTTCAGCGCCTGCGGCCCGGCATAACTCAGTTGTCGGCCGTAGCCAAAATTGCGTCCATCTCGCCTGCCCACCAGTGCCATGATCGAACTCCTCTCGAAGCCAAAACTTTTAAAACTTTCCCCACGTCATCCCGCCAAGAATGTTGAGTGTTATCAGGGATCAAGGCCCCTGCGACCTGTGAGGGTTGTCCACTAACGCGGGACTGACGGCTCCTTACGACCGGAAGCTTGGGCATCTCATGATCTGGCCTCCTGAACACTTCCAAAGAAGTGGGCGGGTGGAGGCTGCACTGGCTGACGAGACCAATGCCGCGAGATCCTGAGTCGAGTGAAGGTAGTGATGCGGTGACCGGGGCATGCCTGACTGTCAGTCAGGTGCAGTCCATTCCTTGGGCTGCGGCACCATCATCTGCATCGCTGTTGCTGGTGACTTCGGTGTTTGTCACGCCGATTGTCACGAGAGGGAATGCCGCAAAGCCTTGTACGAGTTGGGCTGCAGCAGCGGTAGGAGCGCCCGTCTCTTTCCGGGAGAAAGAGACGGGCGCAAGTTGGCGCAAGGAAATGGCCAAGCGGATAGGTTGCTGCAGGGCCGCTATAAAGTGGTGTGAGTTGCCGCAGTGGGCACTCTGGTAAAGTAGGCATCCATCACATCGCTGTGACCGTGCGAGCCGCCGGACGCTAATCGCACTTTGGGAGAACCATCACTGTGTGGCGTAGCCTTAAAGGTTCTGGCTACTTGGGTTGCTGTCAACGACAGCGCTTTGCCCGATCTTTTCTACGCCTGTGGATAGTTCGTCATCTTGATCTTGGTGGAGTGACGTTCGCCCCGAACTGGCTCACTGAGATGATTGCGTTAACTGGACGGCAGAAATGCCGTCACTGAAAAAATCAGCCCGCAGCCTAACTCCCTTCTATCAAAGCCCGCTCTTCCAGCCAGATCTCTTGAACAAACTGATCTGTAATGGCGTAGATCCCATGCCCGCGTCGCATGATGATGTTCTCGGCAACCAGCGCAATCACTACCGGTTGAATCTCTTCGACCCGCACCTCTCGCCCGACTGACTTTGAATACTCGGCCGCTGCGTCAGTGGAAAAAATTCCGCGAGCATCACCTTCTGTAGACGCGATCTTGTTGAAAATGGCTTGAGCCAGGCTACCCAGTTGCTCGACTTTTTCCAGCTCGATGCTCGCCGCCGCCGAGCGTAGTGTGCTTGCGATTACTGGTAGGAACACATCGGGCTCGCCCTCTTGCTGTAAGAGTTGGCGTAGGGCCTTCAGCATTTCTTCAGGTCGATTGCCCAAAGTGTCGAACGCCTCGATAGCGGCTTCGAGGGACGGCAGTTTGGCCTTCTTCACGGTCATTGCGAGTCGGTTGAGCAGGAATTCAACGTAGTCGCCTTTCAGCAATGGATAGGCTGCTGACGTGGCGCCAGAAAACGCGTGGTTGCGTTTGGCGGTTAGTTCGCTGACTTGCGCCCTGTGGGAACCGGTTCCGATGAAAAGAAAGTATCCCGGCGTATTCGGACGAGGATTGATTGCATCGCGGGTGGCCTTGAGCGCCAAGAGAAGCTGGTTGCCGTCGTCGGAGGAAATGGCGTGCTGCACTTCGTCAATGATTAACACCAGATCAGTCTTGGCTTGATCTACAACTTCGGTGAGTGCTTGGGCCAGTGTCGGGCCGTCGGCGCTGCCAATGCTGTCGAGTTTGAAACCGAACTTGAATCCTGCGGCGCCGATTTCAACATTGCTGACGCGCTTGAATGTTCCCAGGGCAGAGGAGCCCGGCGTTTGCAGGTCTTTCAGGGTTTTCTGGATGGCGTTGTGCACGAGCGTTGCCGGGTTGGCCAGGGTGTCGCTCCATAAGTCGACATAAATGACTAAAGCACCTGCTGCTTCCAAGGCAGGGATGAGGTCATTTCTCAAAAAAGTCGTTTTACCTGTGCGACGCAGGCCAGATAGAAATAGACCTGATCGCAGACCTTCATCGAGTACGCCTGGATTGAGAAGCTGGTTTGCCATTGACTCAGCCAGTTCAGGGCGCTGAAAAATGCTGCTCATACGATTACACCTTTTTATGTGTACACCATAATTATTGCCATTTCATAATTTAGCATAAAGACGAAAATATGAACCGTTGGTTCATAGTCCGTACTTTCGAAGTGTGTAAGAGGAAGTGTGGCTAATGGGGGAAGTGTGAGGGGAGGAGAGGCCCTATTTCTACTGAGGCAGAAACGCTGCCAAATATGAACACTCCAGAAACAACAAAGCCCCTGCATTTCTGCAGGGGCTTCGTTTTGTATGGTGCCGGCACCAGGAGTCGAACCCGGGACCTACTGATTACAAGTCAGTTGCTCTACCAACTGAGCTATACCGGCGTGTGGGCGACGATTATAGCGACTGGATAATTTCTGTAAACCCCTGAATTCAGACTATTTTTGCATCGCTGCAAATCAGGCCCTGCGCAGTACATTCCGCAGCGTTTGCACTGCCCGCACGGTGCGGCTGTTTTGCAGGGCAAACAGTTGCGCTTCGGCCTGTTCGGCGCGGTGCAGAGCGTCGGCGAGTTGTTGTGCGGTGTCGAGTTCGTTAGGGCTCAATGGGTGGGCGAAGGCGTGGCCCTGGCACAGTTGGAAGTTGTCGAGGTTGCACGGTGGGATGTCGAATGCGGGTTTGAGGCTCAGGTGTTCGTCGGCGAGGAACCAGGTGTTGAGGCCGTCGAACAGGATCGACTGATAGCCGGCGTCGGTGACCAGGTGTTCCCACGTGTGGTCGCGTTGCCATGGGGTTTCGATGACGATGATCCATGGGCGGAAGCGACTGAAGTCCATCCCGCGCAGGACGGTTTCTTCGTGGCCTTCGACGTCGATCTTCAAAAAATGGATTGGCCGATCGGCAGCATATTGTTCGCAGATCGAAGTCAGGGTGCGGGCTTTGACGGTGAGGCTGCGCACGTCCATGCCGAGGTCTTTGCGTTGCTGGGCGACGGCCGGGTCGGCGGTGGAAAGGCCGGTGCCGGGAATGCCGTAGAAGGTCATTTCGCCGGGTTGGTCGCTGGCGACACATTGCACGGTGGCGTCGCGTGGGCGCTGCTGGCAGAGCGCGTCGTAGTAATTCTGCATCGGCTCGACATTGACGCCGCGCCAGCCGTGATCGTAGAAGGCTCTGGTGACCGAGTCGTGGCTCGGATCGTTGGCGCCGACGTCGATGTAGAAACCGTGTTCAAACTGCTTGAGTGCGCGCCACAGGCGAACATCTTCAAAGTTCTGCGCGTAAGAAATGAACGTCACGGTCGCTTCCTGTCGGTCTGATTTTTCTTGTTCGTGCGTGCCTGTCGGCGCGTTGTGCCCCTGTATAGCAAGGCTGGACGGAGGCCGCAATTATTCGCTCGGCGAGGGCTTTATTCGGCGTTTATGTCGTTTTGATTGGCAGCTTATGCACAACGGCGAGGGGCAAGGACTGGTTTGGACGAGATTTTGTGAACGCATTCTCATTTTGTTCGCAAATCCCTGTTTTACAGGTTTTTTATTCATGTGAACAAAAAATGACCAGCAGTGTTAAGTGGTCGAAACAGGCGTGGATATTGGATCCATGGAAAAACCATCAACAGAGTTATCCACAGGTGGTCGCGAGTTATTGACGCTCGGCCAGCAGGAGCAAATTACGTGGGGTCAGCGGCGCTGCGCAAAGGGTGCCGAGCCGGACGAGGTATCCCTGTTCGGCAAGGAAAAGTGCCCGATCCAGATTCAGCCAAAGCTCCAATGGTCGTCGGAAAAGTCCGCGGAGCAATTCAAGGTTGCGAACTTCGGCCAAACGCTGCCAACCGGTGGTCTCTATTTCATCCCACTTTTGCGAGCCGACTGTGGATAACTCTTTGAGCGCGGCCAGGTTGCGGCAGTAATCGTCAAAGGGTTTTTCCAGCCAGGCGCTGGGCAACGATGGCGTCGGCAAGTACTCGTCAACACCGCGCACCTGCCGTTGCAGCAAGTCGAAGGCCAGGCGACGAGCCATCGAAGTGTCACGTTGACGTCGGACGCGTGCACCAGCGGTGACGGTTTCGCTCATCGGCAGCGCCAGATCTTCCAGCGAGAGACGTAGGAGGGTTCCCGATCCGGCCGAGGACAATGGCTGATATTCGTGGTGGGCGGTGCGGTTGTAGCAGCAAGGAGCGATCGCCATGTGTTGGCAACCGATAGCGCTGGCCAGTTGCATCAAGCGTACATGCAGGTCACCGCAAGCGTGGAGGGCGACGGGCGTGTGAGCAGCGCTCAATACGGCTGAGGCGTCAGCCGCCAACACGTCCTGTTCGACATGCAGGGCGTGTAAATGATGACGCTGACTCAATGCCTGGCCGCTGGCGACCAATGCCGGATCGTACTCAACGCAAGTCAGCTGTTGCCCGGTGGCCAGTAACCGCCGTCCCAGGTGTCCTTTGCCGGAGCACCAGTCCAGCCAATGCGTTGGCTGCGCAGCAAAGGACAAACGACTGGCGAATGCTTCGATCTGCTGCCATTTACGCCCCGGTACATCGACATTCAAGCGATGCCCCGCAGATTCCAGCGCATGGCCCGGCAACTCACCGACCGCACTCAGCTCAGCCGACAACGCCGCCAATGAAGCAAACGGCTCCGGCGCATCAACAAGATCAGCTGGTTGGTTGTGAGCGTTTTCCGCGTCTTCCAGCGACCTCCCGCGCAGCCACAAGGCCAGTTCCGGGTAGGACGCTTCCCAGGCAAGCGAAAGATGAGTGAACGGTCGAGGTTTCCACAGCGCCTGATGCGTTGTGAGAAAAACATCCAGCGCGGTGAAGCGGGCGAGTAAGTCCTCGCCCGTCAGCACGTGGGAAGAATCAACGCCCTTGGCAGGCATCGACGCGCAGCCAGCGCTCCAGCAGCTTGAAGCCGCGCACCAGCACGTATGCCATCAACAGATAGAACATGCCTGCCGCGAAGAAAATCTCCACCGGCAGATAGGTGCGGGCAATGATCGTGCGGGCCATGCCGGTCAGTTCCAGCAAAGTCACGGTGCTGGCCAGCGCGCTGGCCTTGAGCATCAGGATCACTTCGTTGCTGTAGGCCGGCAGGCCGATGCGCGCGGCACGCGGCAGGATGATGTAGAACATCGCCTTGGGCCTGGACATGCCCAAGGCCCGCGCCGCTTCGATCTCGCCCGGAGGAATCGCCTGAATCGCCCCGCGCAGAATCTCGGCGATGTACGCCGCCGTGTGCAGGGTCATGGTCACAGTCGCGCACCAGAACGGATCGCGCAGGTATGGCCACAACGCACTTTCACGCACCGCGTCGAACTGTGCCAGGCCGTAATAAACCAGGAACAGTTGAACCAGCAACGGCGTGCCACGGAAAAAGAAGATGTAGGCGTAGGGCAACGAGCGCACGTACCACAGCTTCGAGGAGCGGGCGATGCCCAGCGGAATTGCCAGCAGCAGACCGGCAATCACCGCGATGGCCACCAGTTCCAGGGTCAGGGTCGCGCCCTGTGCCAGTTTCGGCAGCCACTTGATGATCACTTCCCAGTTCATTAAGCGCTCCTCGCAAAGCCGCGGGCGGCGCGTTTTTCCAGAAAGTGCATGCCAGACATCGCCAGCACGGTCAGGCCCAGGTACATGATCGCGGCGACCATATAAAAGGTGAACGGTTGTTTCGACACGGTCACGCCGATTTGCGCGTGACGCATGATTTCTTCAAGACCGATCACCGAGACCAGTGCGGTGTCTTTCATCAGGATCATGAACAGATTGCCCAGGCCGGGCAGGGCGATACGCCACATCTGCGGCATGATCAGCCGGGTGAAGATCCGCCATTTCGACAGGCCCAGGGCCTCGCCGGCCTCACGGTGGCCTTTGGGAATGGCGAGGATCGCACCACGAAACACTTCCGTGGCGTAGGCGCCGAAGCACAGGCCCAAGGCGATCACACCGGCAGCGAAGGCATTGAGTTGCAGGTCGGGGTTGCCGAAGTATTCACCGAGGGCGCGCATCAGGTTGACCGTACCGAAGTAGATCAACAGCACCCAGAGCAATTCCGGAACGCCACGCACCAGGGTCGAATACGTGCCGCCAAGCCATTGCAACGGCTTGTACGGGGAAGTCTTGGCCAAGGCGCCGAGCAGACCGAGCACCAGTCCCAGGCACAGGGCCGTGAGGGCCAGTTGGACGGTCATCAGCGCGCCGGCAGCGAGGGCCGGGCCGAATCCGTAGAGGTCGATAATCATGGAGTTCTGTTCAAATTGCGGCAGGCAAAGTCGGGAGCCGGCGCCGTTCAATTACGGCGCCAGTCCCACAGGTCAGGATCAGTAGATGCTGAACGGGAAGTACTTGTCGTTGATCTTCTTGTAGGTACCGTCGGCGACGATTTCCTTCAGAGCAGCGTTCAGCTTCTCGCGCAGCGGGTCGCCTTTACGCACAGCGATGCCGATCTTGTCGCTTTCTACGACCGGATCACCCTTGAACTCGTAGTTCTTGCCGGCGTCGCTTTTCAGCCAGTCATAGTTGGCGTACTTGTCCGCGAGGATCGCGTCGACACGACCGGAAGTCAGGTCGAGGTAGGCGTTTTCCTGGGTGTCGTAGAGGCTGACTTTGATGTCATCGGCGTAGGTGTCTTCCAGCCAGGTACCGGCCAGGGTCGCACGCTGGGTACCGATGGTCTTGCCCTTGAGCGAGTCCTTGTCGGTTTTGAAGTCGACGTTTTTCGGTGCGATGAACTGCAGTTTGTTCGAGTAGTACGGGTCGGTGAAGTCGACCGCGCCTTTGCGCTCTTCGGTGATCGACAGCGAGGAGATCAGGAAGTCGAACTTCTTCGCGTTCAGGGCCGGAATGATGCCGTCCCAGTCGGAAGTGACCACGGTGCACTCGACTTTCATCTTCGCGCAGAGGGCGTCGCCGATGTCTTTGTCGAAGCCGACCACGTTGCCGCTGGCGTCTTTATTGTTGAACGGCGGGTAAGCCGCTTCGATGCCCATCTTCAGGGTTTCAGCCATGGCACCGGCGCTGAACGCGAGGGTGACGGCGGCGGCCAGGAAGACCTTCTTGAAATTCTGCATGCATGTTGCTCCGTTAGCGGTTGCTGGACATGAATTGTTTGCAGCGCGCCGAAAGCGGGTTTTCGAACACCTGCTGAGGCGATCCTTGCTCTTCTATCAGGCCTTGGTGAAGGAACACCACTTCGCTGGAGACCTGACGGGCGAAACCCATTTCGTGGGTCACGAGCAGCATGGTGCGGCCTTCTTCGGCCAATGCGCGGATGACACTAAGTACTTCCTGAACCATTTCCGGGTCAAGCGCGGAGGTGGGCTCGTCGAACAGAATCACCTTCGGCTGCATCGCCAGCGTGCGGGCAATCGCCGCGCGTTGTTGCTGACCACCCGACAATTGCGCCGGATAGGCGTGGCGCTTGTCGGCGATGCCGACCTTGGCCAGCAGCGCTTCGGCGACTTCGATGGCCTCGGCCTTGCTCTGGCCGAGCACGCGACGCGGCGCCTCGATGATGTTGTCGAGGATGCTCATGTGCGGCCACAGATTAAAGTTTTGAAACACAAAACCAATCTCGGAGCGCAGGCGGTTGATCTGTTTGCCGTCGGCGGCAACCAGTTCGCCATTCTTCGCGGCCTTGAGCTTGAGTTCTTCACCGGCCACGAGGATCTGGCCCTGGTGCGGGTTTTCCAGCAGGTTGATGCAACGCAGGAACGTGGACTTGCCGGAACCGGAGGAACCGAGGATCGAGATCACATCGCCGTCGCGGGCGGTCAGCGAGATGCCTTTGAGCACCTCAAGCTGTCCGTAGCGTTTGTGCAGGTTGCGAATTTCAAGCGCGGGCGTGGCCTCAGCCATGTGCGTTCCTCATATATGTTGCGCTCCAGCTGTTGGATGGCCTTCCTGGCGAGGCGGCCAAGCTAGCATAGCGTTTCAATGGCAGCCAACAGCGCTGCGAGCGGTAAACGGGTGGCGTGTGGCAGGTTGTCGCATCGGCACAGCAGACTGTCGCCCCATCAACAACCGAACGGGTGTTTGATCGTGCAAACCCGGGGTGTCGCGTAAAAAAAGGCGCGATGTTGCCAGCTTTGGCGGGGTGTTGGAAGCGCTATCCGGCCGAACGTACACGATTCGCCCTTTTATTGTGCATCCCACACTTTTTCAGTGTGTTTCTGGTGCGCTGATTCGTCTTGAAAGTGAGTCGCAGGGTAACGCTCTGGCGAATTGCCATTGATCTCAAAGACTTGCGATGACCGTCCGGTCGCGCGCAAAGCCGCGATGCAGAAGACTTTGAAACATTTTGGCGCATTTATTGCGTGCAGAATAAGGAACGCCCCGTTGGATTCTTTTTACGAGAAAGAAATGCCAGACGGGCCGGACGCAATCGCTTTCCTCGCAAAGGTAGTTTCGATGAGCAGTACCCCAAGCTCCAATGGCCTTGAACAAGGGCTCAAACCGCGTCATGTGACCATGTTGTCGATCGCCGGTGTGATCGGCGCCGGTCTGTTCGTTGGCTCCGGCCACGCCATCGCTGCGGCCGGTCCTGCCGTGCTGCTGGCTTATGCCGCCGCCGGTACTCTGGTGGTCTTGGTGATGCGCATGCTCGGCGAAATGGCTGTTGCCTCGCCGGATACCGGTTCGTTTTCGACTTACGCCGACCGTGCCATCGGCCATTGGGCCGGTTTCACCATCGGCTGGTTGTACTGGTGGTTCTGGGTATTGGTGATTCCACTGGAAGCCAACGCCGCCGCGACCATCCTCCATGCATGGTTCCCGGGCGTAGGCATCTGGGCTTTCGCGCTGATCATCACCCTGTTGCTGACCGTCACCAACCTGTTCAGCGTGAAGAATTACGGCGAGTTCGAATTCTGGTTTGCCCTGATCAAAGTGCTGGCGATCATCGGCTTCATCGCCCTCGGTCTTGCAGCGATCTTCGGCTACTTGCCGAACAGCCAGGTCAGCGGTGTGTCGCACCTTTTCGACAGCGGCGGCTTCCTGCCAAACGGCATGGGCGCGGTACTGGGTGCAATCCTGACCACCATGTTCTCCTTCATGGGTACCGAGATCGTGACCATCGCGGCCGCGGAATCGAAAAACCCGGGCAAGCAAATCTCCAAAGCAACCAACTCGGTGATCTGGCGGATCGGCTTGTTCTACCTCGTGTCGATCTTCATCGTTGTGGCCCTGGTGCCTTGGAACGATCCTACGCTGGCCAACCTCGGTTCCTACCAGACCGTGCTTGAGCGCATGGGCATTCCTAACGCGAAAATGATCGTCGACATCGTGGTGCTGGTCGCGGTAACCAGCTGCCTGAATTCGGCGCTATACACCTCGTCGCGCATGCTCTTCTCCCTCGGCAAACGTGGCGATGCCCCGGCCATGTCGACCCGCACCAATAAAAGCGGCACGCCTTACTGGGCGGTGATGCTGTCGACCGGCGCAGCGTTCCTCTGCACTTTCGCCAACTACGTGGCCCCAGCTGCGGTGTTCGAATTCCTGCTGGCCAGCTCCGGCGCCATTGCGCTGCTGGTTTACCTGGTAATCGCCTTCTCGCAATTGCGCATGCGCAAACAACGCGTGGCGCGTGGCGAGAAAATCGAATTCAGCATGTGGCTGTTCCCGGGCCTGACCTACGCGGTGATCATCTTCATCGTCGCGGCCCTGACCATCATGCTGTTCCAGGAAGCGCATCGCGTGGAGATTCTCGCGACTGGCCTGCTGAGCCTGATGGTGGTGGCTGCCGGTTTGCTGGTGGCACGCCGTCGCAAGCTGGAAAAACGTGGCGCGGTGGTGTTGAACTGATCCGCAACGCGTAATGCAAAACGGCCGCTGTCAGTGATGACGAGCGGCCGTTTTTGTTTGTGAGCGCTGCTCAAACGGGATGAACCCAATCCTCAATACGCAATCCGGAAACACGTTCAAATTCCCGCACATTGTTCGTGACTACAATAAGTCCAAGCGACCGCGCGTGGCCTGCTATCATTTGGTCGTACGGCCCAATCGGTGTTCCAGCTTTCGCCAGTTCAGACCGGATCATCCCGGCCTGTGCTGCGGCGTCATTGTCGAAAGGCAAGACCTCCAATCGCGCAACGAATCCTTCGACAATCGCTAGATTCTTTTCAGGGGACGCCGACTTTTCAGCGCCGTAAATAAGCTCCATAAGCGTGATAACGCTTATGCACAACTGCCCGGAATGTTGATTGAAGGCCTCCCGGACAATTTGTGGTTTGTTTTTGATGGTGAAGATGCAGATGTTGGTATCCAGCATGTATTTGATCATCAGAACGACTCGCGCTCCTGATCAGCAGGTTGCTCACGGTCAGCCATGAAATCAGGTGTGACGCTGTCGCCATCAAACCAGCTATCCCAGCTTTCTCCAGCAGGCGTAATGACGCGTGTTCTGCCAATCGCGATGACTTCCACTCGTTTAACGTCGCCGGGCATCGCAACTGCCTTTGGCAGTCGAACTGCCTGACTTCTATTGCTCATGAAAATTGTGGTCTGTTCCATATTTGACCTCCAAGGTCTGCTCCTGCGATGAGCTCAGGATAGGCTGCGCTTGGGATATGTCAATGGGATATACATTGTCATCGGACAAAGGGTGACCAAGCCATCCAAACAAAAACGGCCGCTGTCAGTGATGACGAGCGGCCGTTTTTGTTTGTGAGCGGGGTTTATTCGCTCTTGTCTTCCTGCGCTTCCACCGACTTGCCATAAGCATCCAGCGCAACCCCGAAATCGGTGATGAACTGTGGCTCGCTCAGCCAGGCCTGGGCTTCTTCGATCGTTACGCCTTCAGCCCACATGCGGTAGTCGATCAACATGTCGGCGGCCAGGTGGGTGGCGGCCATGCCTTCGTCATCGGCGTTTTCCATGTCCAGCAGTTCTGGATGATCAACGATGACGAACGCCAGTTCGCGCAGCAGCGTCAGCAGCATTTCGTTGCGGCTGATGGCTTCGGCGTCGCGCATTTTGCTGAACATCGCCAGGGTGTATTCCGGGATCGGCTCGGCGAGGTGGTCGAGGTCTTCGTCCTGCTCCAGCGGCTTGCGGCCGACCATACGGATTTGCTTGGCTTTGGCCTTGGCGCGCTTGGCGCGTTTCTGTTGCTTGTTCAGGGATGCCATGGGAGTTCAGTTCTTCTGTTGGGTGTTTGCGGCGATCGCGTCGGACGCCGCCACATAGTCGGCCTGGAAGGCCGGTGATTCGATCCACGCCAGCGCGCCGGCCTCGTCGGTTTCCTGCGACCACTGGCGATACTCGATCAGGGCGGCGAGGATGAAATCCATTGCGCCTTCTTCGCCTTCCTGCTCATAGACCAGTTCCAGCAGCGGGTCTTCGAGGAAGGCGCTGCACAGGGCTTGCTGGCTGATCTTTTCGGCGTCGATCATTTTCTTGAACAGTTCGGTGAGGTCCACCGACTCGAAGTCGATACGATCGTCGTTCGGGTCCAGCTCGACCGGCGCTTCGGCGCGTTTGGTGCGGTTCTGCTTGGCCTTGGCTTTGGCCCGGGTGGCGCGTTTTTGCTGCTTGTTGGCGGAGGCCATGATGTGTTCCGTCGTGCGTTGATTGGGGCTTAGCTGCGCGGGACTTGCCGCCCGGGTGTGTCGGGGGCCAGTGCGCCGGTTTGCAGCCAGGTCAGAGCGATGGGCCATAGTGTGGCTTGGTATGCGCTGCGAAAAAAGGCGAAATGTCCGACTTGTTGTTCGCCAATGTCCTGTGGGGCGATGCGCAGGTGGGTTTTTTGCGCATTGCTGAAGTAGCCGAGCAGGCGTTCGATGGCCGCAATCGTGCCGTAGGGATCGTCGCTGATGCTGATGGCGAGGGTTTGTGCGCCGACGTTGGCGAAGGGCAGGGCGCCGGTTTTTTCCAGCAATGCGCGACCGCTGGGGCGCTGTTCATAACGCGCGGCAGGCTTGCTCCAGTCACGCACGACGCCGCTTGGCGTGTCTTCCAGCCAGCCGAGACGCTTTCCGGGAAAATAGCCGCAGAGCAGCGTCAGCAACGGCATCAGCAAATGCCATTTGCCGAACATCCGCCAGCGCTGTTCGGGGGCGTAATCGCGCCAGTAAGCGAACTGCGCACCGACGGTGACCAACCGTCGGATAACTCGCCCGGACTCACCCAGTCCCGCCGCACAACCGCCAAAGCTGTGACCGACCACATCAATCGGCTGCCCGGGAAACTGCCGTTGCGCCCGCTTGAGCATCGCTTCGAAATCCAGGGCGCCCCAATCTGTCCATGACGCGTCCAGCCCTTTGATCGAGGCGGATCGCGATTCGCCAATGCCGCGATAGTCATAGGTGATGACGTCGAAGCCATTGGCGAACAGATAAGCCGCGAATCGCCCGTAGTGGCGGCAGCGCACAGACGTCGCAGCGTTGATGATGACCACCGCACGCTGGGGATCGGGCAACGCATGGCGCCAGATGAAACCACCCAGGATAAAACCGTCGGCGGCGGCTTCCTTGAAGGGTTCACCTGACATGGCCTTCAGAATCGCTGACTTTGACGGCATATTCTGCATTGCGGGCGTGTCCTGATAGCTCATCGCACTCGACCTTGGCGGTTAAGCTGCCAACGATAGCCGCAGTGCCGAGCCGCAACAAACCACAGATTTTATTCAGTGGATTCAGTCAGCAGGCGTTCCTCGATCAAGGCCTGTTCGCGATTGAGTTCTGCGCGCAACTCTTCCTCACTCGGCAAGATCGTCTTGTAGCTGCTGGCGAACAGTTGCTCGTTGCCCTTGAGCATCGAGTAGCGCGCCACCGACTCGCTGCTCTCCGCGCACAGAATGATCCCGACGGTCGGCTGGTCGCCCTCGCTGCGCATGAGTTCGTCGTACATGCGCACATACATGTCCATCTGCCCGACATCGCGGGCGCTGAGCTTGCCGCGTTTAAGGTCAATGATCACGAAGCATTTGAGCAGGTAGTTGTAGAACACCAGATCGATGTACAGATCGACGCCGTCGGTACTGATGCGTTGTTGGCGGGCGACGAAGGAAAAGCCTTTGCCCAGTTCGAGCAAAAATCCCTGCAGGTGGTCGATGAGGGCTTGTTCGAGACTGCTTTCCCTGACCTTGCCGGCTGAGGGCAGGCCGAGAAACTCGAGCATGACCGGGTCGCGAATGAACTCGCGCGGGCTGCATTTCAGCGCTTCGATATTGGTGGCGGCTTCTTCGATCACATCGGCTTTGTCTCGACTCATGAGGAGTCGCTCGTAGTAGAGCGTGAGAATCTGGCGATCGAGGGCGCGGCTTGACCAGTTCAGTGTGGCGCATTCGTCCATGTACCAGTGGCGCGCCTTTTCATTGTTCACTCCCAACAGCCGACGGTAGTGAGTCCAGCTCAATTCGGAACGCACTGCGTTCCAAATTGGAAACAACTGATAAAAGCTGCGCATGTATCGCAGATTACGATCATCGAACCCTTTTCCGAACTGCCCGGTCAGATCCTTCGCCAATAGGCCAATCAGCTGCTTCCCATAGCCCGCACGCTGGGCACCTTTCTGCTCAAACTCGACGATATGCCTGCCAATCTGCCAGCAGGTTTGCACTTGAATCGTATCAACCGCTCGCAGCACTTTTTGCCGCGCCTGACGAATCAATTCGCCGAGCTCCCCCAGCAATGAATCAATTTTCGGGTCTTGCGTATCAGCAGGTTTCAGCTGGTTCATCGGGACTTCCGCGTCATTGGGAACAGACGTAAAAGCATGCCAAGAGTCGCCGTTTGCGTATGTCGGGACAGACGGCAAAGTTCGCAGGAAGCAGCGATGGGTGTTGCAGGACGTTGCCGATGAAAGACGCAATTGACGGTATTGGTCTGTAGTCCATTTCGTACTCCTGCCAACTTCCAATCAATCTAAAACCCGACACGATATGCAAAATCTAAAAGGAGTAACGGTTGGGCTCTGCCAGAGCCCGGGAGTCGTGATCATGAAACGCGTTCGAACCTTCATGCTGCCCGTCGCCGCTGTATTTGCCTTGATGTGTGCGGGGATGTTGCAGGCAGCCAGTCTTGAGCCGATCGACAATGCGGGCGTGCAAGTTCAGCAGCAACAACAGAACGGTGTCAGTTATCTGTCCGGCGGGATCGGCGAAGATGAGTCCAGAGCCATCCAGCAAACCACCGGCTACAACTTGCACATGACGTTTTCCATCGGTGTGGAGAACAAATACATCCCCGATGTAGACGTGGTTATCGCAAAAGTCCAGGGTCAGCCCGTTCTCAATCTGACGCAGGCCGGGCCGTTGGTTTACGTGCAACTGCCGCCGGGAAAATACACCGTGCAAGCCACACGCAATGGCGTAGTCCGCCACGACACGACCGATGTTGGCAGCGGCGCGGCACGCAATCTGGTGTTTCATTGGGATGGCGAGCAATAGCGATATTGCAGTCGCAGCAGATCTGGACACGGTCTTGCTGCCAGTCGATTACGTCAACACCCTCTGAATTCCGCCCTTGCCTAGCGCTTTGTGCGCTTGCCTTTGGGGCTGTTCACTGGCTCCTGCACATTGCGATAAATCCAAAGCCCGAACAGCCCCATCACCAGCATCAACACGGTGCCGATGCTTTGCTTGATGAACTCCGCCCTGAACTGGCGAGGTTGCAGGGCCAGGGTGTAGGTGCTGCGCGGGCCGCGATTATTGGTAGTGATCGAGCCGGTGATCCAGCTGTCGACCAGCATCCAGATCGATGCGCCAATGGCGAAGGCGATCAGCACGGCAACGAGCACGGTCAGCCAGTAAGTCATGCGGCTTGGCCGATACGGCGGCGGATGGGGTAGGGGCACGCGGGTTCGTTTCTGGTTCATCACAGGTTTAACCCACTTCCGCTAGGGAAGCACTGGCTCCTCGCGAGAGTCCGCCAGTTTCAGCCGCACATTCGAGGGTCCTGCGGCGAGGTGCGCGCATTCGGCAATCACTTGCAAAATTTGCATCACCCCCGGTGACAGCGTGGTACCCAGGCAGATGCGCAGACCGGTGGAGGGCTGCCCATCGGCGAAAAAGATCCCACTGCCGGCCACGTGGCAACCGCGTTCACTGGCCAGCCGTTCGAGTGCTTGCATGTCCGTATGCGCGGGTAACTTGATCCAGTGGATGAATCCTCCGCGCGGTGGCACGTAGACCGTTCCGAAGGGAAACTCAGTGCGTACCAGCGTTTCGACAAAGTTCGCCAGCGACGACAATTGCGACCTCAGTCGTGCGCAATGCTCCTCCATGTAGCCGCGCCCGATGAACTCGTTGAGGACATTTTGCGCGAGGCTGGAAACGGCCAGATTGCGCGAGAACATTTGCGCAAGAATCGCCTCGCGGTATCTGCCGGCGACGCACCAGCCGACGCGGTAACCCGGCGCGACCGTTTTCGAAAATGATGAGCAGTAAATCGTCTGTCCGCTGCTGTCGTAGCTTTTGATCGCGCGCGGACGTTCTCCCTCAGGTACCAGATCGAAGAAAATATCGTCCTCGATAATCGGCACATCCGCTTCGCGAGCAATCTGTGAAAGCCTGGCCCGGGTCTCATCCGGCATGATGAAGCCACGTGGATTCTGCAGGGTGGGATTGAGAAAAATCACCGAGACTTTTTTCTGCTTCAGGGCTTCTTCGAGGTGATCGACGTCGATGCCCAGTTCGCCGTGGGTGCGAATCGGCAAGGCGCGCATGCCCAGCCGTTCGATGGTCTGCAGGATGCCGTAGTAGGTCGGCGTCTCGATGGCCACCGTCGAGCCCTTGGTCGCGACGGCTTCGAGTGCCAGTTCAAGCGCGACAGTGTCGCCCGAGGTCACGAGGATATCGTCCGGGCCGCAGACGACCCCGCGCGTCAGCATCAGCCCGGCAATGCGCCGACGTAGTGCTGGAAGACCGGGCGGTGCCACCAGGCCGGTCAGCGAGTTGTCGGCCTTGCCGGCCATTACCGAAAGGCATTTGTTCAATAACACGTGCGGCGTCAGATCGCTGTGCAGCACCGCTGAACTCAATGATGCAGTGGTGCGCGACGCTGCTTGGGAGAGCATCGCGACCACGGCGTGATTGACGTTGACGGTGACACTGGAAAAGTCGAAACCGTTGGCTGGTTTGGCTTTACCGGCTGTGGACACGAAATAGCCGACGCGCGGGATGGTGGAAACATAGGCATCGGCTTCCAGGTCAGCCAGTGCACGCTGGACGGTGGTGATGCTGGTTTCAAACATTCGGGCCAGGGACCGAATCGATGGCAGCTTGGACTCAGCTGCCCATTCACCACTTTCGATCTGACGAATAATCCAGTCCTTGACGATTCGCCAGCGCTTGTCCGGTAGATCAAACCTGTCCATAAGTTCTCTTGGTCATTCCTGGAAACAATTCAGAGAAAATAGAGTAAAACCATCCCCGTTGCAGCAACAATGACGATGTTCAGGGCAACCAGGCCGAAAGCGAATCGAATCAGGCCGTTTTCTTCCTGCCGGTTGGCGCCCGCCAGCCCGGTGATCAGCGACAGAATCGATAACGACCCCAGCGCACCATGCCCGGCCGCACTGTTGACCATCGCGGCCAGCCATGGCCCGTGCTCGCTGGTCAGTGCCGCAATCGACGGCATGACGAGGGTGTTGCCGCCGACATTGGACCCGGTGACATAACCGGCAATACCCGCCAGCAAGGCGATCGTCGGCGCCAGGGAAATCCCCGACAACGATTGCAGAGTGCGTTGCGCCTCGACCAGAAATCCGGCGTTGACCATCACCTGCGACAGCAGCAGAAACAGGAAAATCGTCGTGACCGGAAACTTCGCCCGGTTGAACAGTGCGCGCCATGGGAAACCTGTGGGCGTGGCTTGTCTGACGGCCATCAGCAAGGTGACGATCAGCAACGCCAAGCCCGGGGACGCCAGAGGCTTCCACGAAACATGCTCGCCCTTGATGACCCACAGCGCATCCCAGCCCGACAGCACAAACAGCCCGCGCGAGGCGACGATGACGCCCAGCAAGGCCAGATACGGCCACGCCGCGCTCGGCCAGCGCACCAGTTTTTTGCGCTGCGAAAAGGAAATGCCGAGGCCGACGCAGGCCACGGCAAGGCCGGCCAGCACACCGGACACTTCCGGCCCGATCCACAGGTTGATCGAAAACAGCACGGCGATGAACAGCGCGGTGACCACCATCAGCCCGAGCCACGGAGCCACGGTGCGGATCCCGGCTTGCCACAAAGCGATGGCGGCCAGGCAGAGGAACACCGGGGCGCTGATCAGCGCCGAGTGGCTGCCAAGTGTTTCCGCCGGCAAATGCGCCAGCAACGCACCGATCACCGTCGCCAGGCCCAACGTGCCCCACGGCATGATGACCATGCCGGCGAGGGCGATTTTCATCCCCGACTGACGGGTGAACAGGCCCATCAACAGCGGCACTGTGGCAATCAGCGAGACGCCAAAACCGGTCATCGCTTCAAGCAGCGGCGCGAGGCCGAGGACGATGAAGATGACTTGTGCCGGCGGTGTCCAGCCGAGCTCCTTGACCCAGGCGCCGATGGCCTGAGGTGCGCCACCGCGTTCAACCAATATGACGAACGCCAGCCCCGGCACGATCACGCAGGCGGTGCTGAGAAACAGGATCGTGGTGTCCTGAAAAATAGCCGTGGTGATCGCTGCCGACACCGGTCCGGCAGCGCCCAGTGCCCATAACAGGAACACCAGCGCCACGCCCGCCAGCGCGGCTTGTACCGGTGGCCGGCGGACGATGAGTATCAGCGCGATCACCAGACCGATCGGCGACATTTGCAACAAGAGCGAAGTCATACACAGTTTTCCTTAACTTAATCGTGAGTCTGCCCGCTGTATTCGGTCGCCCGCATGGACGCACGCTCACAAAAAGTCTGATACCACTCGGTCAGGCGCTGCTGCGCGGAAAAATCCGACAGCTCGCGAAAGGCAATCCAGTCGAGTGCGGTCGCCAAGGCGATGTGGCCGATGGTGATCGGGCCATTGAGGTCGACGTGCTCTTCGATGAAGCGGTAGGCCTCTTTGAGTTTGTAGGCCTGGCCCTCGGCGTAGGCCGGATAGCGCAAGGCCTCCGGGCGACGCTCGACTTCCCAGCGCAGCTTGATGCCGACATCGCACATGCCCTGCGCCAACGCCTGCAGACGCAGAGCCTTGTAGCGTTCGGGGCCGCTTGGCGGGATGAATTTCGACCCTTGGCTCAGGTCGTCGAGGTATTCACAAATCACGATGGAGTCGAACAGTGCCGTCTCGTCGGGGAGGATCAGCACCGGGACCTTGCCCAAGGGGTTGGCCTGGTAGATCACTGCGTTTGGCGAGGTCGGGCTGGTCTCGTGATGTATCACCTCAAGGTCCGCAGCGATCCCGAGTTCATGAGCGAGCACCAGCACCTTGCGGGCGTAAGGCGAATGCGTCTGGTAGAAAAGTTTCATGCTGGAGTACCTGCCTCAAGGATTGCGGTGGCCGCTCGATGTGCGTCCATGAACAGACGCGAAGGCGCGCCGGCCGAAGTGACGTAGTGGTTGTAGTAGCAGGAGCCTTCGGCAAGCGGGCCGAGTACCCAGATGTTGCGTACCGGTTCACCCTGACTTGATTTTGGATGGCAGGCAGCGTCGACATCGATGCCGTCGATGCCCGGTTCATCGGTGCGCGGGCGGATGAAACCGAGGCGGGCCAGATCGCGTACCGGCGCGCAATCGCTGTTGCTCACCCCGCTGCCCTGGACATAGCCGGCGACGCGGCGGTAATGCGCGGTCGCGGGTTGTGTGCCCGGCTTGAGAAACGTCAACAGACCGGCGTCACACAGTGCGAGCAGGTCGGCGTGACGCTCCTTCTGCGGGCCGGCGACCAAGCGGTTGATCGCCTTGTGCCAACGGCCATAGAACTGCCGGTGCGAGGCGTCGGTCAGCCCGTCGAAATCGACGGCTTGACGCAGTCGGTCGCGCAGATCGCGCCAGACTTCAATGGCTGCCTTGATCGCTGATTCACCGCGCCCAAGCCGCGCCTCGTGCAAGTCGGCTTCGAGCGCGTGATAGATCCACGAGTGATAGTTGTGCGGCGTCACGCTGTCGGGCAGTGCATGCCAGATCAGCGCCTGCGGATTGATCGAACCGGCGTGCTCTTCGTATTCGCGCAGCAGCGTTTCGCAAGCGGCTATGCCGGCGCTTCCCGGGACGCTGACAGCCCTGAGGCGGTCGAGTACTTCGCGATGCTGTTCGGGCTTTGATTTGGCGTGCAGGACGGCGACTGCGGCGGCACGCATCTCCAGCAGCATGATCGGCAGAATGTCGTGCTCGAAGTCCAGTTGACGGTTCTTTGCATGCACGCGCAAGTCTTCGATCCGCGCACTCGTCAGAAGTACCGCCTGATGCCGGGCAAAATCGATCAGACCATTGGGCCGGGTGCGAAATGGCAGCCCGTCGCGTGACTGAATGTAGATCACCGGCTCCTGGCCAGAGGGGTGGTACACGTGACTGGCGTCTGCCATCTGCTTGTACTGACCGCCCCGGCCGGCGGTCAGCGCCGCCAAGGTATCCATCGCGCCAAGGCCGAGGCCTTCGATCAGCACGGTTTCACCCGGCTCGATGCTGGTGAGGCTGCCGGGCAACGGATAGACGTCTTCGATGCGCTCTGGGTCGGCGGGGCGCACACGGCCTGTATGGCCGACGGTCAGGATCAGTCGATCGACGGTCGCCGACTTACCAGAGGCCGTGCGCAACACGTATTGATGGCCTTCAAGGGCCTCCACCGCCGTAACGGCCTGATGATGCAGGTGCACGCTGACCCAGTGCGGCGCCGTCGCGAGGATTTGCGCAAAGGCGTCCGCCAGATAAGCGCCGAGCAAGTGTCGCGGGAGGAAATCCTGCGGCTCGACGTCTCGTCCCTCTTGGGCCAGCAGGCCGCTCTCGGGATCGACCTTGATGCGCTGCTGCAGGCACCAGGCGAGGAAGTCCGGACCCGGCCGCTCGCGCGCATCCTGCAGATTTCCCAGCGCCGGCACATCAGGGAACACACCCAGTTGTCCGGCAACGGTATTGAGCAGCAGGTAATCGGGTTGATCCGGCCAGTGCGCGCCGCTGCCGAGTACATTGGGATCAAAAATGTCGATGATCACCGGCTGATCCGGGCGCTCTTCGGCGAGGCTCAGCAGGCGTTCGAAAATCGACAGCCCGCGTGACCCACAGCCGACCAGGCCGATATGCAGAGGAGCCATCACCATCTGCGCTCCTCCCCGAAGAAGGATGGAATGGCGACAGCCGAGCCTTCGTTGACCGCGATGTCATGAATCATCCGGCCGATTGCCAGATCAAGAATGCCCATGCCGAACGGCGAATAGATCAACGGCTTGTCGCGAGTGACCTGCAGGTCGCCGCGAATCAACTGCGCAACGGTGCCGGTGACGAAATCACGATGACCGTATTTCTGTTCCGCCAGATGTGGCGAGGTATTGGCTTTCAGGCAATGGGTGATGTCATCGAAGTAGTTGTAACTTTCCTCGATGATCTCCGCGCCGATATCCCGTAGCGAGATGTTCAGCACGATCTGCCCCGGGCGGAATGTGCCTTTGCCGTTGACGTAGGGTTCGCCGGCGCTGGTGGCAAAAACCACGACGTCAGCGCTCAGCGCCTGTTCCAGTGAAACCTGTTGTACATCCGGCAAGCCGAGTTGTTCACCGAATGTCGCCAGCGCCTGAGCCGAGTCAGCGTTGAGGTCGTGGATTTCAACTCGGTCGAACGACCAGTCATCGCTGAAGAACGTCTCGAGGATATTGCGTGCAATCACGCCGCCGCCAATGATCGAAAGCCGCGATGCGCGCTTGTTCCGACCGTTCAGCCACCAGGCGCCGAGCACTGCGGACGCGGCGGTTCTGACTGCACTGATCAGCGCGCCTTCGAGCAGCGCGTACGGATATCCGGTGTCCGGATCGTTAAGAATCAGCACCGCAGACGCGCGCGGGATTCCCGACTTGATGTTGTCCGGATAACTGGCAATCCACTTGATCCCGGAGACTGACTGATCGCCTTCGCTGTCGATGATCGCCGCCGGTAGGGCAATGATCCGGTTCGCCGGCTGTTCCGGGAAACGCAGGAAGTAGCTGTCGGGGTTAACGGTTTCGCCACGTTCGTGGGTCAGGTAGGTCTGGGCAACGATCTCGATGGCTTCCTGACGAAGTTCGTCGAGGATGTTCTTGATGGCGGCGCCAGGAATCACGTGGAATGGTCGAAGCAATGATTGTGTGGTCATGAGGGATTACGCCGAAAGTGCCAGAGCGATTTCTGGGAAGAGAGGTTGCAATGCTGATGCGCCGATGCGTTGGGTGACCCAGTCGTCGGAGTAGATGGTTTCGAGGTAGCGCTCACCCATGTCCGGTGAAATCGCCACCACCACATCGTCGGGACGGATGTGGTGCGCCCATTGCTGAACACCGGCCAGGACCGTGCCGGTGGAACCACCGAAAAGCAGGCCGTAGCGTTGCGCCAGCCAGCGGCAGATCTTGATCGTCTGCTCCTCCGGGATGGACAGGAAATCGTGGATGCCGGCCGGTTCGAAGATTTCCGGACGGCGGCTGGTGCCGAGCCCCGGAATATGGCGTGTACCGCCAGGCAAGCCGAAAGTGACCGAACCGACGGTATCGACGGCGATGACTTTGGTGCGTGGGTGATGTTCGGCGAAGTAGTTCTTGCAGCCCATCAGCGTGCCGGTAGTGCCAGCGCCGACGAAGAGGTAGTCGACGTGTGGAAACTTGTGGGCAATGGACTTGGCCGTGGCCTGGTAGTGCGCCAGCGGGTTGACCGGGTTCTTGTATTGATTGAGCCAGATGTAGTCGGCGTTGTCGGCGACCAGTTGCTCGATCAGACGAATCCGCGAGTTCAGGTACCCGCCGTTTTCGTCGCGCTGATCAACCATGAGCATTTCGGCACCGAGGGCGTGCATCAGCTTTCTGTTCGGCGCAGAAATATTCGGATCGATCACGCAGACAAATTTGTAGCCCTTGGCTGCGCAGACCATGGCCAGCGCCACGCCGAGGTTGCCTGATGACGATTCGATCAGGCGGGTATTGCGGCTGATCAATCCGCGACCTTCCAGGTCGGAGATGATCGCGTGAGCGGTTTTGAGCTTGATGGATCCGGCAGGATTCAGTCCTTCGATCTTCAATTGAATCCTTGCGCTGCAAAGATCCTCGATCTGCACATAACTATCTTCATTGATAAGTTGTTTGATCATACGTCGTCCGTTTCGCTCGTTTATGCCGGGCGCAATCAGTCGCCAGCATCAGTCCTGGGGTGTTTGAAAAGCAGTCGTTGCCGTTCGCCCGTTTGGGTGGTTTTTGGATTTTTTAACTGGACGGGAGGTGACCTTGCGGTGGACGCCGATCTATTAAAAAAATCAGTTTTGCGCTCTGGTGCCGGAAGACATCCAGAGGGTGTTGGCGCGCAAGGTAGAGCCAGAAAGTGGTTCGCCAAGGCTGAGGAAATACTGGCGATTTTCCCGGCGCAGGGAGAGATACAGATTTTCGGTTTTTTCCAGTACACCCGATGGCGATGGGGTCTGAAGAGGAGGGCGTGGCGGGGGATTGCAGCGGATGATCAAATCGCAGGCATAAAAAAACCCTGAATCTTGCGATTCAGGGTTTTCGGTATTTGGTGCCCAGAGACGGAATCGAACCGCCGACACGGGGATTTTCAATCCCCTGCTCTACCGACTGAGCTATCTGGGCAACGGGGCGCATTAAAAGGGTTTTTCGGATTTACGTCAACGACTTTTTTAAAATTTCTTAAATTAATTCCGTCGCTTACGATCCGACCCCCGATTTTGCGGGGTTTACTCTGCAGGCGGAACGTAGCCTTCGGCTTGAGCGTATTCCTCACCGGAGAAGTACTTGTCCATTTCGCCCTGGAGAAATTTGCGATCTTCGGCGTTCATCATGTTCAGACGCTTTTCGTTGATCAACAGCGTCTGATGTTTCTGCCAGTCGGCCCAGGCCTTGGCGGAGACGTGGTCAAAAATGTCCTGACCTTTGGCGCCCGGGTACGGAGGGCGTTCCAGGGCTGGCAGTTGTTCTTTGTACTTGCGGCACATTACGGTGCGGGTCATGGCGACTCTCCTGCATTCAAGACGGCGGCCGCGCGTTCGAGCAAGGTTTTGACCGGGGCGGCGAGGCCCAGGCGCGGCGGGGTGGCGAGGTTATACCAGAGCCAGTCGGCCTCGGCCACGTGATGGGCGGCCTCCTGTACCTGAACCAGCCAGGGTTCGATGGACAGCTGGAAATGGCTGAACGTGTGGACAAGGTTCGGCAGCGCCTGCTGCTCGCCCATGGTCAGCGAGTGCTGGTCGGCGAGATGATGCAGGTCGTCGAGGCCATCGAGTTCCGGCAGGCTCCACAAGCCGCCCCACAAACCGCTCGAGGGGCGACGGTAAAGCAGAATCGCGCCGTCGCCGTTGGCGAGCATCGGCATCAGCGTGCGCTTCTGCGGAATGGCTTTGCGCGGCTTGGGGATCGGGTAGCGGGTTTCGAGACCGAGCATGTGCGCCTCGCAACCACGCTCCAGCGGACACAACAGGCAACTCGGCTTGCTGCGCGTGCACAGCGTGGCGCCGAGATCCATCATCGCCTGGGTGTAGGCGTTGACCCGATCATGCGGCGTAAAGCGCTCAGCGTTGGCCCACAGTTGTTTGGCGACCTTTGGCTCGCCGGGATAGCCCTCTTGCGCGGTAAAGCGCGCCAGCACGCGTTTGACGTTGCCGTCGAGGATCGGTGCGCGCAGGCTCATGCTAATGCTGGCGATTGCGCCCGCAGTGGAGAGGCCGATGCCCGGCAGATCGGTAAGCTTTTCGACGTCACGCGGAAACTCGCCACCGTACTGACTGACGACGATCTTCGCGGTCTTCTGCAGGTTGCGTGCGCGGGTGTAGTAACCAAGGCCAGTCCACAAGTGCAGCACTTCATCTTCCGGCGCTTCGGCCAGCGCTTCGACCGTCGGCAGTGCGGCCATGAAACGGTCGAAGTAATTCAGCACGGTGCTGACCTGGGTCTGCTGCAACATGATCTCCGACACCCACACCCGATACGGGTTGATGTCCAGCTGCCAAGGCAGATCATGGCGGCCATGGCGGTCGAACCATTCCAGCACCGCCGTGGAAAACTGCTCCGCTCTCATCGCTTGAACAGCCCCTTCAATGCGTTTTTCAGTTCCGGGCTGACTTTGTCACCCAGTTTTTCGTCGATCTTCTCGCTGAGTTTGTTGCCGGCCATTTTGGTCGCGACCTGACCGAGGCGATCATTGTCGACACGGCAGGCCTTGGCGCCGAGTTCCAGCGGGCCTCGGCAGCGCAGCGGCCACTCGATGCCGACGAACTTGTCGCCGACCTGGCAGGCCGGATCCGGCATGGCGCTGGTGTCGCCTTCGACGATGATGCCAACGCGGTAATCCATGCCGAGCACGCGCAGGTCGATGTCGCCATCACCGTTGACGATCATGCCGGGGATGCGCACTTTCAGGTCCGGATTGCTGGCGATGCCGTTGCGGAAAGTCAGGTTGCCTTTCAGCTCCTGGAATGGCGTGTCTTTGCCGCGTGGCTCGCCGCTGAGGGTTTTGCGGTTGAGCGTGGCGATGCCTTTGCACAGTTGCTGTTCAAGGTTGGCGTTAAGCAGCACGCCGTTGTTGATCACGAAACTGGCGTTGCCGTTGAGGGTGTCGATCAGCGCTTGCTGGCTATTGCCGCTGCTGGTGACGTTGCTGGTGAGGGTCACCAGACCTTTGACCGGCGGGTTCTTGCCCTGGCTTTCGAGGATTTTTTCTGCCGGCACGCGGTTGAGCTTGGTCTGCAGGTTCAGTACCGGCGCACTTGGGCGTACATCGAGGGTGCCTTTGGCTTCGAAGCCGCCGTTGTACAGTTCACCGCTCAGATTGGTCAGGGTCAGCAGGCCGCCCTGGCCGGTGGCTTTCAATGCGGCGTTCTGGATCGGCAGCTTGTCGAGGGTCAACTGGCCGAAGGTCAGGTCGGCATCGACGTCGAGTTTGGCCAGACGCTCGACCGGCAACAGGCGCTCAGTGCTCCAGGCGGTTTTGCTCGGTTTGTCCGGCAGCGGCGTCGAACCGGCGCCGGCCATGGCATCGGCTTCGGTGCTGGCGACTTCGGCCTGACGCACTTGCGTGGCGCTGTTGGCTTGTGCCGATTTTGGCGGCAAATAGCGGTCGACGTTGAACGTGTCGGCCTTGAGGATCGCGCGCAGCGATTGCTTGGCGAAGTCTTCGACGGCGATGCGGCCGCTGAAGCTGCTGTCGTCGAGTTTCAGGTTGATGTTGTCGAAGGCGACGCTGGTTGGCGTGGCAGCAACCCGGCTGACCAGTTCGACTTTGCTCAGGCTGCCTTCGGCCATGGCCGGGAGTTTCTGACCGATGCTGTCGACGAACTTCGCCAGATCGAACTGGGCAATGGAGAGGCCGCCAGTGATCTGCGGGGTCTTGTCGAGGTCGTTGGCTTTCAGTTCGCCCAAGGCGCGCAACTGGTTGGCGGAAATCTTGATGCCGGTCCATTCGGCGACGTTCGCGGCTTTATCCAGCGATATCTGCCCTTGAGCTGCGAAGGTCATGGTTTTGCCTTGCAGCGGATCGCCAGCCAGCTCGCCGGACAGTTTCATGTCTTCGAACTTGTAGCGTTGCAGTGCGCGCTCGATGCGCAGCTCACCGGTGAGCTCGGTGCGCACGCGCAGGACCGGTTGATTGGTGCCGAGGAACGCGGTGGCTTTCACCGGGATATTGGTCGAATCATGCACCGGGCCGGTGCTCAGCTGGATGCTCTCGGCACTGAACTGCTTGCCGGTCTTCTCGTCGTTGTACTCAACACGGGCGTTGTTGACGGTCAGGCTATCGATGTCGAGGCGTATCGGCTGCGGTGGTTTTTCCACGGCAGCAGTAGGTTCGCTGGCCGGTTGGCCTGCGGTAGCAGCTGGCGGCGTCGCTCCGGCCGGGGCGGGTACCTTGCCGATGTCTTCCCAGTTGCCGTGGCCGTCCTTGTCGCGGTTCAGGCGCAGGTTCAGACCTTCGACGCGCACATCGCTCATCTGCACTTCACGGCGCAGCAGCGGCAGCACGCGCACGGACAGTCCGAGCATCTGCAAATCGGCAAACGGTTCGGCAGGCTTGACCAGGGTGGCCACGCTGGCTTCGTGCAATTCCAGGCCGAGCCACGGGAACAGGCTCCAGCCGATATCGCCATTGAGCGTCAGCTCGATGTGGGCCTTGTCGCGGGCTATCTGGCGGATCTCGTCTTTGTAATCGTTGGGATCGAAGAGGTGGGTCAGGGCAAAGCCTGCCGCCACAATGATCAGCAACAGCCCGAGAAGTACCAGACCCAGGATTTTGCCGAACGCTTTCATGGGCGAGTCCTTGTAGTTAGTCGAATTCGTAATTTAGCCGGGGAGTATAGCGCTGCAACGGCCCTGTTCGGTGTGGCGTCATGTCGTCAGGACTTCCAGCGGCACCTGTAACCGGGCGGCGATTGCCTGAGCTTCAAGGTGCCCGGCGGGTGCCCGCAGGCGCAGTTCGGCCCCCGCTTGCGACGCCATTTTCTGCGCTTGGTTCACCATCCGCTCGGCAACCCCACGGCGACGAGTAACTTTTCGTACACACAAATGGGACATGTACCAGACGTCGCGGTGCCTTTGCAGGCGCGCAGCGCCGAGCAGACGGTCGTTGAAACGTCCGGCAATAAAAGTCCCGTCCGCCAACGCACTTTCGATCAGCTCCACTTCACCGGAAAACGGCGAAAACAGCCATTCGGGCGCATCACGATAGATTTTCTGCAGATCCTGTTGATCCTGATAACTGGCGTCTTCAAGCGTTTGAACGATAACCGGCATGGTAACCCCGTCAAAAATGCACTCCGTGCAGGAGCTGCCGAAGGCTGCGATCTTTTGATCCTGTTTTTGCAAAACAACGCCAAAAGATCGCAGCCTTTGGCAGCTCCTACACAGGTGTAGAGATCAGATGACATGAAAAAGGTGATATCAGTTTGGTTTTTCTGTCACCTGCAAATGGTAACCTTCGCCCGTTCGTCCGTCCTTCTGCGACTTAACGTCGCGCCTTCATGGAGCTTCACCTTAAAAAACGGTCATGCCTGCGTGCATAAGGCCGAGGGTGAACAGTGGCTGGCGAACCATACTAATAATTGGGGGATACACAATGAGCACGAGCATTACGGCGGACGGCCTCAAAGCCGACCAGCCCGCGTTCCTGTCCAAGGAACGCATCATCGCCAAGCCCGGTTTCAACCGTTGGCTAGTCCCACCGGCCGCTCTGGCCATCCACCTGTGCATCGGCATGGCCTACGGCTTCTCGGTGTTCTGGTTGCCGCTGTCCAAGGCGCTGGGCGTTACCGCTCCAGTGGCTTGCGCAGCGGACATGAGCTTCATCACACAAGTGTTTTCGTCGCAATGCGACTGGCCGATCTCGATGCTTGGCTGGATCTACACGCTGTTCTTCATCTTCCTCGGCTGCTCGGCAGCGATCTGGGGTGGCTGGCTGGAACACGCCGGGCCGCGCAAGGCCGGTGTGGTATCGGCACTGTGCTGGTGCGGCGGTCTGCTGATCTCGGCGCTGGGTATTTATACCCACCAGATCTGGCTGATGTGGCTCGGTTCGGGCGTGATCGGCGGTATCGGTCTGGGTCTGGGCTATATCTCGCCGGTGTCGACCCTGATCAAGTGGTTCCCGGACAAGCGCGGTATGGCCACCGGCATGGCGATCATGGGCTTCGGTGGCGGCGCGATGGTCGGTGCACCGTTGGCGACGGCACTGATGAGCCACTTCGGCTCGGCTGAAGGCGTTGGCGTCTGGCAAAGCTTCGTGGCCATGGCCGCGATCTACTTCGTGTTCATGATCGGTGGCGCTCTGGCTTACCGCGTACCGCCTACCGGCTGGAAGCCTGAAGGCTGGACTGCACCGGCGAAGAAAGCGGCGAACGCGATGATCACCAACCGCCACGTGCATGTGAATGTGGCGTGGAAAACCCCGCAATTCCGTCTGGTCTGGCTGGTGCTGTGTCTGAACGTTTCTGCCGGTATCGGCATCCTCGGCATGGCTTCGCCATTGTTGCAGGAAGTGTTCGGCGGCAAGCTGCTGGGTGTTGATGTGCCGTTTGGCCAGCTCGATGCCGGGCAACTGGCTTCGATCGCGGCGATTGCTGCCGGTTTCACCGGTCTGCTGAGCCTGTTCAACATCGGTGGTCGTTTCTTCTGGGCATCGTTCTCCGACTACCTGGGCCGCAAAAACACCTATTTCGTGTTCTTCGCACTGGGTTTTGCCCTGTACGCGCTGATTCCGAACATGGGCCATCTGGGCAACGTTGCGCTGTTCGTGGCGGCGTTCTGCATCATCCTGTCGATGTACGGCGGCGGTTTTGCGACTGTTCCGGCTTACCTGGCTGACCTGTTCGGTACGCAAATGGTTGGCGCGATCCACGGTCGTCTGCTGACTGCCTGGGCGGCGGCTGGCGTGCTGGGCCCGGTGTTGGTGAACTACCTGCGTGAGTATCAGTTGAGCATCGGCGTTGAACGCGCTGCTGCTTATGACATCACCTTGTACATCCTCGCTGGCCTGCTGGTGCTGGGCTTCCTGTGCAACCTGCTGGTACGTCCGGTGGCTGACAAGTACTTCATGACCGATGCTGAACTGGCGGCCGAACAAGCGCTGGGCCACGACAAAGGTGCTGACGCCAGCACTGTCCTGGAGCGGAAAGCCGCGCCGGGCAGCAAGCCCCTGGCGATCGCTGCCTGGCTGGCTGTGGGTATTCCGTTGGCGTGGGGTGTGTGGGTGACCCTGCAGAAGACGGCGGTACTGTTTCACTAAGTAAAAACGCAGTACCCCTGTAGGAGTGAGCCTGCTCGCGATAGCGACCTGACAGTCACAGAAATGTTGACTGTGAGGCCCTCATCGCGAGCAGGCTCACTCCTACAGTGGTTTTTGGGTGCCTGTAATGGCTTGTATGGACATGTCTACCCGCGACAGCCGGGCATTCTATCCGTCAGCCATATCACCTCTCGTGTTTCTGTTTGCTTCCTGCGTGCCTATAATGGCTACCTTTTTCGCCCAATGATTTTGCGGAGCTGGTGATGGCCGAACGTAAGGCGTCTGTCGAGCGCGACACTCTGGAAACCCAGATCAAAGCCTCGATCAACCTTGATGGCACCGGAAAGGCCCGATTCGATATCGGTGTTCCTTTTCTTGAGCACATGCTGGATCAGATCGCCCGTCACGGGTTGATCGACCTGGATATTGAATGCAAGGGCGATCTGCATATCGACGACCACCATACGGTGGAAGACGTCGGTATCACCCTCGGCAAGGCATTTGCCAAAGCCATCGGCGATAAAAAAGGCATCCGTCGCTACGGTCACGCCTACGTGCCGCTCGATGAAGCGCTGTCGCGCGTGGTGATCGATTTCTCCGGTCGCCCGGGCTTGCAGATGCACGTGCCGTACACCCGCGCCACTGTGGGCGGCTTCGACGTTGACCTGTTCCAGGAGTTCTTCCAGGGCTTCGTCAACCACGCGTTGGTCAGCGTGCATATCGACAACCTGCGTGGCACCAACACTCACCACCAGATCGAAACCGTGTTCAAGGCTTTCGGCCGCGCGCTGCGCATGGCCGTCGAGCTGGATGAGCGCATGGCCGGGCAAATGCCATCGACCAAAGGCGTTCTGTAATGCAGACGGTTGCAGTTATCGATTACGGCATGGGCAACCTGCACTCGGTGGCCAAGGCTCTCGAGCACGTCGGTGCCGGCAAGGTGCTGATCACCAGCGATGCCAACGTGATTCGTGAAGCGGATCGCGTGGTGTTCCCCGGTGTTGGTGCGATTCGCGACTGCATGGCGGAGATCCGTCGCCTCGGTTTCGATTCGCTGGTACGCGAAGTCAGTCAGGATCGTCCTTTTCTCGGCATCTGTGTCGGCATGCAAGCCTTGCTCGACACCAGCGAAGAGAACGACGGTGTCGACTGCATCGGCCTGTTCCCGGGCGCGGTGAAGTTCTTCGGCAAAGACCTGCATGAAGACGGCGAGCACCTGAAAGTCCCACACATGGGCTGGAACGAGGTAAAGCAGAAGGTCAGCCACCCGCTGTGGCATGACATTCCGGACATGGCGCGTTTCTACTTCGTGCACAGCTACTACATCGCTGCCGCCAACGCGCGGCAGGTGGTCGGCGGCGGTCATTACGGCGTCGATTTCGCTGCGGCGCTGGCCGATGGCTCGCGCTTCGCCGTGCAGTTCCACCCGGAGAAAAGCCATACCCATGGCCTGCAATTGCTGCAGAACTTTGCCGCGTGGGACGGTCGCTGGTAAATGGCTGCCAGGAAAACCAAACCGCCGATTCTGACCCTCACTCCCGAACAGGAGAACGAGGCCAATCGCAAGATTCAGCGGTTCATGGAGGACCGTTTCGAACTCGATCTGGGATCGTTCGAAGCGGGGGAAATTCTTGAGCTGTTTACCCGCGAAATTGCTCCGCACTATTACAACAGGGCGATTTTCGATGTGCAGACCCACCTCAAAGAGCGGTTTGAAAGCATCGAAAGCGACCTGTGGGCGCTCGAGAAAAACTGATTTCCGAGCCAAGCTGAACATTCAAATTTGAAGGTTTGCCAGATGCTGATTATTCCCGCTATCGATCTTAAAGACGGTGCCTGCGTACGTCTGCGCCAGGGCCGCATGGAAGATTCCACGGTGTTCTCCGATGATCCGGTGAGCATGGCTGCCAAGTGGGTGGAGGGCGGTTGCCGCCGTCTGCATCTGGTCGATCTGAACGGCGCTTTCGAAGGCCAGCCAGTCAACGGCGAAGTCGTCACCGCAATCGCCAAGCGCTACCCGACATTGCCGATCCAGATCGGTGGCGGCATCCGTTCGCTGGAAACCATCGAACACTACGTCAAGGCTGGTGTGAGCTACGTGATCATCGGCACCAAAGCCGTTAAAGATCCGGCGTTCGTCGCTGAAGCGTGCCGTGCGTTCCCGGGCAAGATCATTGTTGGTCTGGATGCCAAAGACGGTTTCGTCGCCACCGATGGCTGGGCTGAAATCAGCACCGTGCAGGTCATCGATCTGGCCAAGCAGTTTGAAGCCGACGGCGTGTCCTCGATCGTTTATACCGACATCGCCAAAGACGGCATGATGCAGGGCTGCAACGTACCGTTTACCGCTGCGCTGGCCGCCGCCACCAAGATCCCGGTGATCGCGTCCGGCGGTATCCACAATCTGGGTGACATCAAGTCGCTGCTCGACGCCAAGGCGCCGGGCATCATCGGCGCCATCACTGGCCGGGCGATCTACGAAGGCACCCTCGACGTCGCCGAAGCGCAAGCTTTCTGCGATTCGTACCAAGGCTGAGGACTGACCATGGCGCTGGCCAAACGCATCATCCCTTGCCTGGACGTGGACAACGGCCGGGTCGTCAAAGGTGTGAAGTTCGAAAACATCCGCGACGCCGGTGACCCGGTGGAAATCGCCCGTCGCTACGACGAGCAGGGTGCCGACGAGATTACTTTTCTCGACATCACCGCCAGCGTCGATGGCCGCGACACCACGCTGCATACCGTCGAGCGCATGGCCAGCCAGGTGTTCATCCCGCTGACCGTCGGCGGTGGCGTGCGTACCGTGCAGGACATTCGCAATCTGCTGAATGCCGGCGCGGACAAGGTGTCGATCAACACTGCGGCCGTGTTCAACCCGGAATTCGTTGGCGAAGCAGCGCAGCATTTTGGCTCGCAATGCATCGTCGTCGCCATCGACGCGAAGAAGGTTTCTGGCCCGGGTGAAACCCCGCGCTGGGAGATCTTCACCCACGGCGGGCGCAAGCCAACCGGCCTCGACGCGGTCGAGTGGGCGAAGAAAATGGAAGGCCTCGGTGCCGGTGAAATCCTGCTGACCAGCATGGATCAGGATGGCATGAAAAACGGTTTCGACCTCGGCGTGACCCGCGCGATCAGCGACGCGCTGGGCATTCCGGTGATCGCTTCCGGTGGCGTCGGCAATCTGCAGCATCTGGCTGACGGCATTCTCGAAGGCCACGCCAGCGCTGTGTTGGCGGCGAGTATTTTCCACTTCGGCGAATACACCGTGCAGGAAGCCAAGGCCTACATGGCTAAACGCGGCATCACGATGCGTTAAGCGTCAAAATCGATACAGGCCAGTGGACACCATGGCGTACCCAAGGCACTCTTGGGCACGCCATGGATTTCGGTAGCCCGACATGATCAAACGCCTGCTTCTTGTTCTCGCCAGCGCCTCGATGTTGCTCATCAACACGGCCCGTGCCGAAACCAGTCCCGACACCGATCTGGTGCTCCTTACCGAAAACTTCCCGCCTTACAACATGGCGAAGGACGGCAAGAACTTCGCCAAGGGCGAGAACATCAATGGCATCGCCACCGACATCGTGCGCGAAATGTTCCAGCGTGCCGGCGTCACCTACAGCCTGACCCTGCGATTCCCCTGGGAGCGCGTCTACAAACTCGCCCTGGAAAATCCTGGCTACGGTGCCTTCGTGATGGCGCGCCTGCCAGACCGCGAAAAACTCTTCAAATGGGTCGGCCCGATCGGTCCGGACGACTGGATCATGTTGGCCAAGGCCGACAGCAAGATCACCCTCGAAACCCTCAACGATGCACGCAAATACAAGATCGGCGCCTACAAGGGCGATGCGATTGCCGAGACGCTGACCAAGCAAGGTTTGAAACCTATGGTGGTATTGCGCGATCAAGACAACGCCAAGAAGCTGGTCAACGGGCAGATTGATTTGTGGGCGACGGGTGATCCGGCTGGGCGTTATCTGGCAAGGCAGGATGGGGTGACGGGGCTGAAGACGGTCCTGCGCTTTAACAGCGCAGAGCTGTATCTGGCGCTGAATAAAGACGTGCCGGAAGAAACCGTGAAGAAGCTACAGGCTGCGCTGGATCAGATGCGTAAGGATGGTGTGGTGGATGACATCATGGGGCGGTATTTGTAGCGCTTATCAGATCGCTACCCCCTCACCCCAACCCTCTCCCCCAAGGGGGGCGAGGGGGAAAGGGAGCTGATCTATGTGCTTTTCAAAACCTGAGTCCGACGCGGTATTGCAAGTCGGTGCAGCTCACAATCAATTCGGTCAGCTCCCTCTCCCTCTGGGGGCGGGGGGAAAGGGAGCTGATCTATGTGCTTTTCAAAACCTGAGTCCGACGCGGTATTGCAAGTCGGTGCAGCTCTCCCAATCAACTCGGTCAGCTCCCTCTTCCTCTAGGGCGAGGGGGAAAGGGAGCTGATCTATGTGCTTTTCAAAACCTGAGTCCGACGCGGTATTGCAAGTCGGTGCAGCTCTCCCAATCAACTCGGTCAGCTCCCTCTTCCTCTAGGGCGAGGGGGAAAGGGAGCTGATCTATGTGCTTTTCAAACCTGAGTCCGACTCGGTATTGCAAGTCGGTGCAGCTCTCCCAATCAACTCGGTCAGCTCCCTCTCCCTCTGGGAGAGGGCTGGGGTGAGGGGCTTCTAAAGTCAGCGGTAAACGCCATCCTTGCCGTGTGCCGCAGTCGCCTTGTTACTGCGCACACTGATCATCTGCCGGATATCAATCCACTCAATCCCCTGAGCCTTCAGCTTCGGCAATTCGCGCTCCAGCACCGCCAGCGTCTGCGGATACGGATGCCCGATCATCACCGCCGAACCCTGCTTGTGCGCCAGATTGATCGCCGTCTGCAACTGCGTATAAATCGCCGCTTCCGTGCGCTCATCATCAAGAAACACATCTCGCGAAACACTCGCCAGATCGATCTTTTGCGCTTGCTGCGCAGCAACGGTCTGCGCGCTGGTGCGGCTGTCGACGAAGAATTTGTGCCGCCGTTGCAATTCGGCCATCAACCACGCCATCGCCACCGGTTGCGCGGTCATGCGACTGCCCATGTGGTTATTGATGCCTGCGGTGTAGGGGACCATTTTGAACGCGGCGTTCAGGCGTTTTTCCAGCTCTTCGATCGGCAGTTCCGGGTGCCAGGCGTAGGGCCCGGTGGCCGGGTCCATCGGCATGTGCAGGATGACGATCTTGCCGGCGCGATGGGCTTCGCGGGCAAATTCAGTGGCGTGGGGTGTGTCGGGCATGATCGCCGTGGTCACCGGGCCGGGCAGGGCCAGCACGCGGCGATCCCGGGGCAGATTCTGCCCCAGGTCGTCGATGATCAGTGTCAGGTAGGCTTTGTGTGGCTTTGGGCTGACGGGCTCTGCGTGAGCAGCACCCGCCAGACAGCAGAACAGAACGAAGACGAAACGCAAAGACATCTTCAACGGCCGGACGTGATGCTCAGCCCTTTGAGCAGGCTCAGGGCCTGGGCCAATTGGTAGTCGTCATCCTGCGGCATGGCTTTGGGCTTGGCGCCGGAGCCGGTTGGTTTGTCCGCGCCGCCATTGCCATTGCCCAGGTGACCTTGCAGGTCAGCTTCCTTGAAGTAATCGCCATCGGCCTCGTTGGTGATCTTGGCCTTGCGCACTTCGATGTCCGGAACAATGCCTTGCGCCTGAATCGATCGGCCATTCGGCGTGAAATACAGCGCCGTGGTGATCTTCAGCGCGCGGTCGTTGTTCAGTGGCAGCACGGTTTGTACCGAGCCCTTGCCGAAACTGGTGGTGCCCATGACCACGGCGCGTTTTTGATCCTGCAGGGCGCCGGCGACAATTTCCGAGGCCGAGGCGCTGCCACCGTTGATCAACACAACCATCGGCACCGCTTCGCTTTCGTCTTTGCCGGTGGCCGAGAAGCGCAGTTCGGAGTTGGCGATACGGCCTTTGGTGTAGACGATCAGGCCTTTGGTGATGAAGTGGTCGACCACTTCCACCGCCGCCTGCAACACGCCGCCCGGGTTGTTACGCAAGTCGAGAACGATGCCGTTGAGCTTCTTGCCGTTGTCCTTGCGCATCTTCGCCAGGGCCTTGGAGACCTCTTCGCCGGTCTTGACCTGGAACTGGGTGATGCGGATGTAACCGTAACCTGATTCCAGCAGCTGCGACTTGACGCTCTTCACCTGAATCACTGCGCGCGCCAAGGTCACGTCGAACGGCGTGCCGCCATCGCGCACCAGGGTCAGGGTGATTTTCTGGCCGATCTTGCCGCGCATCTTGTCGACGGCTTCGGTCATGGTCTGGCCGCGCGTTGGCGCACCGTTGATCTTGACGATGAAGTCGCCAGCCTGAATGCCGGCCTTCGACGCCGGTGTGTCGTCGATTGGCGAGACGACCTTGATGAAGCCGTCTTCAGCGCCGACTTCGATACCCAAGCCGCCGAACTCACCGCTGGTGCTTTCCTGCAGCTCGGTGAAATCTTCAGGGCCGAGGTAGGCCGAGTGCGGATCAAGGTTGCTGAGCATGCCCTTGATGGCGTTTTCGAGCAGGGTCTTGTCGTCCACCGGTTCGACATAGGCGGCTTTGATCCGGTCCATGACCTCGGCAAAGGTGCGCAACTCTTCCAGCGGCAGCGGTGCCTTGGAGGTCGCGGCAGTGCCTGCCGGAGCGACGGCCGGGGCCGGTTGAGCGGCGAACGCCAGAGGCGCGCCGATCACCAGGGCGATCGTCAGGGCCAGCGAGGTAAGGCGGGACAAATGCAGCATGTCGAACGAACTCCTTAATTAGGCGGTGCGCTTATCCTTGCGCACGACACCATTGCGCCGGATCACTCGGGTGACCCTGCTGACGAATTGCGAAATACAGCGCTGGTGTGTCCTGGCCGCCACTGTTCCCGACAGTGGAAATGGACTCACCGGCTTTTACCACGTCACCGGCCGACTTGAGCAACGTCTGGTTGTGACCGTAAAGACTCAGAAAACCGTTGCCGTGATCGAGGATCACCAACAGCCCGGCACCGCGCAACCAGTCGGCGAACACCACGCGACCGCCGTGTACGGCATGCACTTGACTACCGGCGGAGGCGCTGATCATCACGCCGTCCCACTTGGTCCGGGCATCGTCGCCACGGCTTTCGCCGAAGCGCGCCAGCAGTCGACCATCAACCGGCCAGGGAAGTTTTCCCCGGGTTGCAGCAAAAGGGCCACCGAAGGTCTCGCCGCTGCTGGAGACCAGCGCGCCGGGAGTGGATCTGGCGGGTTTCCGTGGGGCGTCGCTGTTTTCAGCCTGCGCCTCACGCAAACGCTTTTTTTCCGCTTCCTGCTGGGCGATCAGCGCTTTCTGCCGCGCTTCTTCTGCCTCACGAGCCTGGCGAGCCAGGGTTTCTTCAATGGTTTTAAGGACTTTAGACAGGTCTGCCTGATCCTGCTCACGCGCGGCGAGTTTCTGATCGCGCGCCTTTACATCGTCGTTGAGCTTGGCGAGGACTTGCTGGCGCTCCTTGCGAACCTTGTCGAGTTCATCGCGCTGGGTATCAAGGCTGCTTTTCTGTACCAGCAATTGCGCCTGCTGCGCGGCGATGTCCTGTTCGACATTGGCCAGTTGGCGCAGGGTTTCGTTGAAGTTTTTCAGCTGCTCCAGGCGCGCCTGGCTCAGGTAATCGTAATAGGTGAGGGTACGGGCGAATTTCTCGGGATTCTGCTGGTTGAGCAGCAGCTTGAGGTATTCCTGCCGACCGTTCTGATAGGCCGCACGGGCCTGGATGGCGATCAGTCGCTGCTGTTCAGTGCGTGCGCTCTGGAGTTTTTTTTTCTCCGCATCGAGTCGCTGCAGCTCGGATTCGCTTTTCTTCAGCTCTTTTTGCAGCGTATCGATCTGCTTCTCGAGATTGCCCATCTCGGTTTCAGTGCCCTTGAGCTCTTTCTGTACGCCGGATTTTTCTTCCTGGACCTTGTTCAGCAGCTTTTTCAGCTCGGCAATGTCCTGACGCGTGGCGTCCAACTGCTGTTGGGTTTGCGCGCGCTCGTCAGCGAAGGCCGGTTGGAGCAGGCAGGTCAGAGCAAGGGCGATCAGGACGCGGAGCATAGAGGCGGGCGGCACCAGGGTAAGGGACGGCCTAGTATGCCCGCCCGAGGCTGCAAAAAAAACGCCCAATTGGGGCTGTGTGATAACTGGCCTGAAAAACACCACAAACCAGTGTAGGAGTGAGCCTGCTCGCGATGGCCTGCTGACATCCAACAGAGTAGTTGACTGTCAGATGGCTATCGCGAGCAGGCTCACTCCTACAGGGTTTTGCGGTGTTTCGGCGATTGGGGTCAGACCAGAATCGAGGTGCCGGTCATTTCCGCCGGTTTCTCCAGACCCAGCAGCTTCAGCATGGTCGGCGCCACGTCCGCCAGCACGCCGCCTTCGCGCACTTTCAGATCACGCTTGCCGACGTAAATGAACGGCACCGGCTCGGTGGTGTGCGCGGTGTGCGCCTGGTGGGTTTCTTCATCGGCCATTTTTTCGACGTTGCCGTGGTCAGCGGTAATCAGCGCTTCGCCGCCGACTTTTTCCAGTGCTTCAACGATGCGGCCCACGCAGGTGTCGAGGCATTCAACCGCCTTCACCGCCGCGTCAAACACGCCGCTGTGGCCGACCATGTCGCCGTTGGCGTAGTTGACCACGATCACGTCGAAACGCTGGTTTTCAATGGCCTCGACGATGCGGTCGGTGACTTCCGGCGCGCTCATTTCCGGCTGCAAGTCGTAGGTAGCGACTTTCGGCGACGGGATCAGGATGCGCTCTTCGCCCGGGAACGGTTCTTCACGGCCGCCGGAGAAGAAGAAGGTCACGTGCGCGTATTTCTCGGTTTCAGCGATGCGCAGCTGGGTTTTGCCGTTCTTTGCCAGATAGTCGCCCAGCACGTTTTCCAGGCTGCCCGCGGCAAACGCCGACGGTGCCGGAATGCTTGCGGCATATTGGGTCAACATGACGAAACCGGTGAGTTTAGGCTGGCGTGCGCGTTCGAATTCCTTGAAGTCGTCCTCGACGAACACGCGGGTCAGCTCGCGGGCACGGTCGGCGCGGAAGTTCATGAATACCACAGCGTCGCCGTCCTCGACTTTCACCGGCTCGCCAATGGTCGTGGCTTTAACGAATTCGTCGCTTTCGCCACGAGCGTAAGCCGCGTCGAGACCTTCCTGCGCGGTGGCGGCGTTGAACTCGCTGTTGCCGTCGACGATCAGGTTGTAGGCCTGAGCGACACGATCCCAACGGTTGTCACGGTCCATCGCGAAGTACCGGCCGATGATGCTGGCGATGCGGCCCTTGCCGAGTGCCTGGAAGGTCGCATCGAGCAGTTCGATCGACGATGCAGCGCTTTTCGGCGGCGTGTCGCGGCCATCGAGGAAAGCGTGCAGGTAGATTTTTTCGGCGCCGCGCTTGAAGGCCAGTTCGGCCATGGCGATCAGGTGATCCTGATGGCTGTGTACGCCGCCATCGGACAACAGGCCCATGAAGTGCACGGCTTTACCAGCGGCCACGGCTTTATCCACAGCGGCGCAGATGGTCGGGTTCTCGAAGAATTCGCCATCGCGGATCGATTTGGTCACGCGCGTGAAGTCCTGATACACCACGCGGCCGGCGCCAAGGTTCATGTGGCCCACTTCGGAGTTGCCCATTTGGCCGTCCGGCAGGCCGACGTCCATGCCGCTGCCCGAGATCAAGCCGTTCGGCACGCTGGCCCACAGGCGATCAAGGACGGGCTTCTTCGCCGCAAAAACGGCATTGGATTCGGGGCTTTCGCTGTGACCGAAGCCGTCGAGAATCATCAGGACCAAAGGTTTAGGCGTAGTCGTCATGGAATCCACTCGTGGCTAATAAAGAAGAGGGCGATGGAAAAGGGAGTTGGAGTTTAAAGCTAAGTTCCGACCGCGTCACCGCCGGACGGGGTTTGGCCGACCATAGCGGCTGTGTATACTGGCCGACATTTTAACGCCCTGGAACCTCCTTCGATGGTTGCTCACCTGATTGAATTTGCCACTAACCACTACATTCTTGTCGGTATCTTCGTCGTACTGCTGGCTCTGCTGCTGGCGCACACGATGCAGGGCGGCGGTAAAAGCCTGAGCACCGGCGAGCTGACTGCACTGGTCAACAAAGACGCAGGCGTAGTGGTGGACATCCGTCCGGCCAAGGATTTCGCTGCCGGCCACATCGTTGGCGCGATCAACATTCCCCAGGACAAACTGGCTGCGCGCACCGCCGAGCTGGAAAAGCACAAGGCCAAGACCATCATTCTGGTCGATGCCCTCGGTCAGACCGCCGGCACCCACGCCCGCGAGCTGATGAAATCCGGCTTCACCGCCGCCAAGCTGTCCGGCGGGATTTCCAGCTGGAAAGGCGACAACCTGCCGCTGGTGAAGTGATATGAGCGAAGTCATCGTCTACTCCAGTGATTACTGCCCTTATTGCTCGCGAGCCAAGTACCTGCTCGAGAACAAAGGCGTGGCCTTCAAAGAGATCAAGGTCGATGGCAAGCCGCAGGTGCGTGCCGAAATGACCCAGAAAGCCGGGCGCACGTCCGTGCCGCAGATCTGGATCGGCAGTCAGCACATCGGTGGTTGTGATGATTTGTATGCCCTGGAGCGCGCCGGCAAGCTCGACGCGCTGCTCAAGGCCTGAACGGCTGCACCCACGTACAGCACTCCCTAAAAGACCCAAGATCGATAAGGATCTGAGATGACTGACCAACAGAACACTGCAGCCAGCGAAGAAGAAACCGCACCGCAATTCTCCTTGCAGCGCATCTATGTACGCGACCTGTCCTTCGAAGCCCCGAAAAGCCCGGCGATCTTCCGCCAGCAGTGGGATCCGGCTGTCGCGCTGGATCTGAACACTCGCCAGAAGGCTTTGGAAGGCGATTTCTACGAAGTCGTACTGACCCTGTCCGTTACCGTGAAAAACGGTGAAGAAGTGGCCTTCATCGCTGAAGTGCAGCAGGCCGGTATCTTCCTGATCAAGAACCTCGATGCGGCTTCGATGAGCCACACCTTGGGTGCGTTCTGCCCGAACATCCTGTTCCCGTACGCGCGTGAAACCCTGGACAGCCTGGTGACCCGCGGTTCGTTCCCGGCGCTGATGCTGGCTCCGGTGAACTTCGACGCCCTGTACGCGCAAGAATTGCAGCGCATGCAGGAAAGCGGCGAGACGCCAACCGTTCAATAAACGGTCCTGGCTACAACGAAAAAAGCGCCGTAACAGGCGCTTTTTTCTTGGGCTGAAATACTCCTGGTTGATCGTTCCTACGCTCCGCGTGGGAATGCCTCTGGGGACGCTCCGCGTCCAGTGACGCGGAGCGTCACGGGTTGCATTCCCACGCAGAGCGTGGGAACGATCAGGTGTGGTGTTACTTGAAGTCGTTCTGGCGCCAGGCTTCGTATACAGCGACGGCCACGGTGTTGGACAGGTTCAGGCTGCGGCAGCCTTCGCGCATCGGCAGACGCAGGCGCTGATCCGGTCCAAGGGCGTCGAGCACTTCCGGCGGCAAGCCACGGCTTTCCGGGCCGAAAATGAACGCATCACCCGGGACAAACGCCGCATCATGAAACGGCCGCGAACCCTTGGTGGTGAACGCATACACCCGAGGGTTGCCGATGCTCTCCAGGCAACTGGCGAGGTCTGCGTGACGTTGCAGCGTGGCATATTCGTGGTAATCGAGACCGGCACGGCGCAATCGCTTGTCGTCCATCTCGAAGCCCAGCGGTTCGATCAAATGCAGGTGGCAGCCGCTGTTGGCGCACAGCCTGATAACGTTGCCGGTATTCGGCGGAATTTCTGGTTGAAAAAGGATGACGTGAAACATGCACGGCTCCGAAGGTAAAGACGAGCGGCATTCTACGCCGCCTGTGGACAACCGTTCGAAACTATTCCCGCGAGTGGTCGGTTCGCTGGCGATTGTCGGCGTAATGATCGGCTTGATGATCGGCCGCCTGACCACGCCCGATCCGACCGTGCTGCAGCAAGTCGAGGTGACGGAACAGGGGCTGGTGGTGTGGTTCAACAACGAGCCCAAGCTGCACGGAGAAATCATCGACGGCACCGTGGCGCTGCTGTTTCAGGCTGAAGGCAAAGCGCAGAAAGGTCAGCTCAAGCTCAACGGCAAAGACCTGAACTGGCGGACGCGAGCGAGTGATGGTGGGTTGTTGCTGACGGTGCTGGCAGCGCGGCCGCTGCAGGGGGACTGGGCCGGCAGCAAGGTCGATGACCGCTGGCGACTGGAGATCCATCTCCGCGAGCAATAAAAGCGGGAATCCCTGACCTGCCTGTATCAGGGTTCCCAAAACGGTGTGGACTTCGCGTGACGCGTCGGTCCGGTGTAAAGAGGGAACCCCCGGCCTGCCTGTACCAAGGATCCCAAAAGGGTGGGCGCATCGCGTGGCGATCTGCGCCCGGTGTAAAGAGGGGAATCCCCGGCCTGCCTGTACCAAGGTCCCCGAAACGGGTGGTGAAACGAATCACCTGTGAGAGGTGTTGCAGGGGGCGTGCCAGGTTTTATTTTTTTGAAACAAAAATAGCTTTCGGAAACGCGAAAGCCCCGGAGTACGGGGCTTTCGCGTTTTAAAAGTTAAAGTTTTGCAGTGGTTTTGATTTGGGTAGTCAGCCGCTGGACATGCTCGATTGCGGGTCAAAGTGCCTTAAGGTGGTGCACGGCTGAATTGCCCTCACCCTAACCCTCTCCCAGAGGGAGAGGGGACTAACCGAGTTGTTATAAAGAACTGCGCCGACATGAAAGTCCGAGTCGAACACACATTTGGAAGCCACATGAATCGGCTCCCTCTCCCTCGGGAGAGGGCTGGGGTGAGGGGAGAGATCTTGCGTGCACATACGACCTCAAGCGAACGAGGTCTTTACCCCTCATCCCCCTCATCATCATCGCCACCATCAACCTTCATCCCCAATTCCTTGATCTTGCGCGTCAGGGTATTACGCCCCCAACCCAGCAACACCGCCGCATCACGCCGGCGCCCGGCGGTATGCTTCAACGCCGTCTCGATCATGATCCGCTCAAACGCCGGCACCGCGCTGTCGAGCAGGCTCGACTGACCACGCGCCAGAGCCTGATCGGCCCATTGACGCAGCGCCTGCTCCCAGTTGGTCACTGGCGCCGAATCCTGCGGCAGGTTCAGTAGCTCTGGCGGCAAGTCGCTGATGTGCACTTCGCGCCCGGACGCCATCACCGTGATCCAGCGGCAGGTGTTCTCCAGCTGACGCACGTTGCCGCCCCACGGCAGGTTCTTCAGGTATTCCTCGGTCTCGCTTTTCAGCAGCTTCGGCTCGACCGCCAGTTCCTGCGCGGCGCGGCTGAGGAAGTGTTTGGCCAGGGTCGGGATGTCTTCGCGACGATCCGACAGGCGCGGGATGTGGATGCGGATCACGTTGAGACGATGGAACAAGTCCTCACGGAATTTGCCCGCGTGCACCAGGGTTTCCAGATTCTGGTGCGTCGCGGCGATGATCCGTACGTCGACCTTGACCGGCACATGCCCGCCCACGCGATAGAACTCGCCATCCGCCAAAACTCGCAGCAAACGGGTTTGCGTATCTGCCGGCATGTCGCCGATTTCGTCGAGGAACAGCGTGCCGCCGTCAGCCTGCTCAAAACGGCCGCGACGCAGATTCGCCGCGCCGGTGAACGCGCCTTTCTCATGGCCGAACAGCTCGGACTCCATCAGATCCTTGGGGATCGCCGCCATGTTCAGCGCGATGAATGGCGAGGCCGCGCGCGGGCTGTGGCGGTGCAGGGCGTGGGCGACCAGCTCTTTACCAGTGCCGGATTCGCCGTTGATCAGCACGGTGATGTTGGAATGGCTCAAGCGGCCGATGGCGCGAAACACTTCCTGCATCGCCGGCGCTTCGCCGATGATTTCCGGGGTGCGGGTCAGTGCCGGCACAACTTCCAGGCCTTGCTGCTCTTGTGCGTGCTGATTGGCGCGCTTGACCAGCGATACCGCTTCATCAACGTCGAACGGCTTCGGCAGGTACTCGAAGGCGCCGCCCTGATAAGAGGCGACAGCGCTGTCCAGATCGGAATGAGCGGTCATGATGATGACCGGCAACCGTGGATGCTGTTCGCGAATCCGCGCCAGGAGGTCCAGACCGCTGGCACCGGGCATGCGGATGTCGGAGATGATCACATCAGGCTGCTGACGGGCCAGGCGACTCATCACGCCGTCGGCGCTGTCGAAGCTCTGGGTGGTCATACCTTCCTGCTGCAAGGCCTTTTCCAGTACCCAACGGATAGAACGGTCGTCATCGACGATCCACACGGTTTCACTACGGCTCATGTCGATGTGGCTCCTTGTTCCAGTGGCAGAAAGATCGAGAAGGTGGTGTGGCCTGGATGGCTGTCACACTCGATCAGGCCCTGGTGCTGGCTGATGATGTTCTGGGTAATGGCCAGGCCGAGCCCGGTACCGTCCGGGCGTCCGCTGACCATGGGAAAGAAAATGGTTTCCTGAAGTTCCGCCGGGATCCCCGGGCCGTTGTCGATGATCTCGATCTTGGTCACCAGGCGATGGCGGATGTGGCCGATGGTGAACTGGCGCATCGCGCGGGTGCGCAGGCTGATGCGGCCCAGGCGCAGCTCGTTCTGGCTGCTGATCGCCTGCATCGCGTTGCGCACGATGTTCAACACGGCTTGAATCATTTGCTCGCGATCAATCAATACGTCGGGAATGCTTGGGTCGTAATCGCGCACCAAGGTGATGCAGCCCTGACTTTCCGCTTCAACCAGTTGGCAGACGCGCTCCAGTACTTCGTGGACGTTGCACATCGCCAGCGACGGCAGCTTGTTCGAACCGAGCATGCGGTCGACCAGGTTACGCAGGCGGTCGGCCTCTTCAATGATCACGTTGGTGTAGTCGCGCAGGCTTTCTTCCGGCAACTCGCGAGCAAGCAATTGTGCAGCGCCGCGGATGCCGCCCAGCGGGTTCTTGATCTCGTGGGCGAGGCCGCGCACCAGCATCTTGCTGGTTTCCTGTTTGGACAGCTGCGCTTCTTCCTTGGTGATCCGCAGCAGGCGGTCACGCGGATGAACCTCAAGCAGGAGCAGGGTCGCGCCGTTGCTGAGAATCGGCGTCACCGCGTAGTCCACGGTCAGGGTCTGGCCGGTGAGGGCGGTGAGCATCGCTTCGCGTTTGGTGAACGGATGCGCCTGTTCCACGGCCTGGCGCAGGGAATTCAGTGCTTCGGTGGATTCGGTGAACAGCTCGCTGATGAACTGCCCATGGCTGCGCTGCCCGCTGATGGCGAGCAGCATCTCCGCCGCCGGGTTCATGTACTCGAGGCGCAATTCGGCGTCGAGCAGAATGGTAGCGGTGGTCAGGTTGTCGAGCAGCAAACGGTGGATTGCGTCGCTAATAGTCATCGGAGCCTCTTTTGGGGGCGGAGCGTGCGCAACAAGCAAGCGTCGGTAGCGGGAAAATGCAAAAACCAAACCAAGGCTCCGAAAAGAAGCGTTCATCGCCTGAAACAGGCGTTTGACGCTCGTTTGCGTGGCAGCCGATAAGCTCGAACGGGAAGTTTCGAACCAAAATGGGTTGGAATGTGGGTACGGTGCAGTCTATTGCACCAATATAGTGCGCAAAGCTGAACGGCGTTAGAAGAAACGCAGGAAGGGGTTTTTCGGCTCTTCGGGTTTGTCTTTCAAAGGGCATTCCGGGCGCACGCCGTAGTCTTCGGCGACGCAGGGTTTGACCTGGCGTTTCTGCGCGAGGGAAATGCGCAGCATGTGGAAGGGTTGGTTCGCCGTGCGTTCGACGATACGGTCCTCGGCATCGAGGATTTCCACCGAAAGGTTATGGCTGCCACGGTCGATATTGTTCAGCGGGAACACCGGTGTCAGGCCGGGTTCGCCGGTGGCCTGGCCGTCCAGCAACAGACGATAGCGATGACCTCTTTGCAGGCCCGGTTCGCTGGTGACGCTGACGATGATTTCGCCGGCGCTGCTGCGAATCGTGGCATCGGGTTCGGGCACCAGAATGCGCAGCATGTCGTAGTGGAACAGTGGTTGTTCCAAGGCTTTTTTCGCGGTGGTGATCGGCGCGGCGGCGGTGGGGTTTGCGGACATGCGATTGCTGGTGGCAATGGGTACTCGTTTGGCGTTGCCGCGCGGCTGGTCGGTGAACACCCGATTGCCTTGGGCGTCGGTGTAGGTGAACACCTCTGCCGAGGCTTGCAGCGTTGTCAGTGCCAACACAGCGATCAGCCACGCGGGGATCATGGCTTGTGCACTCGCTGCACGCTGAGGGGGACTGGCGGGCTCTGCTGGATGATCGTCTGCCCGTCAATCACCTGCACGGCGAGCCGATGTTCGCCGCGATCGATGTTCACCAGTTGCAGGATCGGCACGTTGCTCGGCTGACCGTAGGGCTCGTCATCCAAAACCAGCCTCAATTGATGCGGCGACTGCAGGCGGGGCTTGATCAGTACATTGACGGTGAAGGTGCCGTTGTTGGCGCGTAGGGCTTCTTCGTTGGGCAGGCCGGCCAGTTCAAGAATGTCGTAGGCGTTGCGCGCGGGCTGCCGATTATCGGTTTCGGGCGCGGGTGGTGCGCTGGGTGCTTGCGGTTCGACGCGATTGAGCGGCGGCAACTCCACCGGTTGCGCCTGCACTCCGTCCGGCGAGTGATCGCTGTACACCGTGTTGCCGTTGGCATCGGTGTACTTGTAGATCTGCGCGACGGCGGGCAGGGCGATCAGCAGCAGAATGTAGAGAAAGGTGCGACCCATGACATCGACCGGAATTGAAAACGATGGAGTGCAGCATAGGACAGACGCGGCGGTTGGCCCAACCCTGCACACATCCAGAGATCATTCAGACACCACAATCGATCGTTCCCACGTTCTGCGTGGGAATGATCAGCCAAAAGATCGCAGCCTTCGGCAGCTCCTACAGGGGTAGATGTAGGAGCTGCCGAAGGCTGCGATCTTTTGATCTGCAATAAAAAAGGCCTCCCGAAGGAGGCCTCTTTCACTCACGCCGAGAAACGCGGCGCTACCGGATCAGCAGCTGTAGTACAGCTCATATTCCAGTGGGTGTACGAAGGTGCGAACCTTGATTTCTTCTTCCGATTTCAGCGCGATGTAAGCGTCAATGAAGTCGTCGGAGAATACGCCGCCCTTGGTCAGGAACGCGCGGCCCTTGTCCAGCTCTTCCAGGGCTTCTTTCAGGCTGCCGCAAACTTGTGGAATCTCTTTCGCCTCTTCAGGCGGCAGGTCGTACAGGTTTTTGTCGGCAGCGTCGCCTGGGTGGATCTTGTTCTGGATACCGTCCAGGCCGGCCATCAGCAGTGCTGCGAAGGCCAGGTACGGGTTGGCAGCCGGATCCGGGAAGCGTGCTTCGATACGGCGGGCTTTCGGGCTCGACACGTAAGGAATACGGATCGAAGCGGAACGGTTGCGAGCCGAGTAGGCCAGCATTACCGGAGCTTCGAAGCCTGGTACCAGACGCTTGTAGGAGTTGGTCGCCGGGTTGGTGAAGCCGTTCAGGGCCTTACCGTGTTTGATGATGCCTCCGATGAAGTACAGAGCGGTATCGGACAGGCCGGCATAGCCTTCACCTGCGAAGGTGTTCTTGCCGTCCTTCCAGATCGACATGTGTACGTGCATGCCCGAACCGTTGTCGCCGTACAGTGGCTTCGGCATGAAGGTCGCGGTGCGGCCGTATGCATCAGCAACGTTGTGCACAACGTACTTCAGGGTTTGGGTTTCGTCGGCTTTCTTCACCAGGGTGTTGAACTTGACGCCGATTTCGTTCTGGCCGGCAGTCGCCACTTCGTGGTGGTGAACTTCGACGGTCAGGCCCATTTCTTCCAGCGCGTTGCACATGGAGGTACGGATTTCGTGGTCGTGGTCGAACGGTGGAACCGGGAAGTAGCCGCCTTTGACGCCTGGACGGTGACCCTTGTTGCCGCCTTCGATGTCCTGGTCGGACATCCACGAACCTTGTTCGGAGTAGATCTTGAACATCGAGCCGGAGATGTCCGACTTGAATTTTACCGAGTCAAAGATGAAGAATTCTGGCTCTGGACCGGCGAACACGGTGTCACCGATACCGGTGGCTTTCAGGTGTTCTTCGGCGCGCTTGGCGATCGCACGTGGGTCGCGATCGTAGCCTTGCATGCTCGAAGGTTCGATGATGTCGCACACCAGGATCAGGGTGGCGTCTTCGGTGAACGGGTCGAGAACGGCAGTTTCGTCAACCGGCATCAGGATCATGTCGGAGGCTTCGATGCCTTTCCAGCCAGCGATGGAGGAACCGTCGAACATCTTGCCGACTTCGAAGAAGTCGTCGTCCAAAGCATCGCGAGCCGGCATGGTCACGTGGTGCTGAGTGCCTTTGGTGTCCGTGAAGCGCAGATCAATCCACTTGACGTCATGATCTTTGATGAGTTGAACCGTCTTCGACATATGTCCTCCGGGTGGCTTCGGGCTTGGTAGTGGATGCCCTTGAATTTGGGTGATGCCGGCGCGAATACTCTGCCAAGGCAACCTGCCTCACAAGGGAGCAAATTGCATGCCAGTGCCCCAGCATGGGTTTTTTGCCCCAATTTCACGCTTATTAAGGTGCAAAGTGCCTGAATGCAGAAAATCTCGCCCTCTAATGTAGCGTCTCCGAGCAAAAATGACCCGTTTTGGTGCGCGCAAAACCTTCTGCACATTAACTGGTTAAACCTTGAGCAATTTCCGCTATAATCCGCGCCCCCCTTTTTCGGCTGGCCGTTCGCGCGCTGTTTTCATGAAACTAATCGTAAAAGTCTTCCCCGAGATCACCATCAAAAGCCGACCTGTCCGGACGAAATTCATCCGCCAGCTGGCCAAGAACATCCGCACCGTGCTCCGCGACCTGGACCCGGCCGTGGTGGTGAACGGTGTGTGGGACAATCTCGAGCTGGAAACCCGCATTACCGACGCCAAAGCCTTGAAAGAGATGGGTGAGCGCCTGACCTGCATGCCGGGCATCGCGCACTTCCTGCAGATCGACGAGTACCCGCTGGGCGATTTCGACGACATCACCGAGAAGTGCAAAGAGCACTACGGCGCTGCACTGGCCGGGAAGATTTTCTCGGTACGCTGCAAGCGTGCCGGCAAGCATACGTTCAGCTCGATGGACGTCGAAAAATACGTCGGCAGCAAGCTGCGCCGTGAGTGCGGTGCCGCCGGTATCGACCTGAAAGCGCCGGAAATCGAAGTCCGTATCGAAGTTCGCGACAAACGGTTGTTTGTGATCCACAGCCAGCACAACGGCATCGGCGGTTACCCGCTTGGTGCGTTGGAGCAGACGCTGGTATTGATGTCCGGCGGCTTTGACTCGACCGTTGCGGCTTACCAGATCATTCGTCGCGGCCTGATGACGCACTTCTGCTTCTTCAATCTGGGCGGTCGAGCCCACGAATTGGGCGTGATGGAAGTCGCGCATTTCATCTGGAAGAAGTACGGCAGCTCGCAACGCGTGCTATTTGTCAGTGTTCCGTTCGAAGAAGTGTTGGGCGAAATTCTCGGCAAAGTCGATAACAGTCATATGGGCGTCGTATTGAAGCGTATGATGTTGCGCGCGGCCTCCAACATCGCCGACCGCCTGCAGATCGAGGCGCTGGTCACCGGCGAGGCGATCTCCCAGGTGTCGAGCCAGACGCTGCCGAACCTGTCGGTGATCGACTGCGTGACCGACAAGCTGGTCCTGCGTCCGCTGATCGTGGCGCACAAGCAGGACATCATCGACACCGCCAACGAGATCGGCACCGCCGATTTCGCCCGGCACATGCCGGAATACTGCGGGGTCATTTCGGTCAATCCGAAGACCGCCGCCAAACGCGGTCGCGTTGAACACGAAGAGAAAGAATTCGACATGGCAGTCCTCGAGCGTGCGCTCGAAAACGCCAAACTGGTGCCGATCGATCGGGTGATCGACGAATTGGGCCAGGACGTACAGATTGAAGAAGTCAGCGAAGCACTGGCCGGCCAGATCGTGATCGACATCCGTCACCCGGATGCCGCCGAGGATGAGCCGCTGGAACTCGCTGGCGTAGAAGTACAGACGATGCCGTTCTACGCAGTGAACGCTCGTTTCAAGGAGCTGGATCCGACTCGCCAGTACCTGCTGTATTGCGACAAAGGCGTGATGAGTCGCCTGCATGCTCACCATTTGCTCAGTGAGGGGCATGCCAATGTGCGCGTTTATCGACCGAGCTAAGTGCCCGGGGCTGTTTGCCTGTGGCCTGCGTCACCGGCCCCCCGACACCGCCGTCAAGCTGTAACGGCCATGCCGGACACTACTGCTAATCGCTGCCAAGACTTGTCAGCAAACCGAATCCTCTGATCGAGATACACAAGTGATCGAAAATCTACGCAACATCGCCATCATTGCCCACGTTGACCATGGTAAAACCACCCTGGTAGACAAACTCCTGCGTCAATCCGGCACTCTGGAGCGCAACGAGCTCAACGACGAGCGCGTGATGGACTCCAACGACCAGGAAAAAGAGCGCGGTATTACCATTCTGGCGAAAAACACCGCCATCAACTGGAACGGCTACCACATCAACATCGTGGACACCCCGGGCCACGCCGACTTCGGCGGCGAAGTTGAACGCGTAATGTCGATGGTTGACTCCGTTCTGCTGCTGGTTGACGCTCAAGACGGCCCTATGCCGCAAACCCGTTTCGTGACCAAGAAGGCTTTCGAAGCCGGCCTGCGTCCAATCGTGGTAATCAACAAGGTTGACCGTCCAGGCGCGCGTCCGGACTGGGTTCTGGACCAGATCTTCGACCTGTTCGACAACCTCGGTGCTACCGAAGAACAACTGGACTTCCAGGTTGTTTACGCCTCGGCCCTGAACGGCATTGCCGGTCTTGATCACACCGACATGGCTGAAGACATGACCCCGCTGTACCAAGCGGTAGTCGACCACGTTCCGGCTCCGGCTGTTGACCGTGACGGCGCATTCCAGATGCAGATCTCCGCTCTGGACTACAACAGCTTCCTGGGTGTTATCGGCGTTGGCCGTATCGCTCGTGGCCGCGTCAAGCCGAACACCCCGGTTGTGGCTATCGGTGCCGACGGCAAGCGTCGCAACGGTCGTATCCTGAAACTGATGGGTCACCACGGTCTGCACCGCGTTGACGTTGAAGAAGCTGCAGCAGGCGATATCGTTTGCATCAGCGGTATGGACTCGCTGTTCATCTCCGACACCCTGTGCCACCCGGACACCGTCGAGGCGATGAAGCCTCTGACCGTTGACGAGCCAACCGTTTCGATGACCTTCCAGGTAAACGACTCGCCATTCTGCGGTAAAGAAGGCAAGTTCGTGACGTCCCGTAACATCAAGGACCGTCTGGACAAAGAGCTGCTGTACAACGTTGCACTGCGCGTTGAAGAAGGCGACACCGCTGACAAGTTCAAGGTTTCCGGCCGTGGTGAGCTGCACCTCTCGGTACTGATCGAAACCATGCGTCGCGAAGGCTTCGAAATCGCTCTGGGTCGTCCGGAAGTGATCATCCGTGAAGTTGACGGCGTCAAGCAGGAACCGTTTGAAAACGTGACCATCGACATCCCTGAAGAAGCTCAGGGCAAGGTCATGGAAGAGATGGGTCTGCGTAAAGGTGACCTGAGCAACATGGTGCCGGATGGCAAGGGCCGTGTTCGTCTGGAATACAACATCCCTGCTCGCGGTCTGATTGGTTTCCGTAACCAGTTCCTGACCCTGACCAACGGTGCTGGCATCCTGACCTCGATCTTCGATCGTTACGACACCGTCAAGTCGGGCCACATGTCCGGCCGTCAGAACGGCGTTCTGGTTTCGGTTGAAACCGGCAAGGCACTGACCTACTCGCTGGAAACCCTGCAGGCTCGTGGCAAACTGTTCGTAGAACACGGCCAGGAGATCTACAACGGTCAAATCGTTGGTCAGAACAGCCGCGACAACGACCTGGGCGTTAACCCTACCAAGGGTAAGAAGCTCGACAACATGCGTGCTTCGGGTAAAGACGAAACCATCGCTCTGGTTCCACCAGTGAAGTTCACTCTGGAACAGGCTCTGGAATACATCCAGGAAGACGAGCTGTGCGAAGTAACTCCTAAGTCCATCCGTCTTCGCAAGAAGATCCTGGACGAAAGCGAGCGTACCCGCGCTGCCAAGAAAGCCAAGAACTGAGTCATTAGTTCCGGCTGAATGAAAACGCCCCCGGTCGAGAGACCGGGGGCGTTTTTGTTTGTCTGGGGGAATGTGCAGATTGGGCCTTGAAGATCAAGAGCCCCTCACCCTAGCCCTCTCCCGGAGGGAGAGGGGACTGAATGGGGGATGCTCAGGGGATACATTGACTTGAAAGAATTCTGCTGAATCCAAAATCGATTTGGTGGGGCTCAACCGAATCCATATTCGACTGGGTGTTTCAGGTCGATGTATGGCGCCAGACACCTCGGTCGGCTTTCCCTCCGGGAGAGGGCTGGGTGAGGGTAAGCTTTTAAAACTTCTCGATCGCCCGGAAATTCTGTTCGCGCACCACTTCCTTCGGCTTGTACGCGCAATACCCCGGACGCGGCCCGATCTTCGGGTGATTGCGGCAGGTATCCGGGCGCTTGTCATAAATGGTGCACAGGCGGCTCTTACGATCCAGGTAGTAGCAATCGTTGTTGCTCATGCGCTGCAGGGTGAAGATGCCCGACTTCTGGTTGAAACGCTCGACCAGGCCTTCCTTCTGCAAACGCTTGGCGATGTTCTTCGGCGGGTCACCGAGTTCGAATTCGTCGACCACACCGATGCGCACCAGATCCTTGATCTTCACCTCAACCGGCAGCGTGCAGCAGCTGGATACGCAGGAACCGCACATCGGGGCTGAGTATTTTGCCCACGTATCGAGACGATCGATCTCGGCGGCAGCAATCAGGTTGGGCTTCATCATCGGGAGTTACCAGGCGTGTGTGCATCAGGGCGCGCGATCATACCGGGACTGGTGGATTTTTGAACAACCTTTCGCCAGATTTTTTCTGCGTGCAGGCACATTGCCGGACAATTCGGCACGGCCCCTGCATTCATTAGCTCACTCGACAAGGTAATGCCGGGCTATCTCACAGTCTCGGGAAAAACTGCCGAACCAGAGCCGCTACCGTCGGTCAGACCGTCTAGGCTCAGACAATTCCCCGCTCGCTCGAGGTCCTATCGATGACTCAAGAACCACTAGTTCGCGAAGCAGAGGTGGCCGCATTCCGCGACGCCGTCCTGACCAAACTCACCTACGCGGTGGGCAAAGACCCCGATCACGCCTTCGACCATGACTGGTTCGAAGCCATCGCACTGGCCGCGCGTGATCACATGGTCGAACACTGGATGGACCACACCCGGCAGATCTACCGCAAAGGCCAGAAGCGGGTGTATTACCTCTCGCTGGAATTCCTTATCGGCCGTTTGCTCTACGACAGCCTGAGCAACCTCGGCCTGCTCGACGTTGCCCGTGAAGCGCTGACCGAACTCGGTGTCGATCTGGAGCGCATCCGATTGCTGGAGCCCGATGCGGCGCTTGGCAACGGCGGCCTTGGTCGCTTGGCCGCATGCTTCATGGAAAGCATGTCGACCCTCGGCATCGCCGGCCACGGTTATGGCATTCGTTATGAACACGGTTTGTTCCGCCAGGCCATTGTCGATGGCTGGCAGCAGGAGCAGACCGAACACTGGCTGGATTTCGGCAACCCATGGGAGTTCGAACGGCCGGAAGTCGTCTACTCCATCGGCTTCGGCGGCAGCGTTGAAACCGTCACCGATGTCAGCGGCAAATCCAAACAAGTCTGGTCGCCGGCAGAAACCGTCCGCGCGATTGCCTACGATACGCCGGTGGTCGGCTGGCGCGGGGCGAGCGTCAACACCTTGCGTCTGTGGCGTGCCCGCGCCATGGAAGATTTGCACCTTGAGCGCTTCAACGCCGGTGACCACTTGGGCGCGGTCGCCGAAGTGGCGCGCGCCGAAAGTATCTCCCGCGTGCTTTACCCGGCGGACAGCACCGAAGCGGGGCAAGAGCTGCGCCTGCGACAGGAATACTTCTTCGTCGCCGCCTCCCTGCAGGACTTGCTCCGTCGTCACCGCAACATGCACACCTCGGTGCTGACCCTCGGCGATCATGCGGCGATCCAGCTCAACGATACTCACCCCTCGATTGCTGTCGCCGAATTGATGCGTCAATTGGTCGATGTCTACGACGTGGCGTGGGATGCGGCGTGGCAAGTGACCGTCGACACGCTGTCGTACACCAACCACACGCTGTTGCCGGAAGCGCTGGAAACCTGGCCGGTGGGTCTGATGGAACGCATGCTGCCGCGACACATGCAGATCATTTACCTGATCAACGCACAGCACATCGATTCGCTGCGGGCCAAGGGCATTCACGATTTCGACGTGCTGCGCGCGGTGTCGCTGATTGAAGAAGACAACGGTCGCCGGGTGCGTATGGGCAACCTCGCGTTCCTTGGTTCGCACAGCGTCAACGGCGTGTCCGGATTGCACACGCAACTGATGCGCAAAACCGTGTTCGCCGAACTGCACAAGCTGTATCCAGAGCGGATCAACAACAAAACCAACGGCATTACCTTCCGCCGCTGGCTGTATCAGGCCAACCCGGAATTGACCTCGATGCTGGTCGATGCACTGGGCCCGGACCTACTCGATAACGCGGAAGAACGTTTGATCGACCTAGAGCCTTTTGCCGAGAAAACCGCGTTCCGCAAAGCCTTCGCCGAACAGCGCCTGCACAGCAAAAAAGCCTTGGCCTATCTGATTCACGAACGGCTGGGCATTGCGGTCAACCCGGCGGCGATGTTCGATGTGCAGGTCAAACGGATTCACGAATACAAACGCCAGTTGCTCAACCTGCTACACACCGTGGCGCTGTATCAGGCAATTCGCGCCGAGCCGGAAGTCGACTGGGTGCCACGGGTGAAAATCTTCGCCGGTAAAGCGGCGGCGAGTTATCACCAGGCCAAACTGATCATCAAGTTGAGCAATGACATCGCCCGCGTCGTGAACAACGACCCGACGGTGCGCGGCTTGTTGAAAGTGGTGTTTCTGCCCAACTACAACGTCAGCCTGGCGGAGAGCATCATTCCGGCGGCGGACTTGTCCGAGCAGATCTCCACCGCCGGATTCGAGGCTTCGGGCACCAGTAACATGAAGTTCGGCCTTAACGGTGCGTTGACCATCGGCACGCTGGACGGCGCCAACGTGGAAATGGCTGAGCGTATCGGCGTTGAACACATGTTCATCTTTGGCCTCAGTGCGCAGCAAGTGGAAGCGCGCAAACAGAATCACGAGTTCAGCGCCTTGCCAGACATTGCCGCCTCCCATCGATTGAACGATGTATTGCAGGCGATTCGCGGCGGGGTGTTCTCGCCGGATGACACCTCGCGTTATACCGGTCTGATCGATTCGCTGGTGGATTACGACCGCTTTCTGGTCTGTGCTGACTTCGATTCCTACTGGGAAGCGCAGAAGCGCGTTGAAGCGCACTGGCACGACGCCAATAACTGGTGGCGTTCGGCAGTACTCAACACGGCGCGGATGGGCTGGTTCTCCTCGGACCGGACGATTCGCGAGTACGCCACGGATATCTGGAAAGCGCTGGAGTAACTTTTCGCTCGGCTCGATATAATCGCGCGCCGGAAAAGATCGCAGCCTTCGGCAGCTCCTACACAGGTGTTCGCATAACCCTGTAGGAGCTGCCGCAGGCTGCGATCTTTTTGGGTCAGGCTGCGCTAATCTTCCCGGATTGGCCTTCGCGCTTAGGGATATCGACCATGCAATGGATGTTCATGTTGATCGGGCTGGTGCTCGGCTGGCTGCTCGACGAGTCGTTCAGCGATGCGCTGTTGGGCGCGTTGCTGGGGCTGGCGATCGGGCAGACGATCCGTATCGCGCGGCTTGGCTCGCAGATGGCGGAGCAGCAACGACAATTCGAACAGGCGAAGGAAGCCCTGCAGGGCGTCGCGCAGCGTCTGTTTGTGCTGGAAGGTTCGCCTTCTCATGCGGTGCCTTCGCCGAGTACGGCGCCGGTTACCGAGCCAGTCGCCGAACCGTCCAAAGCCGTCGAAGAGGCCCCAGCCGCCGAATTGGTCTGGGAGCTGCCACCTGAACTTGAACCGATTTCCGCCGTCGCCAGCGAAACCAGCCAACCGCTGCCTGCCGATGTCTGGCGCCTCGACGCTGTTACCCCTGAACCCTCGATTCCCGACGAACCGCGTCGCCCGAACTTCATCGAACGCGGCATCAGCGCTGCGCGCAACTGGCTGTTTGGCGGCAACACCGTGCTGCGTGTCGGCGTGGTGTTGCTGTTCTTTGGGCTGGCGTTTCTGCTGCGCTACGCCACTGAAGGCATGGTCGTGCCGATCGAATTGCGTTACGCCGGTGTAGCGGCCGCAGCCCTGGCGTTGCTCGCGCTGGGCTGGTGGCTGCGGCAGCGCAACAGCAGTTATGCGCTGATGCTGCAAGGCACCGGGATTGCGGTGCTGTACCTGACGGTGTTTGCGGCGATGCGCCTGCATCCGTTGCTCGATCCCTCTGCCGCGCTGGGCTTGCTGGTCGCGGTGACGGTGTTCTCGGCGATTCTCGCCATCACCCAGGACTCGCTTGCGTTGGCGGCGGTGGCCGCATTGGGCGGATTCGCCGCACCGATCCTCACTTCGACCGGTGCCGGCAACCACGTCGCGCTGTTCAGTTATTTCGCCTTGCTCAATGCCGGTATCCTCGCGATTGCCTGGTTCAAGGCCTGGCGTCTGCTCAACCTGATCGGTTTCGTCGGCACCTTCGGCATCGGTTTCGCCTGGGGCCTGCGTTCGTATGCACCAGAGTTGCTGTGGAGCACCGAGCCGTTTCTGATTCTGTTTTTCCTGATGTACCTCGCCATCGGCCTGTTGTTCGCTCGACGCAAACTGCTCGACATACCCGACGCCCCGGCGAATGGCGACCGTGAGGCACTGCTGCACTGGTCGGCGCGCAAGGGCGATTACGTCGACGGCACCCTGTTGTTCGGCCCGCCGATTATTGGCTTCGGTTTGCAGTTCGCGCTGGTGCAGCATCTGGAATTTGCCGCCGCGTTCAGTGCGCTCGCGCTGGGCATGATCTACATGGCGCTGGCCAAGGTGTTGATGGGCGGTCGCGCGCTGCTTCTGGGTGAAACCTGTCTCGCGCTCGGGGTGATTTTCGCCAGTCTGGCGATTCCGCTGGGGCTGGATGCACGCTGGACGTCGGCGGCGTGGGCGGTGGAAGGCGCGGGGATTCTCTGGCTCGGTTTGCGTCAGCAGCGGCCGTTCGCCCGGGCGTTCGCCTTGCTGCTGCAACTGGGCTCGGCATTGGCGTTCCTCAGTCAATTGCGCGTCGGCGAAAGCAGTTTGCTCGACGGTGCTGCGCTGGGTGCACTGATGCTTGGCGTCGCGTTGCTGTTCAGTTTCTACCAGGTGCGCAAAGCTGCGCCGCAACAGACCTCGCCATGGGAGCGCCAAGGTTTGCCGGTGTTGGCGGGCTTGGGCCTGACCTTCCTTTACCTGCTGGCGCCGCTGTTTTTCTTCACGCAAGGCACGGCGATCAGTTGGGCGCTGGCCGGGTTGGCGACATTGTTTGTCGGCCTGCGGATTCAGTCGCGCACGTTCCTGTTCAGCGCATTTGCCGTGCAGTTGCTGGGCGGCGCGTTGTTCCTGTTGCGTCTGCAAGGCGCGGGGCAGGATTCGGCAGCGGTGTTCAGCGCCGGCTGGAGCGGTTTGCTCAGTGCTTCGTTGATCGGTCTGGCGTTGATCGCCGGCATGCTGCTGGCGGCGCGCGATGAAATGGTGCGCAACGACGTGCGCCTGTTGCGCGGTCTGTCGGTGGTGCTGCTGGCCGGTCTGGTGCTGATCAATCTGGCGGTGCTGTTCGTGCTGCCGTGGCAAACCGCGAGCGCGGTGTGGGCGGCGAGTGGTCTGCTGATCATCTGGCTGAGCCTGTACCTCAAGCAGCGTGTGAGTTTTGTCTTCGGTCTGCTGTTGCAGGTGATTGGCGGCGCGGCGTTTTTGTTTGCCGGTCCCGAGCTTCTCGGGCCGTTGTCCAGCGAAGGTCTGAAACCGTTGGCGCATGGCGGATTCTGGACGCCGCTGGTGTTGGGTCTGGCGGCAATGATCGGAGCGTGGCGCCTGCAACTGGGCAATCACGCCTCGGCATTTGATGCGTTGAGTTTGCAGCGCCTGTCCGAAGTGTTACTGGTGTGGGGCGCCGGTTGGTGGACGCTGGCGTGGGTGAGTGAAGTACTGCGTTTTGCCTCGCCTAATCTGCAAGGCACGTTATTGCTGCTGGTGGCCGCTGTGAGCGTGGCGCTGTGGACGCTGCTGTCGCTACGCCTGAAATGGCCGGCGCTGGGATTGCTCTGCACGTTGCTGATTCCGGCGGCTGGATTGATCCTGATCGGCGCGTGGCATTCGCGTTATCACCCGGCGGCGGATTTCGGTTGGCTGGCGTGGGCGGCGGTATTCGCCGTGCATTTCTTCAGTCTGCGACGCTTGGCGCCGATGTTGCCCGCGCGGGCCTTGAGCACGGCGCATGTACTCGGCTGCTGGCTGCTGATCGGCGTGCTGGCGCTGGAATTGCGTTACGGCCTGCTGCTGTTGTCCGAGCAATACAACGCTTGGCGCTGGCTGGGTTGGGCGATTCTGCCGAGTCTGTATCTGCTGCTGGCGGCGGCCCCGCGCACCTGGCCGTGGCCAGTTGCTGCGTTTGCCCGCGAGTACCGCTTCTACGCCGCCGTGCCGTTGGCGGTGCTGATGCTCGCGTGGTTCTGGCTGGCGAATGGCGTCAGCGATGGCAACGCCGAACCGTTGCCGTACGTGCCGCTGCTTAACCCGTTGGAGTTGGGCTTGCTGTTCGCACTGTTCGGCGTTTACGTGTGGTCGCGCAGTGCGATTTCGCAATTGTCGATTCGTCAGGACTATGCCGATTACGCCACGCAACTGATCGCCGGGGTTTCGTTGTTCGCCTTCTGTACTGCGCTGGTCACCCGCGCCGCGCACCATTGGGCGGGGATTCCGTTCGAACTGGATACGCTGCTCGCCTCGATGCTGGTGCAGGCCGGGTTGTCGATCGTCTGGACGCTAATGGCGCTCGGGCTGATGATCGGCGGACATCTGCGCCATCGCCGCGAAGTCTGGCTGATCGGCGCAGCGCTGATTGCGCTGGTGGTGGCCAAACTGATTTTTGTCGAACTGAGCAACCGTGGCGGCCTCGCCCGGATCGTCTCGTTTATCGGCGTTGGCGTGTTGCTGCTGGTGGTCGGTTATTTCGCGCCACTGCCGCCCAAACGCGTCGAGGCTGAGCCGGTGGCGGACAAACCGGCCCCGGACACCGAAGGAGTTTCATCTTGAGTCGCATGCGAAATCCGGGTTGGTTGGCGTTGGGCGTGATGCTGGCGGCCAGCGCCCAGGAAAAACCGGCGGACTTTGCCACGCAGGTGCCGCTGGCGGTCAGCGGCAACGGCCCGTGGTACCGCCTCGAATTGCCGCTGAACGTGCAATTGCAGGCGCGCCAGACCGATCTCAGTGATCTGCGCGTGTTCAATGCCGCTGGCGAACCGCAGGCTTACGCCCTGGCGCGCGAGTCGGCGCAGACCCGCGACGATGGCCAGTTGCACGAGGTGAAATGGTTCCCGCTGTACAACGCCGCCGATGCCAGTGAGCGCGCGCCGAATGTGCGCGTGCAATCGACCACCAACGGCACGCTGGTAGAAGTGCAACCGTCCAGCCAGTTGGAGGCGGGTGAAGAAGTGTTGCGCGGCTGGCTGCTCGATGCCAGCGCGATCAAGGCGCCGTTGCAGCAATTGATCCTCGACTGGACCAGCGAGCGCGACGGCTTTCAGCGCTTCAGCATCGAAGCCAGCGATGACTTGCAGCATTGGCAACCGTGGGGCGAAGGTCAGGTTGCACGGCTGACTTTTTCTGATGAACGTATCGAGCAGCATGAGGTGACGTTGCCGGGGCAATCGGCGCGCTATGTGCGCTTGCTGTGGGAGTCGCCGACTTCGGCGCCGATCCTCACGGCGGCACAGCTGAAAAGCAGCGACCCGCGCAATCTTCCGCTGCCGTTGGTCTGGTCGCAGGCATTGGCCGGCAGCAGCGCCAAGTCCGGGGAATACACCTGGCAATTGCCGATGGGACTGAACGTCGAGCGGGTGCAGGTTGAACTGAAACAGCCGAACAGTCTGGCGCCAGTGACCCTGGCGGGGCGACGCGAAAGCAGTCTGCCGTGGCAACCGCTGAGCAATGGTTTGCTCTATCGCCTGACCCAGAATGGCGAGGACGTGGTGCAGAACGAATTGCAGCTCTATGGGCAGACCGTGCAGCAGTTGAAGCTGACAGTGGATGAGCGCGGCGGCGGTCTCGGTGAGCAGGCGCCGAGCGTGAAATATGCGGTGCGGGCGACGCAGGTGATATTCCTTGCGCGGGGCGATGGGCCGTACAGTCTGGCGTTGGGCAATGCGAGTGTGAAGACGGCGAATCTGCCGTTGACGACGCTGATCCCGGATTTCAAACCGGAGAAACTGGCGACGTTGGGCAAGGCTGCGGTGCAGGGTGAGGTGGTGGCTACGCAGACTTCGACGGCGATCACGGCAGCGGTGGCTGAGACCAATTGGAAGAAGATCGGGTTGTGGGCAGTGCTGTTGTTGAGTGTGGTTTTTCTCGGGGCGATGGCGTTTAGCTTGTTGCGTAAGCCTCCTGCCAATTCCTGAAAAGGCGGGTGCTGCGCACCCGATCGCGAGCAGGCTCACTCCTACAGGGGATCACATTTCTTCAGTTGGAATACCGTCAACTGTAGGAGTGAGCCTGCTCGCGATAGCGTTTTCCAAAACAACAAAAATCCATAAACTGTCGCGCGTACCCTGCACCACCCGTCCCGAACCGGTCTACGCTAAACCCGCTACCTGAACTCTCCACCGACAATCACGTCTCATGCAGGCAATTACACCCCAACGCACGTTACCGGGCGTCTTCGCTCGCTACGTTTTCAGACTCCCTGTAAACTGCGCGGGTTTTTAGCCCCCCATTCCACCGGAGCCGTCCATGTCCCGCGTTACCCTGAGTCGCTATTTGATTGAGCAGACCCGCAGCAATAACACTCCTGCCGATCTGCGTTTCCTGATCGAAGTGGTGGCGCGTGCCTGCAAGGAGATCAACCACGCCGTGTCCAAAGGCGCCCTGGGTGGTGTTCTGGGCAGCATGGGCACCGAAAACGTTCAGGGCGAAGTGCAGAAGAAGCTCGACGTGATCTCCAACGAGATCCTGCTCGAAGCCAACGAATGGGGCGGTCACCTGGCCGGCATGGCGTCCGAAGAAATGGACAATGCCTACCAGATCCCGGGCAAATACCCGAAAGGCGCGTACCTGCTGGTATTCGACCCACTGGACGGTTCGTCGAACATCGACATCAACGCCCCGGTCGGCACCATCTTCTCGGTATTGCGTTGCCCGAACGAATACCTGAGCCAGAACGAGCCGCTGAACGAGAAAGCGTTCCTGCAGCCAGGCACCCAACAGGTTGCCGCCGGTTACGCGATCTACGGCCCGCAAACCATGCTGATCCTGACCTTGGGCGACGGCGTCAAAGGTTTCACCCTGGACCGTGAAATGGGCAGCTTCGTGCTGACTCACGAAAACATCACCATTCCTGAATCGACCCAGGAATTCGCCATCAACATGTCTAACCAGCGTCACTGGGAAGCCCCGGTACAACGCTACGTGGGCGAGCTGCTGGCCGGTGAAGAAGGTCCGCTGAAAAAGAACTACAACATGCGTTGGGTCGCGGCGATGGTTGCCGACGTACACCGAATCCTGACCCGTGGCGGTCTGTTCATGTACCCGCGCGACAGCCGTGAGCCATCCAAGCCAGGCAAACTGCGTCTGATGTATGAAGCCAACCCGATGTCGTTCCTGGTGGAACAAGCGGGCGGCGCGTCCACCGACGGTCACCAGCGCATTCTCGACATCCAGCCGGAAGGCCTGCACCAGCGTGTAGCGGTATTCCTCGGTTCGAAAGAAGAAGTCGCACGCGCTACGGCCTACCACAAGGAATAAACCATGACCGCGCCCTGGCAGCCGTTGCTCGATTGGTGGTTCGGACACGCCGAATCCCCCGACGAGATATCGGCTGACAAGGGCAAGTTGTGGTTCGGTAAGCGAGACAGCCAAGACCTCGAAGCGCAGACGCGTTTCGGGGTCTTTGTCGATCAGGCCCTGGCTGGCGAATTGACCGAGTGGACGCAATGTCCCGAAGGTTGGCTGGCGCTGGTGTTACTGCTTGATCAACTGCCGCGAATGATCTTTCGCGACACTCCCAAAGCGTTTTCCGGTGATCTGCGCGCGCAGAAACTCGTCGCCCAAGGCATTGCTGCGGACTTTGATCGGCAGTTGAGGCCGATTCAGCGCGTATTCATTTATCTGGTGTTCGAACACTGCGAAAACCTCGCGGTGCAGAACGAGGCGATTTCCCGGTTTATCGAACTGGTGGCTGAACAGCCGGAATCTGAGCGGGCGGTGTTTGCGGATAATCTGGATTATGCCGAGCGGCATCAGCAGGTGATCGCGCGGTTTGGCCGGTTTCCGCATCGCAATGCGGTGTTGGGGCGCGAGTCTACGGCTGAGGAGTTGGTGTTTCTCGGTCAGCCTGGGTCACGGTTCTAAATCAAGGGTTGCCTCGTAGAAGCCGTTTCATCAACAGGGCCGGCAGGCTTTTTCGCGTATCGACAATGATATGGATGAAAACGGTTTTTTCTCGCACCTCATAAATAATCCGGTTCATTCCCAAAACAATCTGGCGGTATTGGCAGAGATTGAGCTTTTCGATTTCTTCGGGGATTGATCCTGAATAAGGCAGATCTGCGAGACCAAAAATTGCAGTCTTGAGATCGGCATAAGTGCTTTGCCAAATTTGGCTTGAGAACTGTCTGACGAGGTAGGTGCGAAGTTCTTTGAGATCTGCTTGTGCGGACTGGAGAATAACGACCTTTAAACTCATTGATGATCGGCCTTGTCCAGTTCGGCAAAGACATCTTCAGCATCACTGAACTTGCCTTCCTCAATCTCCCGATTACCCATCGCCAACAGTTTCAACAAAGCCATCGTGCCTTCTTGCTCTTCAAAGCTTTTCACATCCATAACCACTAGCTTGGCTTCACCGTTTTGAGTGATTACCAGCGGCTCGCGGCTTTCTGTGATGGATTTGACGATTTCGGCCGTGTGGCTTTTCAGGTAACTGATCGGTTTGATTTGTGATGAAAGCTTCATGATTGAACCCCGTCAAATTGAACAGGACTGAGTTTAGTCCTAATTCAGTCCAGCGTCAGTGCGAGGTGACCAACGTGTTCCAATTTCCACATTCCTTCGTCGCTGATGTCGCCTTCGCGAGCAAGCTCGGCTCCTACAGGATATCTGTGAGCGATACAGAACCACTGTAGGAGCCGAGCTTGCTCGCGAAGGCGACAGATCCAGCACCGCTTAAATGCGGAAACTACCGACCAATTGCTTCAGGCGCGCCGCCTGCTGCTCCAGATCCGAGCACGCGCGCAACGTCGCCTGCAAGTTCTCCACACCTTCCTGATTCAGTGTGTTGATCTCGTTGATATCGACGTTGATCGACTCGACCACAGCGGTCTGTTCTTCGGTCGCAGTTGCCACCGACTGGTTCATCCCGTCGATCTCGCCGATGCGCTGGGTCACGCTGCCCAAGCGTTCGCCGGCTTGGTTGGCGATGCCGACGCTGCTTTCGCTCTCGCGCTGGCTCTCGGTCATGATGCTGACCGCCTGCCGCGCGCCGACTTGCAGCTCTTCGATCATCTTCTGCACTTGCTGCGCCGAATCCTGAGTGCGGTGCGCGAGGTTGCGCACCTCATCGGCAACCACGGCGAAACCACGACCGGCCTCGCCGGCACGCGCCGCTTCGATCGCGGCGTTGAGTGCGAGCAGGTTGGTCTGCTGGGAAATGCTGGTGATCACTTCGAGAATCTGGCCGATGTTCACCGTGTTGCTGTTCAGGGTTTCGATGTTGCCGCACGAATCGCTGATCTTCGCCGACAGCTGCTGCATGGCCTGGATGGTTTTATCCACCACTTGCTGACCGTCCACCGCGAGGCTGCGCGCATCGCTTGAATGCTGCGAGGCGAGGGCGGCGTTCTGGGCGATTTCCTGCGCGGCGGCGCCGAGTTGGTTGATCGCGGCGGCGACGCTGTTGGTGCGAGTGGCTTGCTGGTCGGAGTTGTACATCGACGAGTTCGACGCGGCGACCACGCGCAGGGCGACTTCGTTGACCTGGCCGGTGGCCGAGGACACTTCGCGAATCGAGGTGTGAATACGTTCGACGAAGCGGTTGAACGAAGTGCCCAATGCGCCGAATTCATCGTTGCCGTGAATCTCCAGACGCTTGGTCAGATCGCCTTCACCTTCAGCGATGTCGTGCATGGCGCGGCCCATGGTCAGCAGCGGTTGCATCAACACGCGGATGAGCATGCCGAGCAGGGCGATGATGATCACCACGGCAATGACCATGGCGATCAACGCCGAGGTGCGAAATTCGCTGAGCATCGCGAACGCGGTGTCTTTGTCGAGCACTAGCGCCACGTACCAGTCGGCCGATGGCACGCCGTTGACGTGGGTGAAGGAGATCAACTGAGTCTTGCCGTCGAACTCGACTTCTTTCAGCCCCGGGCTGACTTTCGGTGCACCGTTCGGGTACGCCTCGGCGAGGGTCTTGAGCACCAGTTTGCTGTCCGGGTGAATCAGGATCTTGCCCTCGCTGCTGACGATGAACGCATGACCGTGGCCGCCGAAGTTCAGCGAGTTGATGATCGCGCTGACGCTGGTCAGGTCGATGTCGGCACCGGCAACGCCGAGCATCTGGCCCTGGCGCTGTACCGGAGTGGCGACGGTGATCACCAGTTTGCCCGAGGAGGCGGCGATGTACGGTTCGGTGACGATGGTCTGCTGCGCGCTGTTGGCCGCCTTGTACCAGCCACGGGCGCGTGGATCGTAATCCGGGGCGCGGTTGCCGGCCGGTACCGAGAACATCACGCCGTCGGCGCCACCGAAGTAGCTGAGCTGGAAATTGCCGGTGTAAGCGGGCAGGTCGATGATGCGTTTCAGGCTGGCCGGGGCATTGCCGTCGACAGCCACTTGCTGCGACAGCGATTGCAGCAACTGAATGCGGCTTTCCAGCCATGTTTGAATGTTGCTGGTGGTCAGGCTGCCCAGTTCCTGCATCGAGGCTTCGGTGCTGCTGCTCAAAGCTTCGCGCTGTCGATAGTCGTTGAAGAAAATGAAACAGGCGAACGCAACGGCCACCACGAGGGCGGCAGCCAACAAGATCTTGTGGCTGAATTTCATGTTTCTGGTCATCGAATGAACTACCGCGAAGGGGCTGGTCAAGAAAGGGCGGCAATTTGCCACACTCGGGGGCTTTGCGCTGCTCTTATTTCGACCGCCGCGCGCCAAAGATTAGGCGTCTTTTGCGAAATGCGACGAAATGCTCAATAGCCCTACAAAGTGTCTGATTTATCGGCAAAAGCCGGACGGGCGGGCTAATAAATAGCCTTCGCCCCACGGAACCAGATGAGGGTTTTCTCTTCTAAGCTTCTGGTTGGCACCATGCCATCCCCCCTCGTTCCAGGAGTTACACCATGTCGCTGCGATCTCTCGCCCTTCTGTCGTTTTGCGTGCTGTTGGCCGCATGCAGCAAGGTCAATCAGGAAAACTATTCGAAGCTCTCGGCCGGCATGGCCAAGGCCGAAGTCGAGACCCTGCTCGGCAAACCGACTGATTGCTCGGGCGCGCTCGGCATGTCCAGTTGCACCTGGGGCGACAAGAACAGCTTTATCAGCGTGCAGTACGCCGGTGACAAAGTGCTGATGTTTTCCGGCCAAGGCCTGAAGTAAACCGGGGCTTCGCGCCCACGGAGAAGAAAAATGAAGCGGTTATTGCTTGTCCTTTTTGCCGGCCTGGTACTGGCCGGCTGCGCCAGTTCCGGCGTAGATCCGTTGGCGCCGAAAACCGTCAACAGCGTCAATCTCAAACGTTATCAGGGCACCTGGTATGAACTGGCGCGCTTGCCGATGTACTTCCAGCGCGACTGCGCGCAATCCGAAGCGCATTACACCCTCAAGCCTGACGGCAACGTCGCGGTGCTCAATCGCTGCTTGACCCCGCAATGGCAATGGGAAGAAGTGAAGGGCACGGCCTCGCCACAAGTGCCGGGCAAAACCGACAAGTTGTGGGTCGAGTTCGATACCTGGTTCTCGCGTCTGATTCCGGGTGTGGCGAAAGGTGAATACTGGGTGCTGTACGTCAGCGATGACTACAAGACCGCCATCGTCGGCGACCCGAGTCGCAAGTACCTGTGGCTGCTTTCACGCACGCCGACCGTCAACGGTGTGGTGCGTGAAGAACTGCTGAGCAAGGCGCGTCAGCAGGGCTATGACACCACGCGATTGATCTGGCGAGCGTCGGATCGGCAGATGGCCAAGACCTCGAATTAAGCGCGAAAAGATCGCAGCCTTCGGCAACTCCTACATGGGAAAGTGCTCACCCTGTAGGGGCTGCCGAAGGCTGCGATCTTTTGCTTTTCTTAACCTAAAAGGTCGCGCAGGACCTGGGTGAACGCGCGGGCGCTGTCTTCTTCGCCAGCATGCCGTCCATCGCGCACCACCCACTGGCCATTGACCAGCACATCGCGCACCTGCCGATCGCCACCGGCAAACAACCAGCGATTCAGAATCCCGTCACCGCTCGCCGTCGCCAGATACGGATCATTGCCATCGAGCACGATCCAGTCCGCACGCTTGCCAACTTCTAGCGCACCAATCGGCTGCCCCAACGCCTGCGCACCACCGTCCAGCGCTGCGTCATACAACGTGCGCCCGACCATCGGCTGATCCGCGCCATACAAACGGTTACGCCGCTGATCACGCAGACGCTGGCCGTATTCCAGCCAGCGCAATTCCTCCACCACGCTGAGCGAGACATGGCTGTCGGAACCAATGCCCATGCGCCCGCCCTGAGCGAGGAAATCCACTGCCGGGAAAATCCCGTCGCCCAGATTCGCCTCAGTGGTCAGGCACAAACCGGCGATGGCGCGACTCTTGGCCATCAGCGTGACTTCTTCCGGGTTGGCGTGGGTCGCATGAACCAGACACCAGCGCTGATCGACTTCGGTGTTTTCGTACAGCCATTGCAGCGGACGCCGACCGCTCCAGCTCAGGCAGTCGTCGACTTCCTTCTGCTGTTCAGCGATGTGAATGTGCACTGGGCATTGCTTGTCGCTGGCCGCCAGCACTTCGCTGATCTGCTGCGGCGTCACCGCGCGCAATGAGTGGAAGCACAGGCCCAGCGATTGCGCCTTTTGCTGCGCGAGCATTGGCTGCAAACGCGCTTGCAGATTCAGGTAGTTTTCGGTGCTGTTGATGAAACGGCGCTGGCCATCATTCGGCGTCTGGCCGCCAAAACCGGAGTGGCTGTAGAGCACCGGCAGCAGGGTCAGACCGATACCGCTTTCGCTAGCGGCCTGACTGATGCGCAGCGCCAGTTCAGCCGGATCGGCGTAAGGCTGACCGTTGCTGTCGTGATGCACATAGTGAAATTCGGCGACGGATGTGTAACCAGCCTTGAGCATTTCGATGTACAGCTGACGGGCGATCACGCCGAGCTGATCCGGGCTGATTTTTCCGACGAGCCGATACATCAGATCGCGCCAGGTCCAGAAACTGTCGTTCGGATTACCGGCCACTTCAGCCAGTCCGGCCATCGCCCGCTGGAACGCGTGGGAGTGCAGATTGGGCATCCCTGGCAGCAGCGGGCCGCTCAACCGTTCGGCGCCATCTGCGGTGGAATCGGCCTGGATTCGGGTCAGCAGGCCCTCGGCGCTGACCTCAAGACGTACATTGTTGGCCCATCCGTTAGGCAGCAGCGCGCGTTCGGCAAAGAAGGCGGACATGGTTCAGCACCCCATCGTGTGTTATTTGTATATACATATACAGACGTTTGCCTGCTCGGTAAACTCCGGCAAGCTAGCCACTTTCATCCAAAGAACAGGGATCAACCGTGCCGACTCCGCCTCCAGTCTCCCCGTTGGCCGCGAACATGGGCGACAGTCCGGCGCCCTTGTACGCCCGCGTCAAACAGATGATCACCCAGCAGATCGACAGCGGAAACTGGCCGCCGCACTACCGCGTGCCGTCCGAAAGCGAGCTGGTCAACCAACTCGGTTTCAGCCGCATGACCATCAACCGCGCCCTGCGCGAGATGACCGCCGACGGCCTGTTGGTGCGCATGCAAGGCGTCGGCACGTTCGTCGCCGAGCCGAAGAGCCAGTCCGCGCTGTTCGAAGTGCACAACATCGCCGACGAAATCGCCTCCCGTGGCCATCGCCACACCTGCCAGGTGATCACCCTCGAAGAAGAGGCCGCCGGTTCCGAGCGCGCACTGGCGCTGGACATGCGTGAAGGGCAGAAGGTGTTCCACTCGCTGATCGTGCATTACGAAAACGACATTCCGGTGCAAATCGAAGACCGTTTCGTCAACGCGCTGGTCGCCCCGGAATACCTCAAGCAGGACTTCACTCTGCAAACGCCGTACGCCTATTTGAACCAGGTCGCGCCGCTGACCGAAGGCGAACACGTGGTCGAAGCGATCCTCGCTGAATCGTCCGAGTGCAAGTTGTTGCAGATCGAGAAGGGCGAGCCTTGCTTGTTGATTCGTCGTCGCACGTGGTCGGGGCGTCAGCCGGTGACCGCTGCACGTTTGATTCACCCGGGTTCTCGTCATCGTCTGGAAGGTCGGTTCCATAAATGAGCGCACTTAAGGTTTTACGCGCTGAGGGTTACCCGCGCATGCCGTGGAAAAACGGCGGCGGCAGCACCGAAGAAATCACCCGTGACGCCGGTGCCGGGCTGGATGGTTTTGGCTGGCGCCTGTCGATTGCCGACATCGCCGAGTCGGGCGGGTTTTCGACGTTCGCTGGCTATCAGCGGGTGATCACCGTGTTGCAGGGTGATGGCATGACCTTGTGTGTCGACGGTGACGATACGCGGCCGCTGTTACCGCTCGACCCGTTTGCCTTCAGTGGCGAAAGCCAGGTTTCGTGCACGCTGCTTGGCGGTGCGATTCGCGATTTCAACCTGATCTATGCGCCGCAGCGTTATAGCGCGCGGTTGCAGTGGCTGGACGGTGAGCAGCGATTCTTCAGCTCGGCGGGGACGGTGTTGGTGTTCAGTGTCAGTGAATTGTTGGAAGTTCAGGTCGGTGACAGCGTTTCGCAACTCGGTTGCCATGATTGCCTGCAACTGGACGGTAACAGTGGCCTGATCGAAATATCCACCAATGCCCCTTGCTGCGTAATCGAACTCCTCCAAAACTGAACACAACCCCTGTGGCGAGGGGATTTATCCCCGTTGGGCTGCGCAGCAGCCCCGCTTCTTCCAATCGAAAAATGGCGCCGCTTCGCGACCCAACGGGGATAAATCCCCTCGCCACAATTGCATTCACACTTCCTGTTTCCATCCTCGCACCAACTTGTTACCGAACGCCCCAGCGTGGCGCAAAACCACGCTCATCCAACCAAGCCCCGACCGCACAAAATCTCTCCGCGAAAAATTTCATCCACGCCTGAACCCTTGATTCAGGCGCTCTCCAGCCCTGCCCGCGATTTTTCTTGGACGCCTCTCCAGCAAGTTGGCCGCTTGATTGCATATGCTTGTATGTACAAGTAAAGACGTATGCGTATGAGTCGCTCGAGACTCTCCGCAGCGTCCACTGATTCGCTTGTCGCGCATCGAAGCGCGCAGGCCACTTGCCCACTGCCAGGGTTGGTTTGAATTGATCGCTGAGGAGTCTTTTTCGTGACTGACAACAACCGTACAAAATTCCGTGATGTTGAAATCCGTGCCGCCCGTGGCAACAAGCTGACCGCCAAGAGCTGGCTGACCGAAGCGCCGCTGCGCATGCTGATGAACAACCTCGACCCGGAAGTCGCCGAGAACCCGAAAGAACTGGTGGTTTACGGTGGTATCGGTCGCGCCGCGCGTAACTGGGAGTGCTACGACAAGATCGTCGAGAGCCTGACCAACCTGAATGACGACGAGACCCTGCTGGTGCAATCCGGCAAGCCGGTCGGCGTGTTCAAAACCCACAGCAACGCCCCGCGCGTACTGATCGCCAACTCCAACCTCGTGCCGCACTGGGCGAGCTGGGAACACTTCAACGAACTCGACGCCAAAGGCCTGGCCATGTACGGCCAGATGACCGCCGGCAGCTGGATCTACATCGGCAGCCAGGGCATCGTTCAAGGCACCTACGAAACCTTCGTTGAGGCCGGTCGCCAGCACTACAACGACAACCTCACCGGCAAGTGGGTCCTGACCGCAGGTCTCGGTGGTATGGGCGGCGCGCAACCTCTGGCTGCAACCCTGGCTGGCGCATGCTCGCTGAACATCGAATGCCAACAAGTCAGCATCGATTTCCGCCTGAAAAGCCGTTACGTCGACGAGCAAGCGACAGATCTCGACGACGCCCTGGCGCGCATCGACAAATACACCAAAGAAGGCAAAGCGATCTCCATCGCGCTGCTGGGTAACGCCGCAGAAATCCTTCCGGAACTGGTTAAGCGCGGTGTGCGCCCGGACATGGTCACCGACCAGACCAGCGCCCACGACCCGCTCAACGGTTACCTGCCTGCCGGCTGGACCTGGGACGAA